>JAIWHF010000001.1:0-50706 GCA_048629905.1 Methanosarcinales archaeon
GGAGTCAGGAGATCCCTCCCCCGCAGAGCTCACCCGAGCCGAAGAGCTGCAAGGCGAACGCTTCGCCAACACCCAATGGACGGAACGGATCTAGTGATAAGTTAGTAGCTTTGGTGAGGTGTTATTCTGAGCTGAAGCGCACGTTCGAGAATCCCAACGACCCCAGAAGACGGTACAGATAGGCCTCTGCGTTAACCTGCGCCTGCTCGAGAATCCCATCGCTCAACGCGGCTTCCAGGATCTCTTTCTCCGCTGCCAGACGGGCGGCAGATTCAAGCTCGACGTCGCCGCGCCGCAAGAAACCAACTTCACGGTCGTATACGTACGTCTTCTCATTATCCAATGCGGCTATAAAGATCTCTGCCGGGGGTAGTTGGAGCGTGACCACCCCCTTCTCATCGATCGAGATATCACTCTCTGTGATTTCCGCCAGATCCACGCCGGCGATGACCGAGCCATGGGCAACAAGCAGGAGCCTATCCCCAAACAAGAAGCCGAAGGGACCCTGGCGTGTCTCTGCCGTAATGACCTTCTCGACCGAGTAGTGAATGGTCTCCAGGCGAGCCAGCGACTGGACCTCTTGAATCAGGGTCACTGGATCGGGGATGATCGTCGGTGTGGGATGGAGCAGCCTGGCAACTTCCGTGGATACTCCCTGTTGGAGTTCAATCACAGGTTGTGTCGCCTGCTGCACGCCGCTCAGGAGGACGGCAACTGCTTCTTGTGCCCGTCCGTCATACGGTCTAAACTCAGCGCATGCACGTCGCCGTCGTCACGATCGAACTCTATCTCCCCGGCTGCAACTCCTTGAAAGAGAAACGCAGCAAGCTTAAACCGCTGCTCATAAGGTTGCAGCGCGAGTTCAATATCTCCACCGCCGAACTGGAGCATAATGATCTGCACAGGTCTGCGGGGATCGCCTGCGCGGTTGTTGGGAACAACGATCGCCACCTACAGCGGACGTTGGAGACTATTCCAAGATGGATCGAACGGAACCGGCCAGACCTTCAGGTCGTTGATTATCAAATCATCCTCCTTTAAATTCGGAGGAGATTAAGGAGTCTTTCATGGATTTAGGTTTACAGGATCAAACAGCAGTCGTCACCGCCGCATCACGCGGGTTAGGGAAGGCCGCGGCGCAAGCGCTTGCACGAGAAGGCGCGAATATCGCTCTTTGTTCCCGCACGGATCAAATCTTCACTACGGCAGAGGAGATTCAACAGGAGACTGGCGTGGATGTACTCGCCATACAAACCGACCTGACCGAACCGAAGCAAATTGAAGCGATGATTTCTAAAGCACACAACCACTTTCAAAAAATCGACATCCTGATCATCAATGCCGGAGGCCCTCCTCCTGGAGGCTTCCTCGATCTCAAACCTGAGGATTGGACCACGGCAGTTGATCTAACCGTGATGAGCGCCGTGCGTCTTTGCTACGCCGTCGTGCCGCACATGCTTGAACAAGGACACGGCTCCATCGTCGCAACGCAATCCTACTCCGTCAAACAGCCGATCGACAACTTAATTCTCTCAAACTCGCTGAGGATGGCCGTGATCGGTTTGGTAAAGTCCCTCGCAAATGAACTCGGACCGAAGGGAATCCGTGTGAATTCGATCAACCCAGCCTGGACCTGGACGGATAGAGTGCAGCAGCTCATGACGGATCGCGCCGAGCGCAGTGGGACAACCATCGATGACCAGGCAGGAAAAGTCACGGAAGACGTACCGCTGGGTCGCATGGGAACGGTCGAAGAATACGGAAAGACCATTGCCTGGCTGGCTTCCCCCGCAGCCTCCTTCATCCATGGGCACGCGCTCATGTTCGATGGCGGCGCAACAAAAGCCACGCTTTAGCAACACATTATCGTAAGTTAACCCGCTTAAACCTGAACCACGCAGCGAAGGCTGCGTGGTTAGTTAAGGGAAACGCGGTTGCCAGCCAGCGATCCAAACAAATAGTTCAGGCTGCGATAACTTGCTCCACCCTGAGCCGTCTACGCATCAGCGTGCGCAGCCTGGAAGCGAGTAAACTAGCGTGAACGGGTTTGATAAGATAATCATCTGCCCCTGCATCCAATGCCCTTGCTACACTCCCCGGGGAGCCAATCGCAGAGAGAATTAGGATCGGGACATCACAGAACTCACGGATCCGCTCACAAACTTCCCAACCATCCATACTGGGCATTAACAAATCAAGGATAATGACATCTGGCTGCTCATTGCG
This sequence comes from Methanosarcinales archaeon, assembly GCA_048629905.1. Classification (GTDB taxonomy): domain Bacteria; phylum Chloroflexota; class Anaerolineae; order Anaerolineales; family E44-bin32; genus E44-bin32. Next base: position 2,227 of record JAIWHF010000001.1, read on the forward strand.
GCACTCTTCGACACCTTCTTCGCCGCTGAACACCGCTCGAATTTGAATGTCTTGGCCCCGCAACAACGTACGCAGCATGATCGCTAGATCGGGGTCGTCGTCGATGAGTAGAACGTCTACAGCCATATTTACCTTACCTTTCACTGTAGCTATTATCCTTGATTTTTAACGACTTGAACCTTACAAGGTCCTTTCACTGTAAAGCGGACTTTGCTTGCTAGGAATCAGCAGAAAGGCTATGATGGTTTCAATAGAAATCGACAGAGGGTTCCACATGCCAAAGTCTTCCCAACAAACTCCCAATATTCAATTAATCCTATGCCCCCAGTGTGAGCACCCTCTCCCAGGGGATGCGAGGACATGTCCCAATTGTGGAATCGACCTGGCTCTCCTTTCCCTCCTTGGGGAAAAAGCCTATCTCGATGGCTCACCCAAATACGCTCCAATGGACACAACGCCGCAATGGCTCGTGCCCCGCATCGGGGATTTCCTCATCAAGCAAGGTGAGATCACTGAGGAGCAGCTCAAGATGGCCCTGGCGCGCCAGAAAGAGGCTGCGGAAAGCGGCGAGCATGTTCTCCTCGGCCAGACGCTGCTAGAGCTGGGCTACCTGGAGCGAGAGACTCTGGATCGAGCGATAACTCAGCAGATCGTAGAGCTGCATGCCGCCCTCCAGGAATCAAACAGGACTTTACAACAGCGGGTAACGGAGAGGACGAAAGAACTCAGACACGCACTCGAGCGACTGACCGAGATCAACCAGATTAAAGCCAATCTCATCTCCAACATATCGCATGAACTTAGAACGCCGCTAGCGCATATCAAAGGGTATGTTGAACTTTTCGTTGCCGGTGAGTTGGGCGATCTCACTGAGGAGCAAAGCGAGGCGATGCAAGTGACTGTGCGAGCGACAAACCGTCTTAGTGGTTTGATCGAAGACTTGATTGAGTTTTCAACGGCGTCGCGTGAGGGCATCACACTCCACCTGCAGCCGGTTTCGATACCAGAGTTGATCGATGGAGTTCTCAATCGCTCCAACGAGAAGGCGAAAAAAGCAGGCGTCACCCTGGAGGCCATGCTCGCAAATGATTTGCCTGATTTGCAGGTGGACCCTGAGCGGCTCTCCTGGGCGATCTTTCAGTTGGTCGATAACGGGGTTAAATTTACCCCTGATGGGGGAAAGGTAAACATTCAGGTAGGAATCGAGGATCTGGGGATACATTTTGCTGTGTCCGACACCGGTATTGGCATACCCGAAGACCGCATCCAGGAGATCTTCGAGCCCTTCCACCAGCTGGACGGCTCGCCGACAAGGCGATATGGAGGTGCTGGCTTGGGTCTTGCACTTGTAGAGATAATCGTAGATGCTCACGGTGCTGAATTGTCCGTTGAAAGCCAGGAAGGCCAAGGGACGAAATTTGAATTTACGATCCCGACAGCTTTAGGAAATAAATGACCGGTCCATTAATTCCGACTGAATCTCTTACGTACGGCACGGAATTAAACGCCGTCTACGCCATCGCTCGCATCGTCGCAGAAACCTTTGATACCGATGCGGGACTCGATGCGATTTTCCGTCTTGCACGCACAATCTTCATCTTCGATACCGTCGCTCTTTATCTCGAGAATGAAGAGTCGCATGAAATAGAACCCAGCTATGCTCGCGCACTGGGTCGGGGCAGATCGCGTGGGGCGGATCTCGATTGGGGCGAGCCAGCCGCAGAGGAAGCCTTTCGCTCGGGCCAAACCGTGCTGCGACAGGAGGATGCCGGTCCGATCGTGAAAGGACGTGAGCGGCGACGCGATTTTCTCGGCGTACCGCTGCTTGTCGGTGGGCGGTGTGTAGGAAGTCTCGCCTTCGGAAGATTCGGGGGACCCTCTTTCCCGTCGGAACACATTCAATTGGCGGAGTTTGTCGCCTGGCACGTTGGGCAGCTCCTGGAGAACCGCCGTCTCTCCCGACGCATCGCTAGTTTGGAAGCACAGCGTGAGCTGACCCGTATGCAGGATGATTTCATCTCAACAATCTCACATGAACTGCGAACCCCGCTGGGGTTCATTAAAGGATACGTTACGACGCTCTTGCGTGAGGACACAGAGTGGGACGAGACAAGCCGGGATGATTTCCTCAAAATCATCGACGATGAAGCGGATCGACTCAGCGAACTCATCGATAACTTATTGGATTCATCCCGACTGGAAAGCGGGACTTTGAGCATGACTTTCGAGCCAGCTCGCCTCGGCCCTGTCGTCCGAGCTATGATTCAAAGAGTCGAGGGGGCCACTCCAGAAATTGAGGTCATCACGGAGATGCCCGATGACCTCCCGATTCTCGAGATCGATTCCACGCGCATCGCCCAGGTACTGGACAACTTCCTTACCAACGCCTCGAAATACGCGCCCGGGGCGAAGGTGTATATTAAAGTAGATGCCGATGATGAACGCGTGCGTGTCGAAGTTCAGGATGAAGGCCCTGGAATTACCCAGGAGCATCTTTCACACCTATTCGAGCGCTTCTACCGAGTCCCAATAAACGCTGCCACCCGCGGCACGGGTCTTGGACTTTACATCTCCCGCAAGATCATCGATGCGCATGGCGGTGAAATAGGAGTTGAGAGTATAGTAGGGGAAGGAACGAGTTTCTTCTTTACGCTCCCCGTTAAAACGATAAATATTGAGGAGCAGGAGGGCGAATATGTCTGACCCGAAAATGATTCTGGTCGTCGATGACGAACCACGTTATCTGAGCCTTGTGGAAATCAACCTTGAAACTGCGGGGTATGAAGTGATCACGGCGATGAATGGGCAGCAAGCTGTTGATGCAGTCGCCGAACACAAACCTGACATCGTCCTCCTCGACGTCATGATGCCGGTTATGGATGGCTTCACAGCTTGTGAACGCATCCGCGAATTTTCATCCATCCCTATCATAATTCTCACAGCGAAGGGGGAAGAGCGCGATCGCGTGCGTGGGCTCGATGCAGGTGCCGATGATTACATCGTCAAACCATTTTCAGCGCAGGAGCTACTCGCCCGAGTCCGCGCCGTGCTGAGAAGAGCCGAGCGTGAAACCGTTGAAGGGTTCCATGAACCTCTTTTCAAGCACGACGGATTAGAGTTGGACCTTGCGCGCGCACAGGTCAATGTAGATGGGGAGGAAGTCGCCCTTACCGCGACTGAATATCGTCTGCTTCAAACACTGGCCAACAACACTGGCCGAGTGCTCAGCCCGGAAGATCTGCTGATGTCAGTCTGGGGAGACGAATACAAAGATGACAAGGAAATCCTTTGGGTTTGCCTCAGCCGGCTTCGCCAAAAGATCGAACCCGATCCCAAGAACCCGATACATATCATCACCAAACAAGGGATTGGGTACATGATGCCCTCAGTTGAATAGCACTAGACCCCACGGGTAGCGCTGGAATGCCAACACCTTCATTGCTCGTTATTGAGCCTGATCGAAAGACCTCTGTCTTTATCCACCATATGCTCACGCAAACGGGCTATGAAGTTCAGGTAGTTCCAACGGGTAAGGAAGGGTTAATTGCAGCGTGGAGCAATACGCCCGACGTCATCGTCACCGAATTAGATCTCCCAGATATCGATTTTGTTGAACTCATCCAGAAGTTTAAAAATGATCAACGCACGAGCCGGACCACCCTGATCGGCTTTACTCATCTTAGCGCGCCCGAAGCCACCGTCGCCGGCATAGATGCAGGTCTGGACCACATCATCATCAAACAAACCGACGCTGTGGAAGCTCTAATTAGCTACCTGGCGGAAGGACAGCGAGCGGGTGCAACAGAGAGGAGCACTGCGGCGACTCCTCATCTCGCTCAAGTGATCGCCTTCTTGGGGGCAAAAGGTGGGGTCGGGACATCTTCGATTTGCGTGAATATCGCCCACCTCATCTCACAAGCTGTAGGACCAGACAAGACCGTTGTTCTCGATCTCGTCCTGCCGATTGGGTCCTTATGCGAGATTACCGGAATGATGGGGCCACCGGATGTCGTCGACCTGACGGAACTAGAACCAAGCCAGCTTACCCATGATTATCTGCGCGAGAATCTCTTAACTCCACAGGGGTGGGATACCAAGTTTATCCCGGGAGCCAGCAGCCCGGACCAGGCAGAGAGATTGAACGCGGACCGACTTGCCCCACTTCTACAATCGCTCCGCTCCACATACGAATACGTCATTGTTGACCTGGGGCGCAACCTTTCGCCTTTGGCTCGACTGGTGATGAGCGTAGCCAAGGATCTTGTACTTGTCCTCATGCCCGATGATGAATGTGTTAACAATGCACATGCGATCGCGGATTATCTAGACAACCACGGCATCCAGACCGATCGACTGCAGTACATCTCTAACCGCCCCCTGCCAACCGAAGGGTTAACCCAGAGGACCCTGGCAGATCGCATGAACGTGGAGATGCTGGCCGCGGTGCCAAACATCGGTACGCAGTTTACGCTGCTAAACTCCCTCCATGCTCCTTTGCAATTGCGCTTCCCTGACGAACGAGCCAACCTCATTCTCAAAGACGCAGCTTCTCGCCTGCTCCAATAATTAATCGGGATGTCCAATATCAGTTAATACCCGGTTCTAGAAGGCACATCTGATCATTAGCTGTTCAATTCCCCATTGGATCACCTACGATTTAATTTGCCAATCTTGAGCTGATCATCGATTGGGTTTCTAACGAACGCTCACCGGGTGATTAAAGGCCTTGTTGTTTTGCGATTAAGATCAATGTCTTCCTGATCTCTGGTATGTGGGTCTAAAGTGTGGACATTTGCTATAATCCCCTCAATCCGCAATCGGGAGCTGCATAATGACGGATCAACAAACCCGAATTTTACGCGCCAAAATGCTGGGCGCTCTGATGCGTGAGAAACGCTTGGAAACCGGGATGAGCTTGAAAGATATGGCGAAGCTTATCGGCAAGACGACCAGCACACTCTCCTCGTATGAGCATGGCCGAAAGTCTATCTCCTTGCCAGAACTTGAACTCTTTGCATTCCATCTAGATACCCCTCTGCGCTACTTTATCTCACCATCCGCTGCTGATATTGGAGAGGATTACACGTTTGATCCGACCATCATGGTCTCACTGCGGCAGCGAATAATCGGTGCAATGATGCGCAAACGAAGACTCGAGCTAGGAATGTCGATTCGGGAACTTGCGGCGACAGTCGATATGCCACCTAGCCGAGTGAGCAATTATGAACGTGGTTTGCGCCCTATTCCCATCCCCGATCTGGAAAGCCTGGTTAATGCCATCCAGCAACCCGTGGATGAGCTGATCGACCACGAGGGGCCGATCGGCAACTGGCATATGACCCAGCAAGCGTTCGAACGCTTCTGTGAACTTCCTGCGGATCTACGCGCCTTCTTCAGCACTCCTGAAAACGAGCCCTATCTCAAGATGGCAGAGCGGCTGTCAAAACTTGATCTGTACGCCTTGCAAAGAGTCGCTCAGGCGTTTGATGATCTAGTCCAATGACTCAAGATTCGAATTCGCCCGAGAAACTCTCCCAGGACGCGCTCGACGCCTATCAACACGGAGCGTATGAGGATGCCGTCCAAGGCTTTCAGGCGGCAAAGCGAGACTTCCTCGATCGCGGTGACGACATAAATGCAGCAGAAGCCGCCAATAATCTCTCCGTTGTCCTGCTCAAGATGGATCGGACGCGCGAGGCCCTAGACGCTGTGAGGGGGACCCCCGAAATCTTCCAGCGCGCCGGCAACAGCCAGATGGAAGCGATGGCTTTGGGAAATCTGGCTTCAGCACTTGAAGCCAATGGGGAGGTCAAGCAAGCGGAGGAATGTTATATACAAGCCCTCACGCGCCTTGAGGACAGCGACGATCAAGAAACACGGTCCTACATCCTTCAATCACTCTCAAGGATCCAATTGCGCGGTGGTAAGCCTTTTGATGCCCTGAACAGCATGCAAGGAGCGCTCGATTCTCAGCCGCGCCTTCGTTGGCGCGACCGCATCCTTCGCAGACTCTTTGACATACCCGCACGACTCCTCGGTCGAGGATCCTAATCCATCCCCCAGAGAGTTTGGACGCGATGCAATCGCAATCATCATGGACAGTCCGGCAGACGCAGTCTAGCGATCAAAGCTTAATCTCTTCCCTATTGACAAACGCATCTCACAAGCACATTCACTTCGACTGGTTGAACGTTCTAGACCTGCTAGATGAAGCGCCCTTTCTCATTGCCCTCAACAAAGATAGACCGGTTGCTTGCCTTGCCTGCCAGCCTGACCCCCCACAGGTCGCTTGGATACGCCTCTTTGCCGTATTGAAAGACGTTCCTAAATACCCAGTGTGGGACCGCCTCTGGAAGGCGGCTGCGGAGGACGCTGTAAAGCTCGGCGCATCGCAGGCGGTGGCCCTCGCCACACAGGATTGGTTCATCCCCTTCCTCAAAGAATTCGGCTTTATTGAGACGAACAAGGTTATCTTTTTCAAGTGGGATGGAGACCCGATTACAAACCTCCAGGAACCTGGGTTTAAGCTCAGAAATATGGCATCGGAAGATCTCCCTGCAGTCGCTCTCGTAGACCAGAGCGCCTTCGATCCCGTCTGGGCTCTGTCCCTGCGATCGCTTCGCACCGCCTACCGTCTCTCCTCATTGGCAACGGTCATATTAAAAGGAGACAAGATTGTCGCCTATCAAATGAGCACATCATCCGCGCTGGGCGCCCACATCGCCCGCCTGGCCGTCCACCCTGACCTGCAGGGAATGGGCTGTGGGAAAACTCTCATCGCCAACGTTCTACATGGTTTTTCTCAGCGCGGGATAGAGCAAGTGACCGTGAATACACAAGCGGATAACCTCCGCAGCCAGCAGCTCTATCGCTCCCTCGGTTTTCAACCCACGGGCCAGCGTTTCTCTCTCCTAGAAACCAAATTATCTTAGCTCCGTTATCTGGGTGGCACTTCTCGACTGAATTTTTTTACATTCGAGTCATTGTCTCGAGTCGACATTATTCTGTCTACATCGCTTCTTCAATATGTGAAGTTAGGAAGCAGGCGCAGCCTGCGCTTTGAGGGTTGCACGTTAACCTCCCGCAGGGCTTAAACCTCCCGCAGGTTTGAAACCTGCGGGAGGTTAATAGACGCCTTATTACTTGATGGCGGCGGGCCGACACATGGGTCGGCCCCTGATATGGAATGACCTGTCAAGTTCCCAGCAGTATTTAATGGGTTCTTGCTTGCTTCTCATAGTTCAAAACCTACGGTGGCCGAGCAGGAAAGATGGCCAAAGCGATGGGCGGACAGGACATTATCGACGGTTGATCAACCTGATATTCGCGGGTCTTGTTCCGGGAAACCCGGAACACCGCATGACTTTTATCCGTCGGGAGCTGCCTCTGTCTACGATCGCGTGTTCGGGCCTTAGCCCTAACGCCTAGGGGCCGTCGAGGGTTCTCCGTTCCGCGGCCGTGTCCGCCCATCTTTCTAGCCACCCTTCCTGTCTCGATTTACGATCACGCCTTATGCTGCCTGTGAAAAACTGTCAGGCTGCTGGTTATCCTCTTGAACCGGGATCTCCTGGGCAATAGCCCAGACGAACCCCAGCATTTCTCGCGCCACAGCAACCACAGCCTTTTGCCTTGGCTTTCCTCTGCCGACCAATCGGCGGAAACGACGATGAAGCCGATCCTGCGCTTTCCAAGCAATTGCTTTCACCCGCTCAGGTTGACCACGCTGGCGCCTGCGTAGTTCTCCCGAAAGGCTCGGCGGATGGCGACTATGCCACGCAGCCTGAACCATGACATGCCGCACATGCGCATTGCCGGTTTTAGTTACCGAACCTCGTCTTTCCCGAGACCCACTCGATCTTTCGCTCGGAACTAACCCAACATAACCCATTAGTTGGCTCGGGTTTGTGAAACGGCGTATGTCACCTAGTTCAGCTGCCAGCCTCGTTGCTGAGACAACCTTGATGCCACGCAGACATTGCCAGGCACGGATGAGATCCGCCAGTGGGCTGAACTCCACCGAATGCTCAAGTTCAGCTTCAAGGCGTTGACGACGCTCCTGGGCCTGCTCCATGGTGAGCATCATTTCTCGCAAAACAACCTGCTGGTTGGCACGAGGAAGCTTCACTGAATGCAGCCATCTCTGATGGCGGTATGTCCAGGAACTCATTCCCTCAGGCTTGCGGATACCCTGGCGCAGCAACAACTTGCGCACACGGTGCCGGGCTCGCACCAGATCTCCCTGCGCAGCTTCCACTGCGCGGGACAGATCACGGAGCGCCTCATGGTTTTCATCTGGTACCCATATCGGTGCGAGATCGTTACTTCGCAGAAGACGTGCCAACATCATTGCGTCTTTACTATCGGTCTTCACCCGAACGCCAGGCTTCTTGGGTATCATTGATGGCGCCACAACCACACACTCGATGCCAAGTTTGGACAATTGGCGATAAATGACATATCCGCATGGACCGGCTTCATAACACACTTTCAATCGTTTGAAGGGGCCCAGCTTTCGCATCACTTTATAAATCGCTTCTGGCCTGTTAGTTATCTTTCCAAGAGACCGTGGTTCTTTATTGTGCTCTGCAATGGCAACAGAAACTGTTTCCTTATGCACATCCAGACCGATAAATATGATACGCTTATTCATGACCGGCTCCCTTTAAGTTTGCTTGTGGCTCTGCCCGTTTGGCAAAAACATGGTAACCCACGGTTTGCAAACAGGAGAGTCGGTCATTCCATCTTGTCTACAATTTATTAATGTTGTGGAGCTGGGTACCGATAATCCGCTTGATCACCCACGCAATTTAGAGGAGAACCTTAGATTACAAGCCCCATGGCTGATCAGAACAGAAGCTGCACACCTCCAGGCTATCGCGCTATTCCCAAAGGAGCGAATATGTAGACTTTTATGACCTGCTATGGTATGTTTTGGAAATATTAAATTTGGAGGGAACATGGGAAAACGGGAAGAAATTCGCGAAAAACGTCAGCGTGAACAACGGAGAAACCTTGTCGTTGGCACGCTTGTTATAGCAGGGGTCGTGACCCTCATCACTGCAATGGTTATCTTCCGTTCACAAGCCCAGATCCAGAGCATCATCACTCCAGCGGCCATTGATTTTCCACAGAGTGAGGGGCTGGCGATGGGAGATCCTAATGCGCCGGTGGTCATCGAGGAATTCTCTGATTTCCAATGTCCGGCCTGTCAGTTCTTCCACGAAGAAACATTTAAGCAGGTCGTCGATGAATATGTCAAGACAGGGGATGTTTATTACATCTTCCGACCTTTCCCATTCATCGGTAATGAATCGCAGGCAGCGGCTCTCGGAGGTTACTGCGCGGCGGAACAAGGGCTCTTCTGGGAATATTCCAATATCGTCTTTGCCAATCAGATCGGTGAGAACGCGGGAAGTTTTACCTCCGCGCGATTGGAAGCGATGGCGGATATCATCGGGTTGGACGCCGACTTCGCGAAATGTTTATCTGAAGGACGCTATCAAGACCTGGTTGACGCCGATTTTCAAGCCGCTCAGGACGCGGGGGTCGATTCAACACCCAGCTTTCTTATCAATGGCGCGCTTTTATCCGGCGCTCTTCCATTTGAAACTTTCCGGGGCTATATCGAACAAGCTCTCTTAGAGAATTAAATGCCAACTCTTAGAAAGACCGAGCGGGTGCCCGATATTACCGGCACCCGCTTTTTTGATTAATTCACAGGTCGGATAGCTGCGCAACCCCACGTGCGGCTTGATCCTCCCCCCGGGGCTACTTCCTTCTACATCAAACCGAAGAATCGCAGGACGACTACCGCCAACGGTGTGATTACAAGTGCTGGCAAAATATTCGCCGTTCGTATCGGTCGCAACTCTAGCAGAGTCCCTATCGCTAAACCGATAAGAAGCACCCCGCCCACAACCGAAAGCTCCGCCAGCATCACTGGATCGAAAAAACCCTCGATGTAAGCCGCGGCCAGCGTCAAGCCCCCCTGGTAAAAAAGGATGATCCCCGTCGAGAAAAGCACTCCAATGCCAAAGCTGGACGCCAGCGCAAGAGCTGCAAAACCATCCATAACCGACTTCACCGCTAGCAATTCGTAATTTCCCGTCAGACCATCCTGGAGCGACCCCAGGATTGTCATCGGGCCAACGCAGAAAAGCAGGCTGGCGGAGACAAACCCGCGGATGAAACGGCTGCTCTGCGTGACCTCCCCCGAACCGCTCGCGAAGCGTTTCTCGAGATAGGCACCCAGCGACTTCAAACGCGCTTCCAGCCGCCACCATTCCCCGAGCATCACGCCGATAAGCAACCCAATCAGAGGCAGAAGGATGTTCTCCCCCTCTACGCTAGTCCCGCGGATGAATAACTCGGCGCCGATCGCTAGCGTGAAGACCCCCAATACGTTGATCACACCCTCACGAATCCGCTCGGGAAAACGGGCGCCGAACAGAAGCCCGGCGGCGCCGCCGATCAGAACCGTGACAATGTTAATCCATGTCCCGGTCATCATTCTCTCGACTTAGCGATCGTGGGTTTATCTACGCCTGCGGTCTCGTTTTCCCAGAGGGAGAGCACGAAGCAAAGGCTGGAGAGTCGGTTCAAGTACGGCAATATCGTCGGGTTGGAGAGCTTACTCTCGTGATCGAGCCGCACGACTTGCCGCTCAGCGCGGCGCACAACCGTCCTTGCGAGGTCGAGAGCGGCGGCTGGAAGCGAATCCCCGGGCAGAATAAAATCTTTCGGCATATTTACACGGTCTCCAAAAGATTGCACTTGTTCCTCAATCCAGGAAAGTCGTGCTGCCTCAAGACGGTGAAACTGCTCTTCCTCTCCAGGAACAGCGGCAAGCTCCACCATGATCGTGTAGAGATCCTTTTGCACTTCATGGATCACGGAAGTCGTTTCCTCAGAAAGCGCGGTCGCTCGAGATAATCCAAGTGCTGCTGAGGCTTCATCGACCGTCCCGAATGCGGTCGGGCGCAGGTGATATTTGGGTACTCGCTCGCTGCCGAGCAAGCCGGTTGATCCGTCATCCCCTTCACCAGAGTAATAATCAGGCATACACTGATTATAGTATCGCTTTGAGATTGGGGCACACCTGACATATAATCCAAATATCGAGCGTGAAGGGGGAATATTGAGGGGGTTTAACCTGGTTCGCAAATGGAGCACCTTCCTAGCCGGCTTGCTAATGGGCTTGGCATCGACAGGATTAATTCTGCTTCTCATCCACCAACCTAAACAATACCCTATTGAACTCCTACCACCGCCAACCCCGGGTCCGTTGTCCATCCATGTTGCTGGCGCTGCTGAACGCCCAGGTGTTTATCTCCTGCCACACGGCTCGATCGTTCAGGAAGCACTCGATGCAGCCGGCGGACCGACATCCAGCGCTGATCTCGACCGCATCAACCTGGCGGCCGACCTCGAGGATGGTCAGCGGGTCTACGTCCCGCAGATGACCGCTTTGGGAACTTCAACGGGGGAGGAAATCCACCCCTCCGAGATCGACCCTGAGTTGATGATCAATATCAATACCGCCGGCGCCGCGGAACTCGAGCTGCTCCCGGGGATAGGGCCCAGCCTGGCGAAGGAGATCATGGATCATCGCTCGGCCAATGGTCTCTTCAACACAGCCGACGATCTGCTCGCCGTATCGGGGATCGGTCCGGCGAAAGTGGAGCAAATACGAAACCTGATAACCTTTCACTGATCCCGTTCGTTTTTCCATGCGTAGACCTTGTAGGCATTATTGCCTAAGCAGATAGAAGCATTCAACTATAATGAGAGCCCAATAGTAGTGTTCAAGTCGCCACAACATCAAATCCTGTGAGTTCATAGGGAACCGATACCATGACCAACTTGCTTTCTTCTCTGGCAGTTTTCTTCGCAATGATCGCGGCGTTCACACCATTACTACCAGGCATCATCCCCCGCATCGGTTTACTGCCGCTTTACCGTACACGTCTCATCCGTGCAGTCCTAATACTCACAGCCTGGGCGCTGGCGATTGCCGCTTGTGTCAATACGCCATCGTCCTTTGTCGCACTGCCCTTTGTCCTCCTTCTCTCCATCCCCACAATCTTATTGGAACCACAGAGGGTATTTGTATCTCTGGATGATCCAAAGCACGTTCCACCGTCACAGGCGAACCTCCGAGAAGAAGCCCTTGTCCTTGGGTTCGAGGAAAGTGGTTCTTCCGCAGCCTGGCCCTTCGAGACGCTTGTTCCCCGCCATTTGATTAACGACCGGGTCGGAGATGCGCCTTTATTAGTCGCCTACTGAGCGGCGTGCAACAGCGGCATCGTGTATGCCGCCGAAGTAGACAACCAGCGCCTGACATTCGAAGTGGTGGGTGTCTATCGCCGCAACATGATTATCCGCGACCGCCAAACAGGCACATTGTGGCAGCATGCCACCGGCGAGGCGCTGATGGGACCACTCATAGGCACCCTGCTCCAGCCACTGGGAGGGGAACTCACACGCTGGTCTCGATGGAAAGAAATGAACCCGGCCACATCCCTGGCAGTGGAGCCTATTCCCGACCACGGTCGCTATCCCGGGCTCATTCCTCGTGATCGCCTGGAGCACCTGCTGGATTCTTTTACGACGAACTATGCAGCCCCGGGCTTGATTACCGATAAGCGCCTGCCTATGCACGAAGAAATCGCCGGGTTGAGTCTGGCCGGGGTGGACAGAGCCTACCCACTGACCATATTACGAGATCGGGGCGTCATCAACGACCGCATCGGTGAGCGTTATATCGCCATCATCTACGACGCTGACGCCGACCACGTGATTGCTCTCGATCGTCTCGTGGGTGACAAGGCCATCGATCTGGTTCCAGCTGATGGCGGCTTATCCTCACGCGATGGGATGATGCGCTGGACATGGGCGGGCAGCCCACTCACATCCAACACGCCCCCATTACAGCGACTGTGGATCGAGCGGCAATGGTGGCTGGGTTGGATTGAGTTTCACCCCACGAGCGAAGTCTATCAGGCGGATATTTAACCAAACGTTGTTAGGCGATGGCTCGTCACACAAGCAGAATCATGGGGGCGAGTCCGTCTGGATACTCCAATACAGTCCATGAAGCTTAAAAACGCCAATTGGATCTATTCACCAACGATAGATAATGGTAAGACACATTCTGGAGGGGTTCAAATGAAAACTCGATTATTTGTCAGCATCATGATCTCGATCCTTCTATGTTCCGCATGCGATAGTGGGAGTAGTCCATCAACCTCTGATTTGGATGCGACGTTGGAAATAGCTCTTGAGCAAACAATTGCAGCCCAACCAACTGAGACTGCGCCATTGCCGCCGACCAAAACGCCAACAATTACGCCATTGCCAACATCTACGAAGATTCCAACCTTAACACATACGCCAGCAGCCACGGATGAAGTTAAGAACTTTACTGTCGAGACCCTGGATGATGGTTATTCACATTATTCTTATAAAGATGCTGGTTTTTCGGTCTCATTGCCGCATAACTGGGAACACCTTGATTTAAGTGCAGATGATTTGGATCAAATATTGTCCTACGCAAATGAAACCAATCCACAACTGGGAGATATTTATTCATCAGCATACCTAAGAAGCTTAGCTGCAGCTGGCATCAAATTCATGGCTATTGACACCAGTGTGGACTCGCTTTCAGCGGGAATCCCAACGAGTGTGAATATACTGGTGTCTGATTTACCCATAGAAATAGCATTCGATGACTATGTAGAGATAAACATCCAGCAATTAAGAACTATGTTGGGTGAGAATTTACTCATTACACAGGAGAGAGTTCCGATTAGCTTCACTGAAGCAGAGAAGATCACATATGAACTTGAAATGAATGATGTTTTTGGTAAATCTCATATTGTCGTTTTCAACCAGTTTCTGATTCTTCAAGGGAAGACTCAATATGTGCTAACGTTTGGAACAGTTAAGGAATATTCTGATGTTAATAAATCTGTATTTTCCGACATTGTTGATAGCTTTGAGATAACTCAATAGGTTAATTAAGCAAGAGTGCAACTTCCACTAATCTCATCCAATCTTGCCCGCGCAAACCAGTCATGTATAATCGCCACCAATGCCCGAACTGCCAGAAGTCGAAACGATTGCGAAAAACCTTCGTGAGGGGAACGGCTCGCCGCCGATCCCCGGTCGGCGTATTGTCAGCTTCTCCACAGACTGGCCGCGGCACGTCGAACACCCCTCTTTGCGGTCCTTCAACAGACGGATAAAGGACCGCGAAATCGTCGACGTGAAGCGACGAGGCAAGTACCTTGTTTTTCCACTCGACCGTGAGACGCTCCTGATCCACCTGCGCATGAGCGGCGATCTACGCCTGGCTCCCACCCAGGATCCGAAAGACCGTTTCGATCACACATTATTCAATCTGGATAATGGCTGGGACCTGCGTTTCAGCGACGCCAGAAAATTCGGTCGGGTTGGTCTCTACGCGGATCCCGAAGTAGTCCTGGGGCGATTAGGACCCGAGCCTCTCGCACCAAACTTTACACATGAACAACTCGCGAATATGCTCCATGCACGAAAACGCTTACTGAAACCTCTCCTTCTGGATCAATCTTTCCTGGCTGGATTGGGAAACATCTACACGGATGAGGCCCTGCATCAAGCCGGTCTCCACCCGCTCAGGAGAAGTGACAGTCTTTCAAATGCCGAGGTCAAACGACTCTGGAGGAGCATTCGCGAGTCGCTCGAGATGGGCATACACCACAATGGCGCCAGCATCGACTGGGTCTTTCGTGGGGGTGACTTTCAACACCATTTTCGTGTATATAAACAAGAAGGGGAACCCTGTTTTAATTGCGGCACGAAAATCCAACGCACCGTCGTCGGTGGACGCGGCACCCACTTCTGTCCGCACTGTCAGCCGGAGGACCAACCATGAACAGTCAATTGATGATCGGAGTCTTATTAATCGCCGCTGGTATTCTTTTAGCGGTGGTAGCCTATTGGGTTATCTCGGGCGGTGGATCGACCAAAGAACCAGAATCCGCAGATGATGTAAATGGTGGAGAGGCTCCTGAAGCAGCAGCGATCGAAACGGACATTCCCGCTCCTTTAATGTTGGACAATGAAGATATCTCCGACGACATCCCTGATCTGCCGGATGATATTCAAACATCAACCGAGCAAGATGATCTCGAGACAACAGACGAGATCGCTTCTGAGCAGCCCCCTTTGGCGGAACCTAGCCCCGAATCGGAGGCTGAGTCACTCGGCGAGGATGAAGACGAAGAGGAGCAAGCCGGCAAACCAGGCTTGCAGCCGCAAGTTGGTCCGCGGATATCTATCGCCACGCTCCTGCGCGATGATGTTACCGGGCAGCTGATCGTGAAGGTCGGGGATACAGAGTATCACAACCCCGACGACCTTAGAGCATCCGACGATTGGACCCGCGTTGAATTTGCCGCCTCAGATCTCCAAACCTGGATAATAAAAGAGGCACCTAGTCAGCCAAGGGTCGAACTCGAGCACGAACCTGTTGAGCCGAAACCCACGAGTATGATCGAACAAATAAATGTCATTCTCCAGGAGAAGATCGAATCTTCAGGTCGTTCTCATCTAGCCGTACGCCTGCTGGAGAGCCCCAGCGGAGCTGCACGCGTATTGATCGGGGTGCAGAGCTATGATCTTGCCGACGTTCCGGATGAGGATATCCGACAGCTTATCCAGGAGGCGGTTGCCATCTGGGAAGCGGACCAATAATAAAAATCAATCCAGATAAATCGGCGTGAGGTGCTTTCGCCCGTCTTCTTCGACAAGGCGGGCGATTGTTATTTGGGGATCATGCTGGAAGAAAAGCCAGGCTTCGTTTTCCAATGCCCAACGCTGCCAGCGCTGTTTCGTGCGAATATTCTCCAAGGGGTAAACATCGTAGGCGGTGAGCCACGAAGTGCGCTCCATTTGTACGCCATAGGAGGCCATATCCGCTACAAAGAGACCGCGCCAATCACCATCCTGTAAGAGGACGGATTGATGGCCGCGAGTATGCCCGGGAGTGACAACACAGTGAACACCATCCGTCACCCTGGTGTCGCCGTGAAGAAGTTTAAGCCGCCCCTGCGTGAGAAGTGGTGAAAAATTTTGCTCGAAGTAAGTTCCCCGAGTTCGTGCATCGGGATGACTTGCCTCCGCCCATTCCATCCGCTGCACCCAGTACTCCGCCCGTGGGAACACCGGTCGCATTTCTCGTTCGATTAGCTCGGTATTCCCGGCACAGTGGTCTGCATGCAGATGGGTATTAATCACAATATCAATATCATCTGGAGCCACACCTAAAGAAGCGAGATTCCCCAGTAGCCCGCCTCCCTCTCTCTCCAATCCCCATTGCAATGCTGCGTCTTCCGAGAGCTTATTCCCGAGCCCAGTGTCTATAAGAATGGTTTTTCCTTGTGAACGGACCAACAAGCAATTCAAGACCATCGGAATCAAGTTTTCAGTTGTTGGCGTAATATGGCGTTCAAAGAGATTGCGAGGGACTAACCCAAAAGGTCCGCCGGCATCTACCCAAACCGTACCATCATGCAGGACAGCGATTTCAAGCTCACCAATTCTGTGCATAGATCCTACTGCCTCCAGAATAGAGAGACGAACTCCGACTCTAATTGACTAACCCTGTGGGGGTCGAGAAAGGCTGCCTGAGCCGCAGTTAATGCAAACCCCTTCAACGACTCTAACGACAAACCCAGATGGTCGACGGCGTGTTGATACTCGAGAGACAGGGTAGTGCCGAAGATTGAGGGGTCATCCGTAGTCAGAACAGTTTGCAATCCCGCCTGTATCATCTGCGGGAGTGGGTGTGCATTAAGCGAGGGGATGGCACCGGTGAGATAATTGCTGTCTATGCTCACCTCAAACGGAATCCCTCGCTCGCGGGCCAGAGACACAACTTGCGGGTCATCCAGGATGCGAATTCCATGTCCGATACGATCCGCCCCCAGATCGAGAATTGCCTGGCGTACGTTTTCCGCACCGGTCCACTCTCCAGCATGGATGGTCAGTCCAAGTCCGGCCTGTTTCGCGTTTGCCAAAACCGACTGAAATGGCAGGGCGGAAAACTCGACCTCATCACCGGCAAGATCCAACCCTACAATTCCATCCTGGATATGGTCCGCCGCAATTCGAGCTGCTTCCTCGGCGATTTCGAGCGATTCGTGGCGGTTTACGCTGACAATCAACCCGACTTCAATTCCGTGTGCTGTGGCAGCTTCTGTAGCTGCGTCTATCACCCACCGCGTCACATCTTCCATATCGAAAACACCCGATTGAGCCAGCGCGGCCGGGGTGAAACGCAATTCGAGATAGCGCACTTGGTCTCGTGCAGCGTCCTCAACAGCTTCAACCGTGATCCGCTGAATGATTTCCGGTGAGCGGAAGAACAGACGGATATTCGTAAATTTTGAAAGGAAATGCTCAGGGTCTCTAGGATCCCCATCGACGACCTGTACGAGCCTTCGTAGGGATTCAATGTCTTTCGGAAGCGGCAGGGAGGCCTCGCGCACAATCTCGGCCATCGTTTCGAGGCGTAATGATCCCTCGAGATGACGATGGAGGTCAACCTTTGGCAGTTCCAGTACCCGCTTATCTATTATTGCGGAATGATCCTTCAACTGGCTTCCTTGCCCACCCTGGATTAGAGCAGTGGTTGAGATGTCATCTAGAAATATTTATCCGCAGCGACCGGCAAGGCGAGTGTGCTAGCGCCGGGGTCGGTCGGCAACCTGGTGTAAAGACTACTTACGTTTGCGCTTCCGTTTGCGTTTCTTGCCCGACTTCTTGGGTGTGCTATCGGGCTTGCCATCATCAGCCACCGTCCCCCTGGGAGCAGGCGCCTGCTTTGCAGCTGTTGAAGAACTCGGTGTGGTTCGCAGCCGGAACATATGGGCGACAACACCAGCCCGAATGGAGGCCAGGAGTACGTTAAAGAGGTCGAATGCCCGGCTCTTATACTGCACAAGTGGATCGCGTTGACCATACGCCTCTAAGCCGATTGAGGTCCTGAGCGCCTCCATCTCCGTGAGGTAATCCACCCACTCTCGATCGCCGACCGAAAGGAAAAGTTCTCTGTGGGCACGCGCTAACGCCTGGCTCCCCAACACATTGGAGATCGTCTCGCGTGCATCCGCGGATAAGGATGAAAGAGGACCTTGCCCGGCGTATTGATCGAACGCTTCCTGCCCCAGTGCGGTTCGTAATTGATCCTGGGACCGCGATTCCAATTGATCCAACTTCGATCCGGCAAGCCGTGAGGATGCCGCATTCCCAAGCAGTTTTTTCAAGGACTCTTGAGCGCCTTCAAGATGCCGCACAATCTGTTCTGTGAGCTCGTCCGGATCGCGATCCGAGATGAGATTAGCAGCATAGAATGGATAGGTTAGACGGGCGACCTTAACCGATTGGCGCTGGTGTGTTTTCCGATCGAAAAAGCTGCGTTGACCGTAGCTCATCTGGATCAGAAAACGGATTCTCTCCCGCGCATCGAGCGTAGAATTTTCCCGGAGGGCATTCTGCAGATCTGTCTCGATTTCACCCAAGATCCGTCCTGAGCGAGCTTCCCACACGTTTTCTATCGCGTTTTGCAGGTCTTCTGATGCTTGATCCCAATCGATGGATGCTGAGACACTTGGCTGTAGATTCAGGCTTTCCCCAATCCTGCGTTCAACGGCCTGGATCAAACCGGCCCAGATGCGCAAGCCGAAACTGGCCTCTACCATCTCCCGGATTCGCCGCTGGAAACTTTGCGGATCCTCGCGCACCTGCTGCAAAGTTTTATCATCCATCTGGATGCGTAAACCTGCTGCTTGCTCGACCGCCTCCAGCAAACCGCGAGGGTCGATGTCTCTCCCCTCTTCTTCGGCTTCATAAATCGCAGCGTCGACTGCCATCTCTGCGAATTCGACACGCTGCTCAACCTGGTCATCCAGACGCTCAAGGGCATGGGTCAACTGCTCGTCAACGGCTCGCTGCAAGTGAACTTTATTCGCGTCCAATGATCCTCGAGCGATTTCTAGGAGACTCTGTTTCAATTCATCCGCTTGGGAGACATCTTCTAATGGAGCGAGGAGCTCGCTCAACATGAAGGATGGATAAGGTTCATCACTCTCCAGCCCGATTGTCGGTTGGGTCTCCTCCAGCCAGGCAAGCAGCTTCCAGGGTCCCTCGGGATCGGCAAACGCTATTTGGACATGCTCTTCAACCTCAGTGCGCAGCATCGAGGCGATATCATCGCTTAGACTATCCTTCGTGAAGACCCGGTTGCGTTGATTGTAGAAAACCTCGCGCTGTTGATTGAGTACATCGTCATAATCGAGAAGGTGTTTTCGGGTGTCAAAATTCGCACCCTCAACCCGAGTTTGAGCTTGTTCGATCGTGCGATTCACAATGTTATGAGCGATCGGAACAGCATCATCGATATTGAAGCGCTGCATCAGATTCGCCACTTGTTCGCCGCCGAAAAGGCGCATTAACTCGTCTCCCAGAGAGAGGAAGAACTGCGAAGAGCCTGGGTCGCCCTGCCGGCCTGCGCGACCGCGCAGCTGGTTGTCGATGCGCCGTGATTCGTGCCGCTCTGAACCGATCACATGCAGACCACCCGCATCCCACACGCGCTCGCTATCCTCTATGAAGCGTTTCAGCTGCTCAATTTCTGCTTCGTAGATTCCAATCGCCTCTTCATCCGCCTTCGCCAGTGCCTTGAGTCGCTCACCCAAACTCATGTTCTCAGGATCTTGAACCCCGATCCGCCGCAAAACACGATTCACCGCGGCGAGAATTTCCTCAGCGATCTCGCCGCCGAGCTTGATGTCTACACCTCGCCCGGCCATATTTGTGGCGATGGTCACCGCGCCCAATGATCCTGCCCAGGCAATGATGGCTGATTCCTCATCATGCTTCTTCGCGTTCAAAACATTATGCGGAACCCCGCCCTTCAGCGCTTCAGTCAGCCTCTCAAGATCAGATGGGGCAAGTTCTAAGACCTTCAATAACCGCTCGAGATTCTCCTCGCGGGTGGGACTGAGCGAGACGTCCAATTCACGAGCGAAGGGACGCAGAGTGGGGGATTTAACCTCGGGAAGCGGAGCGTAGAGAGGTTTCAAAGCATCGACCCGCATACCATCATCGGGAATATCATGCGCCTCCAAGTAAGCATCACGGAGGATATGGATATTAGCCAGGGTTTGAAGCGCATCTGCCCGCAGGCGTGATGAGAGACGTTCTGAAAGTTCCACAGAAGTCGTCCCAACGAGGAGCGGTTGGCCTAGTGTGTGCCGCCGCAAGATCTCCAGGGTGACCGCCCGGAGCTTAGCTTCTTCGGTTCGGAAGACGATATCCGGGTAGTCTTTACGGCGCCAAAATACCGGGTTTTGATCCTGGTCATCCACACGAGTGTAGTAGACGAAAGTGCTACCGTTGTCTGAATAAGCAATTTCATCCAGATCCGTGTCTGGCTGCATGACGATAAATTCTAGATTGGTTGGAAGCGGGACCACATCAACATCGTATATTTTGCTGAATTCCTCCGCTTCCGTGACAGCAGTTCCCGTCATGCCCGCCAACTTCTCGTACATACGGAAATAATTCTGCAAAGTGACCGTGGCATAGGTTACATTTTCTTGTCGAACGCGAACTCCCTCTTTGGCCTCAACTGCCTGGTGCAATCCGTCGGACCAGCGCCTGCCAGCCATCATCCGACCGGTGAATTCATCTACGATGATTACGCGGCCAGCTTGAACGACGTAGTCCTTATTCCGTTTGAAGAGATACTCTGCACGCAGCGCCTGCTCCAGGTGCCCGAGCAATCGAGCCTGCTCCGGAGTAATATCCTCAGGACGATCTGGATCGCGAATGGGTGTTTTGAGCAGCTGCTCGACATGGTTCTCGCCAATCTCAGTGAGCGCCACTGTCCGGTCCTTTTCATTGGCCTCAAAATCCTCGGCGTTAAGTTGTTTAACCACTTGGGCCATCTGGACATAGAGCTCGGGATCATCATGTGATGGACCGGAGATAATCAAGGGCGTTCTGGCTTCATCGATGAGGATGTTGTCCACTTCGTCGAGAATGGCGAAATAATGCCCGCGCTGTGACCTTGCTTCGAGTGTGCGGGCCATATTATCCCGCAGGTAATCGAAACCAAATTCGTTGTTGGTTCCATAGGTCACATCCGCCGAATATGCATCTTTCCGATCGACCAGGCGCAGTTGATGGACGTCCTCCTGGACAGATTCCAGGTCAGGATCGTACACAAATGCCTTACGACCATGCTCGGTTCGGGAAGCTTCTTGCAGTATCCCGACGCTTAATCCTAGAAAGTGAAAAACTGGACCCATCCAGCGTGCGTCGCGCCGGGCAAGGTAATCGTTAACGGTGACCAGATGAACGCCCTGTTCTCCTAAGGCGTTGAGGTATATCGGCATCGTGGCCACCAGGGTTTTCCCTTCCCCCGTCTTCATTTCGGCGATCTGACCTTGGTGGAGGACGATTCCGCCGACAAGCTGGACATCGAAATGCCGCAACCCAACCGTGCGAATCGCAACTTCACGCACAACCGCAAAGGCTTCAACGAGCAAGTCGTCGACAGTCTCGCCCTGCTGCAAGCGCTCCTTGAATTCGCCAGTTTTTGCTTTTAATGCCTCGTCTGAAAGAGCCTGCAATCCTGGTTCAAGCGCGTTGATCTCATCTACCATCTCGCGGTAATGATCGAGCATTTTTTGGATGGGATCGCCGCTGAGGGCCTTGGCAATATTCTTAAACATACTTTTTAACCTCTCCGGGCGAGATTATAGCATAGGGGTTGCCAACGCTAAGGAATAGCCGCGGTGATGTGTGTCACGCTGATGCGAAGCGCAGAGGAGGCGAAGGGAACCATAGTATGACATCGCCATCTCTTAATCAGGTTGAATTACAACTGTGCACCTCCCCCTCACGCCTGCGAAAACCTGGAAAACCATCCCTTGACGCCTGAATGCTTGAGAATACAATATGCTCAAGGGGCGGTGGCGGAATTGGCAGACGCCGGGGACTTAAAATCCTCTGAGGGAAACCTCGTGTGGGTTCGACTCCCACTCGCCCCACCAAATCAATTCTTGAAATATCGCACCCGTGATCCGATTCTGTGAATAGATCCTGGGCAAGCCCTGTGTAATCCTTAAGCGGAGGTTGATCATGGTAAAGGGAATCCGGACCATTATCCTGAGCGCAGTGCTGCTCTTGCTGGTTGGTTGCAACCTACTGCCCGGCGTATCTGCGCCCACACCTTTCACATTTCCCACACCTAACCTTACCCACACATCCATCTTCGCCGAGATCCCTACGTCTACCAATACACCTTCGATCCTACCGATAGTTCCAACGGGGACCGCCACACCAAGCGGGCCAACCCCCACGACCGATCCGGCGGTGACGAATACTCCCAACCTCACCCCAATCCCAACGGGTTTTCGCCCGAATGGCTCTCCCGTAACAGCGGTTTACCTGAGCGCAGCTCCGGTGATCGACGGAGTGCTCAACGAGTGGTCATCGACTGCCTATCGCGCTGAGAAAACCGTTCCTGGTGCCGGCTCGAATTGGACCGGTCCAAGCGATCTTTCTGCCACGTACTACATCGGCTGGGATGCGAATGCCCTCTACATCGGTGTAAGTAGAACCGACGATGTAATCGTTCAGATTTCCACGGGCTACAACATGTATAAAGGTGACGATGTCGAAATTCACCTCGACATAGACCTGCCCGGCGACTTCACCTCTGTAACTATGAGCGCGGATGACTTCCAGATGGGTCTCTCGGCAGGCAACTTCGGAACACTCACTGAAGAGAGTTACCTCTGGTTTCCACGAAGCCTGCAGCGGAGCCTATCCACCGTCGAAATGAAAGCCCGGAGCACGACAGCTGGCTACGACATGGAAGCGAAAATACCCTGGTCCGTGTTCGGAATCAACCCAGTAGAAGGCGACCGCTTCGGATTCGCACTCTCGCTTTCGGATAACGACTTGCCGGGAGTAGCAGCGTGGCAGTCCATGGTATCGAGTGTATCGACGCGCAGGGTGGTCAATCCAACAACCTGGGGGACCCTGATCCTCGCCAACCCAACCGCGGAGTAAACGCCTAATTACGCTACCATCTACAATGCAGTGTGAACTATTGCATTTAATCGAGAACGGGTTGGCACACGTGGCGTCACATTGATGTCAGCGCGTAAAACCTCCCGCAGGTTTGGAACCTGCGGGAGGTTAATAGATCGATTTCGAGGTGCGAGGTCCCGCTCACTTCCGGGCGGAGTAGTGCAGCATAATTGCGCTACGTCGCTCACATTATTTGGAGGTGAGCTTAAAAAAGTACGG
Source organism: Methanosarcinales archaeon (assembly GCA_048629905.1). Classification (GTDB taxonomy): domain Bacteria; phylum Chloroflexota; class Anaerolineae; order Anaerolineales; family E44-bin32; genus E44-bin32. The sequence goes on from JAIWHF010000001.1 coordinate 25,597, forward strand.
AAGCCAACTCGTCCCGATACTGCTGCGTTAACGTGTCTTGATCACCGATGATGGAGAATAGCGACAACAGCACTTGTTTGGGTAAACCGTCGCGGTAATTCTTTTGTTCGCGCAAGATATCGAGCATCCCATCCATCGCTGCTGGAAGATTGCCTAGGCCGATCAGGCGTGCAGCCTGATATAACTCGGCCGCGAGCGGGTCGTCCAGGTCCCTCGTTTCGGTCTCTTCAACCTCGGAAAGGAGGGCTGCTAACGGTTTGTGTCGCTCTGCAGTTGCCCATTCATTGCCGGGAGGAAAAATCTCAATTATGCGCAAAGCATCATGGCCTTTTCCCTGCATGAGTAAGCTCTCCAGTAAGCCCAGTGCAGCTGGCGCATTGGTCTCATCCATTTCGAAAATCTCACAGAAACTGGTTTCGGCCTGTTCCCAGTGATGAGTCACAAGCAAGCTGCGTGCGTTTTCAACCGCAACTTCCGCTTCGGTTGGCGCCAGGTTGCCGATGAAACTCCGCACAACCGGTTCTGGCTGCGCACCCACAAACTCGGTTTCGACCTGACCTTGTTTAAACGCCTTGACCGCAGGGATACCCTGGACGCCATAGCGAACAGACAGACCCGGGTTTTCGTCGACATTAACCTTCGCCAGGAGAAAACTTCCCCCTGCTTCAATCGCCAACCGCTCGAGCAACGGCCCTAGAGTCCGACAAGGACCGCACCATGGCGCCCAAAAATCTACAACGACGGGAATTTCATGAGATCGAAGGATCACTTCACCCTCGAAAGTCGCTTCATCTACGTCCAGAATGTACTCGGAAAAACTCAAAACTTGCACCTCTTTCGGTTACTACTGCACGCTCGTTAGCGCTTTATTAGCGCCTCTAACTCTTTCTGGTTTTACTTCATCGTAATTAGCATGCTGATTGGTTAATAATCTTCGTCCGGATCAATCCCTGCTCCAGGCTGCTCAATGCGCAGGACCTCCCCATGCACGTTTATCACAACCCGGAAACCCATCATCCCCAGATACGTGCGCATGTCCTCGGGTAAACCGCTCTGGAGCAAAGCATCAAATTGGGCATCCATATTTTGAAGTGACGTTTCGATCGCAGCCTTCGTGAAGATATCCTCCTGACCAATCATCTTCATCGTTCCCTCACTGATCATGTCCTCGTGCCCCTTTACCATCTCCTGCAACTGATCGAGGACCTGCCGATCGACGTGCTCGCTTTCGATATGGCGGAGGAAACCATCGTCATCGACGACATAAAATGACTCTCCGCCAACAAGAACGATATCTACCCCCCTGTCATCTTCATCAACAACCAGACCTGCAAATAGTGAATGTTGTGCCATCATTAGAATTCATCCCTGCCAGCTACGTGCTTAGTGGGTATCAGAAATTATGTTAACGCGTAGCTCTTTGAGTGATCGATTATGAAGAATCTTACCAAATCCAATAGATAATAGGGAAGCGATTTCCCGGCGACGATGGATCAGCCAATTCCCAAGAACTCTTCCACCTTGGATTGAAACCATCTTATTGGATCATTGTCATTGCAGAGACGTTGCATGCAACGTCTCTACCTCGGCAATATATGTCCTCAGTTTCCCTATGGTAGATATTGGGGATTCAGATTGGATTACACAATGTTAGGAAAAGAACCGCTTAGGGGTGAACATTAACCAGCGTCCCGATTGAAGCGAAGTTGAAAAGCCATTCCGCATCAGGGGTCCACAAGTTTATGCAGCCATGGCTCATCGGGACACCGAAGTTGCTATGCCAATAGGTCCCATGAAGCGCATAACCTTTGTAGTAATACATCGTGTACGGGACGCCGGGCAGGTAATACCCGGGGCCCGCCATGGCGGTGGAGTAGAGCTTGGTGTACACGCGGAACTGTCCGGTTACTGTCGGATGAGCTGAAGTCCCGGTTGAAACGATGAAGCTCCTCACAAGATTATTTCCGTCGAAGGCGGTCACCCGCTGTTCGCTTAGATCCACGTCGATCCACCGGCCTTCATCCGCCAATTGATCGTGAGAGACATTGAAGGTTGAGAGGTACGAAAGGACGTGAGTGGGTGTGGCCGTTGGCGTAGGCGTTGCTGTCGGTGTCGCCGTTGCCGTCGGTGTTGCCGTGGGGGTATTCGTGGGTGTTGGCGTCATCGTCGCTTTCGCCAATGGCTGTTGGTAGGTTTGCGGCTGCAGAGCGGAGGCGGGTGCGCCTCCCAACCAGATCCCTACTCCCGCGGCTAAAACCACCGATGAGATGAAGACTCGCCGGGGTAAGATGCGCCGTTGCGCTAGAACATCAAGAGGAGTAATTTTCGGAAGGAGATCCTCGGGGATCCGCGCTTCCCGCAGTGCTGCTTTTCGTTCTCCTGAAGGCAGACGCCGAACCAGCCAGCGAATCGCTTTTTTCGCTGGTTTACTCTTCGGGTTGATTTCCAATGCGCGCGCCGCGTAGGCCAGCCCTGCGCGCGGCTCCGAAACGGCAGCTAAAGTCAACCATCCTTTTTCAGAGAGCGGATCGAGCTTGACCGCCAGGCGCGCAAATCTCCTCGCCTCGGAGATGTCACCCCGGCGGAGCGCTGCATGCGCTCGGTCGGATGGATCCAGCGATGGATCCTGTTGGTGTAAATCTGCCGGACTCATGGCGTAGTCTCCCCCGGGAGGCTGGCGGGCTCATTATTCACATAGCAAAGTATGCCGTCCGCGATCCCGCGGGCCACTTTCTCTGGCTGAGAAGTGAGGAAATCCCGATCAAGATAGAGAAATCCAGTCTCGATGATCGCTGCTGGTGTCTGGCTGTGGATCTCGCGGAAGGTGTGATATTCCGTCATATCGCGTGTGATGCTGCCTGCATGGAAAGCTAAATCGGTCGCCCGGTGATAACGGTCAATGATGCAATCGACCAACCGTTGTGATTTATCTGGAACAACTGTGTCCAGCGCACTGACAACTTTATATCCGGTCGCATAGTCGTTAATTGGGATGCAGGAATCGGCATGGATGGAAACTAACGCCACAGCCCGATATTCAAAGAGTCGCGAGTCGAACTCCTCCAGGATATCCACTTGCAGCCCCGCTGCCTCGAGTGCTCGTGCGGTAAGATATCCCACGTTGGTGTTAACTTCCAATTCCGTCAAGCCATCCTCGCAAATAGACCCGGGATCACTACCGCCGGTATTCGGGTTAATCCCTGAATGCCCTATGACCAATCCAATTCGTAGTTCGGTCTCCTCCGGGGCAGATGGCACAATAGCTGAAGGGCCATTCTCCTGTGCCCCACCTTCCAGGGCAGCCGCGAATTGATTCGCCAGCTCCCCGGGGTTCAAGCTAGCGGGTGTCCATGCCGTAAAAAGTGTCGCCAAGATTCCGGCGACGATAAACGTCACCGAAAGATGGCGTAGAATTTGGCGTGTTATCGGCTGCTCGTTGGCATCCGTACTGCGGAAGCTGATAGGGCTGCGCATGCCTCTGTTCTCTCAAATAGGTGGCTTGTCATTATATCAGCGGAAGTCACATCAAACTACGTGACTCAAGTACCCAGGCGTATGGTTGATGGTTTGGATCAGAAATCGGCCACAAATTACTTTACATAATACAACAATGAAACCGCTCTTTGCTGCCATTATCACACACCTTCTCTCTTCAACATGAGTGGCGCACGAACTGGCCGCAAAATCACGTATTCTCCAATCCACAGACTGAATAGCGCGTTCAAGGGTAGAATGGCAGAAGCTATCGAACCGAAATCGGGATCATGCATAAGGAAATTGGATGAAGGACACCTTCAGCGAACGAAGCGAACTTACACGTTCAGAGTTTCAGCGTTACTCACGCCAGCTTCTACTGCCCGAGATTGGCTTGCAGGGCCAGGAGAGACTTAAGGCATCATCGATCCTCATCGTAGGTGCAGGCGGTTTGGGTTCGCCCGTCTCCATGTATCTCGCTGCAGCGGGTGTTGGACGAATCGGACTCGTCGATCACGACGTTGTCGAATTAACGAACCTTCAACGCCAGATAATCCACGGCACTTCTCGGATTGGTGAGCGGAAGGTTCTCTCTGCCCGGGACCGCTTGGCCGACATCAACCCGGAAGTCGAAGTCGTTTTGTTTGACGAACCATTCACTTCAGAGAACGCTGAGCAGATATCCAAACCCTTTGATTTGCTCATCGACGCATCAGATAATTTCCCCACTCGATATCTGATTAACGATCTTTGCGTCCTGACGGGGAAAGCGAATGTTTCCGGCTCGGTCTCGCGTTTTGACGGGCAAGTCAGCGTATTCTGGGCGGAGAAAGGCCCTTGCTACCGCTGTCTTTTCCCCGATCCCCCACCTGTGGGTTTAATCCCCTCTTGCGCCGAGGGTGGTGTACTCGGCCTGCTTCCGGGAACAATCGGGACTCTCCAAGCAACAGAGGCCATCAAACTGCTGCTCGGAATTGGAACGCATCTCATCGGAACGCTGCTTATCTATGACGCCCTGGATATGCGCTTTGAGATGGTCAAATTGAAGAAGAACCCTGAATGCAAGGTCTGCTCGCAAAATCCCTCGATTACACAACTGATTGACTATGAGGCTTTCTGCGGTGTTCCCGGGCACGACACTGACGAGAGCAGCCATCCACCCGATTGGGAAATCGAGCCTTCCAAGCTTGCCAAGAGGCTGGCAACCGGCGAACCCGTCCATTTAATCGACGTGCGTGAGCCACACGAGCTGGAGATCTCCGCCCTCCCCAACGCCGACTCCATTCCCCTTGGCTCAATGGCGACCCGTATGGCCGAGTTGGAGGATACTGAGGAGATCGTTCTATTCTGTAGAACAGGCATACGCTCTACACGAGCGCTGCACCTCCTGGCCGGCGCAGGTTTCCAGAAAACTTTGAGCTTACAGGGTGGCATCAACGCGTGGGCACAGCAGGTGGATCCGACTCTACCCGTTTATTGACCAAAACTTCCTAAGTTTTATTAGCCGCGTTCTCCTGCGAACACATGGAGCAAGGTGACACACTCGCATTCACGTCGTAATGCATAATGATCCAACTCATGGTTTAATTCCCTCATCATGACTGGGAAAAATTGGATGGTAATTAAAAGGTGGGTACTACCATTCCACCCCCACACTGCAAAAAAGGATAAGCCAGGTCCTTGGTTCCTCGTTTCCATGTTTTTCGCTGCACTCACCATCGGGGCCTGCTCCACTTTTCCAGGAATGATTCAGAATCCCGATCCACAACAAACCCAAATCCCAACAACCCCAACCGCTATCCCTTCCAGCCCCACGCCCGCTCCTGAAATCGAAATCATTACTCTTGATCTAATCCCGGGTCAGGCTCCGGATTCGTGGCAGGTGATTGGAAGGCTGATCAACAAAGCCGAGTTCCCACTTGGCGGAATTTCGGTCACAGTTACTCTGCTCGGGGCAGAAGGGGTTGAATTGGATAAAGCGACAGCGCCGGCGATCCCCGCCAGTCTTTTGCCAGGTGAGGAGGCGTTATTCGTATTAGATTTTGAGGGGACCTTTGCCGTGGTTGACACGACCGCCGAGATCTTTGCTGAGCGCATCCCGCGCATTCGACGAACTCAGAGAGAAATCCAGAACGCAACCTGGCAAATAAACTCTGAGGGTGATACGGTGATCCTCGGGCAGATCACAAACCCTGGCATCTCTCAAGCAAAATTGCTTGATCTCGCCGTTCTCATGCTTGATGAAAACCAGGAACCTATTGGTTATGCTAATCTTGTGGCTTCTACCACACACATACCCCCACGCGAATCGGCTCCTTTTATCGCTTTAGCCGATGGGGAATTTGAGCCTGATGACCTGGTCTTCTTCCTGGATATGGTTGTTGATACATCTCCTCCAGAACCGGATCTTCAATTTCTAGAGCCGCCAGCGCTCCAATTCACAGACCAAGGTGTGCCCTTCTTTTTAGGTTCCATCCACAACCCCTCCTCCGATTGGGTATGGGCTTCTGGCCTGCTCATTTTAGAGGATGAGGATGAACTCGTTGGGATAGCACCAATCAACCCCCCACTCCCCATTCAACCCGGTGGGATTTACTCCTTCACCATCCAACAATTTTGGGGGATCTCTCCTGAAATCCTCGCCTCCGAGGAGGCGATGCACACGCTGGATGCCCACGCTTCGGTGGAAGGGGTTGCCACCTTAGCTGCGGACGAAACGGTTTCGCTGCTGGAGTTAAGTATTTCGCAATATGAGGCCCTCGGCTCAATCGTGTTCTTGCGCGGGGTGATAACCAACCCTGGCGATACGCTCATCAGAGAACCTTCCATCTATGCGACAGCGCGAAATGAAGAGGGGCTTATACTTTCGGCTGGATGGGTTTCCCCCGCCGAACTTCTTGAAGCCGGAGAGGCGAGCGATTTCGAACTGTCACTTTTGCTGCCGCGAGAGGCCGATCCAGCAATGCTCGAGTATGATGTGATCGCTTTCGGGTTGGATGCGAATTAGATCAACAATCATCATGATCCATAATAGTTTCCCCCTGGGCGGTCCGAGCTTGAACCCGGACGTCACCGAAGATGCTAGCATACAGCCACTCTTCTGAGACTTAATGAAACAACGGATTGTCCTTTCCCTTTAGGACAGTTTCTTAATCACCGCGCGGATTTGGCGGGTTCCCTTTCGCAGGTTACAATTGGGGTGAACCTTACACAGGAATTGAGCGTAGAACGTGACCGAAAACCAGGCAAGAATACTCATTGTGGATGATGAACCCGATACTGTCGGGCTTATCGAATTAACACTTCTTCCTGCAGGGTATGAGCTCTCACTCGCTTACAGCGGCGAAGAGGCACTCAACAAGCTTCGCGATGAGACGTTTGATCTTCTTCTCCTCGATGTAATGATGCCCGAGATCACGGGTTTCGACGTTATCCGTTTACTCTCGGAAGAGAACAAAGCCATTCCCCCGATCATATTTCTATCGGCCAAAGGTCAGCAAAAAGACATCGACGAGGGAAACGCGCTCGGCGCCGCAGGATATCTTGTCAAACCTGCCACCCGCGGCCAACTCCTCGACGCGATCGGCGCCGCCCTATACGAAGCAAAAAGATAAAATGGAATCCGTTGATTACAATCTCGATCTCTTCGAAGCGATGCTGGATGAGATCGAAGATTTTCTCCTCTCAGCGGATATCTTCTGGCCCCTGGCCAAACGCTCCAAACCCGAATCGCCCCCCTACCCCCGCCTCAGCACAGGGGCGTTATTAATGACTCAGGACGAATCCCTGGCACAAGAAGCTGAGATGAACACCGACCAGAAAGCACGGCATGCTAAACTGCAGAGCCAATGGAAAATGATTCTCAATAAGTGGCGCAGTGCGCTCGGGCGCAAATCAGAACGAGAAATGGGGATGCGCTTGAATCTGTGGCGAGCATATCTCTCCGACTTGGAAGAAGGAAAAGCTTCACATTTTGATTACGATCGAGAGACACGAAACCGAGTCCAGTTTACACGTCTTCGAACGCTCGCTGCGGGCAGCAGCAAGACTCTCAAGATGGAGAAAACGATTCGCTCCCTGGATGCTCGGTTGCTCAACCTGACCGTCGCCAGCGATTTCATCTGGGACGATCGCTTGCGGGAGACCTACCCGGAAGGAGATTTCGGTTTTCTCTACCGCCAACCACGAGAGAACGGAAAATAAATGCGCTATGGTATTAACCTCACAGGCGCCGGATTTGCTGGCGCCTGTTTTCATTATGGAAATGATTAGTTGGCTGCGATCGTAATGCGCAGACCTCACACAGGAGTCATTACTTCGCGAACTCGACTGCGCGTGTCTCGCGGATGACCGTGACTTTTATCTGCCCTGGGTACTGCATCCCCTCTTCGATCTTCTTGGCGACGGTACGCGCTAGGCGCGTCGACTCAAGATCGTCGATATCTTCGGGGCGGACAATCACACGGATCTCTCGCCCTGCTTGAAGCGCATAACTCTGTGAAACGCCGTCGAATGAATTTGCGATCTCTTCCAACGACTTGATACGCTTTACATACTGCTCAAGGCTCTCACGCCTGGCTCCTGGGCGAGCGCCGCTGATCGCATCCGCCGCCTCGACAATCACCGCCTCTACAGATTCTTGATCAATATCACGGTGGTGGGCCTCGATAGCATTAACTACGATTGGATTGACACCATAGCGGCGGCAGAAATCCGCTCCTATTGACGCGTGAGTCCCCTCCACTTCGTGGTCCATCGCTTTACCGATGTCGTGAAGCAGCCCTCCAGCCTTGGCTATTTCTACATCTGCGCCCAACTCCGCGGCGATCACTGCCGCGAGTTGTGATGACTCTATCGCGTGAGCGAGTTGGTTCTGGCCATACGATGTGCGAAACTTCAAGCGGCCAAGCTTCTTAATAATCTCCGGATGAAGTCCGGGAACACCCGCTTCGAAAGATGCGCTTTCGCCCTCCTCCACGATGAGCCGATCAACTTCCTTTCTTTGTTCGCTTACAATCTTTTCAATCTGGGCAGGGTGGATGCGCCCATCCAATACAAGCGCTTGCATGGAGCGCCGGGCGACCTCCCGTCGGACAGAGTCAAAACACGAGATTGTTACCGCCTCAGGCGTATCATCGACAACCACATCCACTCCGGCAGTTTGTTCGAACGCTCGGATATTCCGTCCATTCCGGCCGATGATGCGGCCTTTCATATCGTCCGAAGGTAAAGAGACCGCAGATACTGTAATTTCGGAAACGTGGTCCGAAGCCACCCTCTGTATTGCATCGGCGATCAAATGACGGGCACGTTTATCCCCCTCCGCCTGCGCCTCTTCTTCGATCTGTCGAATAATCCTGACCATATCTGCCCGGGATTCCCGCTCTACTTCTTGAAGCAGCTGGTTTTTAGCTTCTTCTCGGGTCATGCTGGATACACGTTCGAGTTCAACGAGAATTTCAGCAAGGCGCTCGTCCAGCTCATTCGAACGGCGGTCTACAGCGCTCTGACGTTTGTTTAACGTCTGTTCGCGCTTCTCCAACTGATCGAGGCGGCGATCATTTTCCGCTCTTCGCTGCTGAAGACGCTCATCTTCCTTCGAGAGCTCTGACCTCTTGCGGCTAATCTCTCCTTCGGCCTCATCGCGTATACGCAGCGCCTGATCGCGCGCCTTCAACTCAATTTCCTTCGTCTGTGCTTGGGCTTCGTCAATCATTCGCTCGGCTTCTACCATGCGGCCGCGCACAGCACGTTCAATCTGCAATTGACGCAGTAAGTAACCAATGACCGCGCCTGCAACCAGCGATATTGCGATACCGATTATCAGTGGACCATTCACTTTTCTACCTCACTTTTCTCATCAGAACCGCTTCCTTCATCCATCAAAATCGATAATGTGGAGGATATGAGTTCAAAGGAAAAGCCGCGACGGGCGAGGAACTGTCTCAGCCGACGATTGGAAGCTTCTTCTGTAAGATCACCGTAACGTTTACATGTTTTCCTGGCTACGGTGAGAGCTGCCTCAGCCTCGTCGAACCCTTCAAGGGCAGTTTCTATCGCCTCTTTTGACACTCCCTTACCGCGTAGTTCGCTCCTCAGCATCAGCCCGCTTCTTGGGCGAAATATTTGCCGGTTCTCAACCCAAACTCGAGCGAACTCAACATCATCGACAAGGGATGCTTCTCGCAGCCTCTTTAGAACCCGGTCCTGCACATCGATCTCGATCCGGTTCCGAGAGAGCTTGTTAGCGATTTCCTTCTCGGAATGAGGGCGCCTTGACAGATAGCGCAACGCGCGTTCATAAGCGCGCTGTTCCTCATCCTCGTCTTTCAACCGCTCAATATCTGCTTCAGATAATTCCTGTCCGACCTTTAAACCGGTCGCTATAATCCCCTGAACTCCAAATTTATATTGGTCATCAATAAATACGTTTACTCTATTTTTCTTTCTCCGCTGCAATTTCAAGGCGGTAATCACTCCCGCCACGTTATTCACCTCCCATGAACACAAAAACCGCGAACCTTATAGGCTGCGGCTCAATGCAATGCTCACGGGATTTTCCAATCCCCAAATGACGATCTGACTCCGAATCACTCCACGCATGCAGAGCGCATCATGGAGTGGGCAGGCTAGCTTTTACTACACCCTCTCAGAGGGCAAAACCCCACTTTTTTCACCTACCATCCTAACGTTGTTCTTCTCTATCGGTGCCAAATCTCATTTCAGAGATCTTTCGCAATGCTTTGGCCGCGCTTTTCATAAATTGTATTACGCAGCACTATAATGATAACACGAGCGTCAATCGCTCGTCTCGCTTTCTCCTTCACTGCCGTCTTCTTCAAGATCGGCATCTTTCCTAATCCCCACTTCGATCTCGGAAGCCATATCCGGATTCTCACGCAGGAAGTTCTTCGCGTTCTCCCGTCCCTGGCCCAATCGCGTCTCTCCATACGAGTAGAACGAGCCGCGCTTCGTGATCAACTCCATCTTCACCCCTAGATCCAGGATATCTCCCACCTTGGCGATACCCTCATTGTACATAATATCAAACTCCGCCACCCTAAACGGCGCCGCCACCTTGTTCTTCACTACCCTCACCCTCACCCGGTTCCCCACCACTTCCTGCCCCACCTTGATGCTCTCGATCCGCCTCATATCCAGCCTCACCGAGGCGTAGAACTTCAGCGCTCGTCCCCCCGTCGTCGTCTCCGGACTCCCAAACATCACCCCGATCTTCATCCTCAACTGGTTCGTGAAGATCACCGCCGTGTTCGTCTGCTTGATCGCCCCGCTCAACTTCCTCAGCGCCTGACTCATCAAGCGCGCCTGCATCCCCATGGTCGCATCGCCCATGTCCCCCTCGATCTCCGACCGCGGCACCAACGCTGCCACGCTGTCCACCACCACCACAGCCACCGCCCCGCTCCTCACCAGCGTCTCACCGATCTCCAGCGCCTGTTCGCCCGTGTCTGGCTGCGCTATATACAGCTCATCCACATCCACCCCGCAGCGCGCTGCATACGCCGGGTCGAGCGCATGCTCCATGTCGATGAAGGCGCATACCCCGCCCATCTTTTGCGCTTCGGCGACGATATGCTGCGCCAGCGTGGTCTTGCCTGAGGCTTCCGGGCCGTAGATTTCAGTCACCCGCCCGCGGGGGATGCCGCCCACGCCCAGCGCAAGGTCAAGCGACAGCGAGCCGGTCGGGATCGCTTCCACTTCCAGATGATGCGCTTCCCCCAGCCGCATCACCGCACCGTCTCCGTAGCGCTTTTTGATCTCTGTTACTGCAGCTTCTAGCGCCTTATCACGCTCACCGGCCATGTTTTCTATTCCTGTAGTGTGTTGCTAGAGATGAATTTTTGGGAATTAACGAAGTCTACCCGAGATTAAGATGGCTCGCAAGCCAAGCCGCTCAAGAGAGCCTTATCCTGGCCGATTCACCACACCTATTAGTGCTGAACCCTCCCCGCGCTTGTCATTGCGAGGAGCCCGTCAGGGCGACGCCTGTCGTGCAAAGTCCCCGACCGAAGGGAGTGGGGAGCGAAGTCGAAGGATCTCAATCTCCGCGCTAGAATGGAGGAGATTGCTTCGCTTCGCTCGCAATGACATTAAGGGGTGAACTTAGCCGCACCCATAAATCGATGCTCGCCTCAGAATAACCCTGACGGATTAAAATAAAAGCGGTGGAGGAGACCTCCACCGCTTCTAATAATTACTGCCCCGCCATGCCGTGTGCTGCTTGATTTTGAACCTGCTATTGCAGGCGGGATCCTACCAGTGACTTTCGCCTTGGCCGAAGCCTATCGCGTTGCCCACCGAATAACGAACCCCATTTATCAAGTGTTGGCTCAAAACCTCTTGCTGCATCACGAACACAGCAGGGACTAATATGGGTATACCACGTTCAATTCTAGTTGGCAATATTTCACCATTAATCCTCGTCAACAACCCTCAAATGGAGCTCCTTCAATTGATTAGGCTCAGCCGGCGAGGGGGCATCTGCCATCACATCGCGCGCTGCTTGATTCTTAGGGAAGGCGATAACTTCGCGTATATGTTCCTCTCCAGCGAAGACGCGAACAAGCCGGTCGATCCCCGGCGCAATGCCGCCGTGAGGTGGAGTCCCGTATTCAAAAGCCTCAAGCATGTGGCCGAATCGCTCCTGAGCGACATCCGGTTCAAGACCGATTAAAGCGAATACCTTCTCCTGCAATTTTCGATCGTGGATACGGATGCTCCCGCCACCAACCTCCAACCCGTTAAGCACCATGTCGTATTGTTGGCCGCGTGCTTTGCCGGGATCAGACTCCAACCACGAAAGGTCCTCTGGCATCGGTGCGGTGAAAAGATGGTGACTCGGATCCCAACGCTTCTCATCCTCATTCCAGCCCACAAAGGGAAAATCGATCACCCATGCGAAAGCGAGAATCTCCGGATCCAGCAAGCCCAGCCGCTCGCCGAGGTGGACGCGTAAGCGCCCTAAGGATTCGAAGACAACGGCCGGTTTATCGGCTACAAACAGGAGCAGATCGCCGGGTTCGGCTTCCAGCCTGTGCAGTAAATCTTTAATCCGATCCTCCGCGAGAAACTTGGCAAAGGAAGACCGATGCTCTCCTTTCTCATCAAGCGCCAGGTACGCTAAACCCTTGGCTCCAAATTGCGCGACGAAAGCTGTCAGTTTCTCGATTTCCTTCCGGCTGAAACTCCCAGATCCTTTTACATTTAAGCCTCGGACTTCTCCACCCTTCTCGACAACCTTTTCAAACACCTGGAAGCCCGACTCCACCGCCAAATCCGTCACGTCTTTCAACTCCAGCCCAAAACGGATATCCGGTGCATCTCGCCCAAAGCGCTCCAGCGCCTGGCGATACGTAAGCCGAGGCCAGGGTTTGTGCATCAGCTTTCTCTCGGGAAGCAGCTTCTCCACCATCGTGGTGAACAGCTCCTCCGAAAGCGCCATTATGTCCTCACGATCGACGAAGGACATTTCGAGATCCAACTGGGTGAACTCCGGTTGGCGATCTCCGCGCTGATCTTCATCGCGAAAACAGCGAGCGATCTGGAAATAACGCTCAACGCCTGCAACCATCAGTAACTGTTTGAGCTGCTGAGGTGATTGCGGTAAGGCAAAAAACTCCCCCGGGTGAACGCGTGAGGGGACCAGGTAATCCCGCGCGCCTTCGGGTGTAGTCTTGAAAAGAATCGGAGTCTCCACTTCCCAGAAGTCGCGTTCGCTGAGGAAATCACGAATGTACTTGATCACCCTATGGCGAAGTTCCAGATTGCCCTTCATACGTTCGCGCCTGAGGTCTAGATATCGATACTTCAGGCGGACCATTTCGTCGACTTCCGTCTCTTCATTGATCGCAAACGGAGGCGTTTTCGCAGGGTTTAAGACGACAATCTTCTGGATTTCCACCTCAATCTCACCGGAAGACAGATCTGGGTTCACCATCCCCTCCGGTCGACTTCGAACAACCCCCTCGATCTGCAGCACCCATTCATTACGAATCTCAACCGCAGTTTCATGCGCCTCAGGAGAGTTCTCTGGATTAGCGACGATCTGTGCAATTCCTGACCGATCGCGCAGGTCGATGAACGTCACCCCACCGTGATCCCGACGTCGGTTCACCCACCCGGCAAGTATCACCCGTTCGCCAATATGAACTGATCTCAGCTCGCCACAATCATGAGTCTTAAGCATCGTACCTCCCTACTGAAAAAAATACACCGCCCGGTCTCAGTGACATCGGGCGGCGGCAGGTTCATTCTACAATCCGTTCACTTCATCCATGAACCCCACGCCCGATGCTGATTCGGATCGGGGTTGTTGTTCAGAACCAGAAAGCGTGAACCTTGGACCACCATGCGACGATTATAGCATCCTTGTAAATAACCGGGCAACGCAGCTCCCGGTAATTCCATCAGGGTCGCCTTTGCTCCCCGGTTACATCCCTCTGATCGTATCGAGATCGTCAGGAGTATCGATATCGAGCATCGCCGCCTGTCCCCAGGGGACAGCTTCAACAGAATACGTCTTGAATAACGCTCGTCCCCCTTCATCGCCGTGAATCCGACGCAGCGCTTCGAACGTCGCTCGGTCGAAAAGAACAGGATTTCCCCAACGCTCACCGCTCCAAGGCGCCACAATCGGCGCTAAGGACTTGCGATGGGTTTCCACCAGAGCACTAACAAGATCCGCATCAACAAGAGGCATATCCGCCAGGAGGAAAACTGCGCCATCAACATTGGGCGCCAGCATCCTAAGACCTGAGCGCACGGAGCTGCTTTGCCCCTCAGCCCAGTCGGGGTTGTTGGTGATTTGAACCGCAAGCTGACCTAACGCATCTTTTACGTCCGGCCCATCTGCGCCGAGCACAACAACAATCGGATCAAGCCCCGCATCTCGCGCCGCTCGGACGGGCTTATTTATTAAAGCTTCATCTTCCCAAAGCTCCAACAGTTTCGGTCGACCAAAACGACACGATCCCCCTCCCGCTAATATTATTCCGGCAATCCGCCCATGAACTTCCACAACCGGGTCCCCCTGCCGCACCTGCGCCAAAATGACCGCCCCGATACGATCGGTCTTCAGGGTCAGCTTGGCGATTTCACGCCCACGCTCCACCGTATTTTGCGTCTCAGCCTTATTCAAAATCACCCGCACCTGCGCGCTCGCCGGCACTGATTTTAAGGCTCCATTCGCGTGCGCCAGTATTCCAGCAACGTCCGCGGCCTGAATAATGTGGTCCTTATGAATTCCTAAGAGTGCTCTGATCGATTCTGGTCGATAAACGAAATCACCGTCCAGTTTTGTTCCAATAGCATCAAGACCCATCACCGGCACGACGAGATCGACAAACGGAGGTATGACCGGTTCATGCTCCGCAGGCGCTTTCAATGAGCGGCCCCTGGCGCCATCCGCTTCAATCAAGACCACGGCGCCCGAAGAAGCCGCCAAAGGCAGTAGAGCCGCAAGCAAATCCTCTGGAGGCGCGGTCCACTTCGGCTCTCCCGACCATCTCTCACCGGTTACGAGGACGGAGCGCTTCTCTTGAAGAAGCGCAGGGAAGAGGTTCACATCCTCCTTTGAGCGAAGGATGATATGTTGATCAGCGAGATCTGTTTGATCCAGCGCTAATTTTGTGGTTGTCGTGATGAGAACAGGTGTCTTAGGCGTTAATTCTTCGACCAGCCGGCGGATGCTCGCAGATTTTCCGCCTGCGCCAACGAAAGCCACAATCTGCCCCGGGGAAATACGCAGGGCTTTCGATAATTCCATCTCACCCGCTCAGCAGTCTTCGTAAATAGGGCTGTGAGAGCAGCGCTTCTAGCACGCCGCCGCCGACGGCGAGTGCTTTATCTGAAATCGAGAAACAATAGGATGGATCACCTCGCGGGTCCAGGTCGCCAATTTTCGATGCCGCTTCGATGCGCACGCCGTCATGCACCAACCCTCGCAGCGCTCCATCAAAGGGCGCTTCGACTGGCACATCACCCACACGGACAATCTCATCACCAGCCTTGATCATGGAGCCGATCTCCTTGCCCCCGTCCAGAAGCCCGCTGACTGGCGCCCGCAGCACCCGGTCGACATTAAACCCTGCCACCGTTTCTGGGACTTTCGTATCCGGCTCAGCGCTGCCCTGCCAGATAACACGCCCCATATTGTGCCCCCGGTTGGTTTCAATCACTGTGTTACAGTTGACCCCGGCTGTGAATCCCGGTCCTAGTCCGATCGTGAATAGGGACGGGTCCAGAGTCGTCTCCGGTGGAGTTTTACGCATGCGTCCGTCGACCAGAGCTGATGCGTTGATCTGCGCGCTCAGGTTTCCCGCAGGATCGACCAGCACCGGAACGACACGCTCAAAGCGAAGCGGTGGGATCTGCTCGGAATCAGGGACGAAGACACCCCTAACGCCTCCCACCTCGATCTCCCCCGAATAAACAGCTTCGGCAAAAGCGACGCGCCGCCGGACAGCCAGGGGCTGCTGAATCTCGAGTACGACAACGTCGAAGCCACAGCGATGCAGGCGCACCGCTACCCCTGTCGCCAGGTCACCCCCACCCCGAAGTATGATGAGTGGTCTTTCAATTTCCACGCTTATTGGATCTTTCCTATGCCGCGCAGGACTCGCTCAGGCGTCAGCGGAAACGAATCAAACCAGGTGCCGAGCGCATCATGAACCGCGGCGATAACGGCGGGCGCCAATGGGATATAGGGCATCTCAGCCATCCCTCGCGCCCCCCAGGGGCCAATGGGGTCAGGATACTCAAGGATCAGCGATTCGACTTTGTCTGGGATGTCCAACACAGTGGGAATGAGATAGGTCGAGAGCTGACCGGTCTGGACGTAGCCGCCCGCCTGTTGAAAATCCTCCAGGACTGCATAGCCAAGCGCCTGGACAACGGCACCCTCAATCTGTCCTTCAACCAACTGCGGGTTGATCGCCTGCCCTACATCATTGGCAGAGATAACTTCCAGGACGCGTATTGCGCCGGTCTCCGTGTCCACCTCAACCGAGACAACCTGGGCGACGTAACCATACGCGAAATTAGGTTCTGACTTACCCGTCTTCGGGTCAAGAGGTGTCGTCGCTGGCGGGCGGTACTGATAGAAAGCGATGGCTGGTCGTTCCCCATCTTTCCACTTTTTCAGCGCTTCTTCAGCCGCACCCCGGATCGCGTTTCCGCTCATGAAAGTCAACCGCGAGGCGGATGCGGATCCCGAATCCGCGGTTTGCGCCGTATCAGAGACAATCAAGCGGACCTTCTCAATCGGGGCACCGACTGCATCGGCGGTCATCTGCGCCATCGCCGTATGCGTCCCTTGTCCGACTTCCGCCCCCGCGTGATGCAGGACGACTTCCTCAATCTCGGACTCGCCGTGTAATTCGATCTCCGCCGAGCACTGCTCCGGCGCACCAAACGAGAAGCCAACATTCTTGAAGCCGCAGGCGAAGCCTACGCCGTGCCGGATGTGCTCTTCCTGTGTGTCATTAGAGGCTTTTAACTCAGGTCTGCTCCAACCACGCTCTGTATGTTTCCAACCGGCTCTTTCTGCAGCCTTTTCGACGACTTTGTCGATGCTTACGCCCTTCGGCAGAGGCGTATCCACAGAGAGAAGAGAACCTTCTTTCAGCAGGTTCCGAACCCTGATTTCCACTGGATCGATCCCCAGTGATTCGGCCAGCTTATTCATCTGCCCCTCAGCAGCAAATGCTCCCTGTGGTCCGCCAAAACCACGGAAGGCGCCGCCAGGAATGTGATTTGTATACACGGAATATGCATCTACCTTCACGTTCGGAATCTCATAAGGACCCGTGCACATCATGGTGGCATTCCCGAGAACCTTGGTGGAGGTATATGCGTATGCACCGCCGTCCTGGATCACATCAACCTCAGCAGCCGTGAGAACGCCATCTTTCGTGGCCCCCCATTTCGTCCTTAAGATGAAGGGATGCCGCTTGTGGTGACCGATGATCGATTCTTCCCGGGACCAGATGATCTTGACCGGCCTATCGATACCTTGCTGGTGCAAACGATAGACAGCGAGCGCCAGGACGATCTGGATCGACATATCCTCCCGTCCGCCGAAGGCCCCACCAATAGCAGGGTAGATCACACGGATCTGATCCTGCGGCAGCCCCAATGCGTGGGCAACTTGTTCCTGGTCTTCATGCGTCCATTGTCCGGCGGCTTCGATCGTCACCCGCCCTTCTTCATCGATATAACTAATTCCCGCTTCTGGCTGAAGATACGCATGCTCCTGCCAAGGGGTATGGTATTCTCCTTCGATAATCACATCCGCTGCCCCAAAACCCGCCTCAAGATCCCCCTTCCGAATCTGGTAATGACAGAAGACATTACTGCCATTATCGGGGTGGATGAGGGAGCTTGATTCACGCATGGCTTCCAGTGGATCCAGAATCACTGGCAAATCCTCATATTCCACCACGATGCGCTTGACCGCCTCAGCGGCGATCGTTTCTTGGTCGGCAATAACCAGCGCGACCTGGTCACCAATAAACCGGACCCGGTCGGCATAGGGCTTGGGTGACCCCGGGCCACACAAGACAGGCTGATCGGGCATGATGAGACCATACTCGTTTACAGGCACGTCCTTAGCGGTGAAGACCGCCACGACACCGGGGATAGATTCAGCGGAGGTTGTATCAATCTTGGTGACGCGGGCGTGGGGTCGACCCGCAAAGAGAATCTTCATATATGCCTGGTTGGGTCGGTTGATATCCCCCGGGTAAAGGGCCTTTCCAGTGACTTTTCCAACAGCGTCGATGCGCTGGATTGATTTCCCAATCACAGACATTCATTGCTCCAGGCGATGGTTATTTCGAGTATCACTTAGACCCTCTAACTGGGTGGCCTACGATCGCTGTCGCTCTAATTCTAGGTCGAATATGCGCCGCAGAGCTGCGGTGCTAATAGCGTAGGTTGGATCCATGCCGAAATAGGAAAGCGAGCCAGCCCCCAGGGTCTTCCCACGGGTCAATGGAGTATCGGATGCATAGTGGAGGACACCAAGGTCAAATGGCAGACCATATAAGTTGACGATCTCATTTATCGGATACCGTTTTGGACGGAAGAGTTCATATACAGCCGATAAATACGGGCTTGCCTCCATCTCGATGTCCGTATAGCCCTCTCGATAGAACACATCCATGTAGCGCGGCGTTTGCAGGAACGTACCCAGCACACTTACGGCTTTCTGATTGTCGAGAACTGTTCCATAAACCAGGTCATCGCGTAGATCTGCGGCGCTGAAGGAATTCTCAAAGAGATACGTGTTGCGTGAATGTTCGTCATGGATAACTGCCGGGACCATCACGTCGCCAATGACACCATTCAGAGTCGCCGCCTTGCCCATGACGTAAACGCCCCGCAATTCTCCAAATCGTGTAGCAGCATGTGAGAGAATCAGGTAGGCAGCCATCCCCAGTGGATAGTCGATGTTCATAACAATCGCGTCAGAATCCTTAAGCCGATCAAGGTCCTCACGCCGGAGCCGTGTGTCGATCCAATCAGAGCGTATATTTTTAAGCTCGATAAGCTGGGCTTCAACGTCGAAAGCATGTTCGCTCTGAACGCGTACGATCCCAGCCTCTCGTTCGGCTTGTGCTCGCTGACTATGAGCATCTTTTCCATGCTCCGACCGCACATACTTCTTAAGTGTGTAGTAGAGGAAATTCTCTCGACTGGAAGGGATCTCTTTGGATTTGATCTCTTCCCATTCTTCCAGGAGCTTATGACACTCTGGTTGCTGCAGGTAGCGAACAAGTTCTTCTTCATGGCGCAGGGCATAACCGCTGATTAAGTTAACGATACTGTGGGCGTTACTGGAGACGAAATAAACCGGTCGCTGCAGGATGGAAGGCATCGCCTTCTCGATTCCTTCCCACCAGATTTGGGTCGCCTGGCGGTAATCATTTAGCGAACCTGCTAAGAGGCGGATTTTTAACCGCTTCTCCTTCGAGGCGATTGCAGTGAGCATCGTCCAGAATGACTCCCCCCAAGCATCGTGCAATCTCTTCAACTCATCGGTTTTCATCGCCAATCCGGCAGCCAGAACCGCAAGCCCTTCATTCGTCTTGAGTGGGTCATTTAGAAATGTTCTAACCTGTTCACCTTGTAATAAGTGATGAAGTTTGTTCCACTCGATTTGGTAGGCAGTTAAAAGCGGAACCATATCGTCGATATCTGAGCGGCTGGCGATGTAGCAGGCAAGTGTGTCTTTACCATCGAAGAAACTCCTCCGGCGGCGAGCCTGCGCCACAGCCGGCTGCCACTTCTCGACATTTCCGAATCCCTTGTTTGCGAAGACAGCCTGGCTTTGACCAAGCACAACTCGCTCCACATCTACGATGCAAGATGGCAAGCGAAGAGAACTGTAGATAAGCGCCGACGTATCCGGAGTTTCGGAACGCGCATCCGGGTGAAGAGATGACCCCATGTTCGTGTGCACTTCCTCAAGCGAACGCACTCGCACATCCATTGTGGACCGTAATAGCGAGTAATACGTCCGCATGTAGAGCTCGATTTCTTCAGAGCCTGTGCGTGGCACGGTTCTATCCATCGGTATACCTCAATATCTACGTTTCCTTTTCTCTCGCCGCTCTCTGCGCTTCTTGCGTTTCTCAGCCTTCCGGTCGATCGCGACATCTGTTTCGCCTGGCCGAATAGGAAAGGCCATCGAGTAGATAACACTGAGAACCGTGTAGCTTAGGAGTGTGAATAGAAAACCTACGATGATCTTGATCAGCAAACCGCCTCCCAGAAAGGGAGCGAATTTGGGATATAGGGCAGCTTGCGGCATGTACATCCAGCCGTTCTCAGCGTTGGCGCGCAGAAACCAATCAGCGAAGAAATAGCCAGCAGTGGCGAAGAGCGCAATTAGGATTAATCCCACCCCTCTCCACTTGGGATCTAAACGTTCCCTTTTTTCCCGCTCCTTATCGAGAGATCTAAAGCGGTAGGAATCTCGTCCCATGACGGCTTCCTCCTCCTCGGCTCGCTAAGAGCCGAGAACTCTTGTTATTAACTCCCATCAGGGAGCATGTATCGCAGTAATCATGTCACAACGATACCGCAAGAGATTCATTGTGACTCAGAACCCGACTGCATTAGTCCAGCAGCGCGCTCGAAAGCAGAGAGTATCTTATAGTAACCGGTGCAGCGGCACAGGTTACCTGTAATCGCCTGCTGGATCGAAAATATATCAGGCTCGGGCTGTTCTTCGAATAATTTAGCCCCCGCCATCAAGAACCCCGGTGTGCAATATCCGCATTGCACTGCACCTTCATCAATAAAAGCTTGCTGCAGCGGATGCAGCTTGTCATCCTGACTAAGCCCTTCGATGGTAACGATCTCTGCCCCGTGCGCCCGCGGTGCGGGCACCATACAAGCCATCACCGCCACACCGTCGAGATAAACTGTGCAAGCACCGCATTCACCTTCCGCACAGCCCTCCTTCGTGCCGGTTAATCCCCCTTCCTCACGCAAGAGACGCAGAAGGGTCTTATTAAACCCGCTCTTGAAGCGATGCGGCTTCCCATTGATGGTCGTCTCGATCGTTACGTCTTGATGATGTTCCATGGAGTCCAATAGGGGTTGAATCGGTTGAACTCCCGATCTTCCCCGCAGCATCACTGGATTCTCGGGGAAGCCCTCTCGCTCGCTTTCATTATTAATCTGCCGCAACGCCCGGAGTGTGCAAACTCGCACCATCTCCTGGCGGTATCCTGCGCTTCCCCGTAAATCGTCAATAGGGCGAGCTGCAAGCCCAGCAAGTTCGGCAGCCTTTTCGATGACATCAGGTTGGAGTTCCTTTCCTATCAGGAAAGTCTCTGCCTCCGTCGCGTGGATGATCGTCGGTGCCACTGAGCCAAGCGTGATTACCGAGTGTTCAATTTGCCCCTCCGTAATCAATAGCACTACGGCTGCGTTTACGACCGAAATCGCCTGCGCTCTACGCAACCCGAGTTTTATAAACGTGCTTCGAGCATTTTCTGCGAGGACCGGGAAGGCGATGTCGCTCATCAGCTCCCCGTCCTTCATGACTGTTTTTCGTACGCCGGTGTAGAAATCCTCAATCGGTACTGTGCGTTCCCCCTCCACAGAGAGCAAAGTGAGCCGTGCTCCCAGCGCCATGAGCGGCGGGATGGCGTCGTTGGCTGGCGAGGCGGTGATGATATTCCCGGCGACTGTTCCGCGGTTGCGGATTTGGGGTGCGCCCACCTGCCAACAGGCTCGCGCCAGTGTGAACCCTTTTTGTTGAATGAGCTCTGACCCGGCACAATGGTTGTGCGTCACCAAAGGACCGAGGTGGACCCAACCGTCATCATCAAGCGTAATCATATCCTGACCCGGTATACGTGAAATATCGATTAATAGTTCCACACCCGGTCGTTGTCCGCGTTCCAATTCAAGGATCAGATCGGTTGCCCCGGCGACGATTCGAGCTCTCTCATTGTGTGCCGCTAGCAGTTCCACGGCTTCCTGCAATGTCGAGGGGGTGTAATAACGCGTCCACATATTACGTCTCTACCTGCCCTTCCCTTTGCGAGGGCGTTTTGGCGAATGTGCCATTCTTTCACCAGTTCCACCGTGGCGCAACATGATGATCTGTGCCAGAACGGACACCGCTATCTCCTCCGGCGTTTCAGCGTTTAATTCCAGCCCTATGGGCGACGTCACGCGGGCGATTTTATCCTCCGGCACGCCTCGCTCGCGTAAAGCCTCCACAGTAGTCTCCCATCGACGCCGCGACCCTATCACCCCGATGTACGCCGCTGAGGTCTCCAACAGCGCCGGTAGACCCTCAACATCCACATCGACGCCGCGCGTAGTCAAAACCAAGTAGGTACTCTCGTGGATGTCCACATGCTCGGGCAATTCCTTCAGAGAGCAGGAGAAATGCGCGTCGGCATCCGGATGATTTTCCGGAGTGGCAAAATCCGCCCGATCATCGGCGACAACCACACGAAACCCAAGCCACTTGGCAAGGTGTACGATGGCTTTCCCGACATGACCTCCACCGGCTACAACAAGGGTTTCATTGGCTTTGATCGGTTCAATAAACACCTCTGCCTCGCCTCCACAAATGCCCACATCCCCTTTTTCAGGATCGCGGAAAGCATACACAATCGACCGCGTTTCTCCATCCTTTAGCGACTCTAGCGCTTCGGCGACCACGCGGCTTTCCATCTCACCGCCACCGATCGTTCCATCAATACGACCATCGGGGAAAACAACCATCTTGCTGCCGGCCCGTCGCGGCACTGCGCCCTGGGTTCGAATCACCGTCGCCAATGCCGCTGCTCCCCCTTTGCTCTCAAGCTCTGCCAGCGTCTGGTAGATACCCACTAACCCTCCAAAAGCGCCAGAATTACAGGGACCAACTGCTTTTTTCGAGAGACCACACCGCGAGCCTCGTACGTTTCATCTGGTAGACGCTTATATGGCAGCTCATAAAGAAGCGCGGGAGCTCTGCGGATTACGATCCGGCTCGAACCGTCCACAATATCGGTCACCATTAGAAGTGCAAAACTCAAACCGCGTCCTTCGATGAGCTTGTCCAGCGCGTCTTTGAGCCCTGAAAGATGATCATCCACTTCACGAAGATCGGTCACTTCAGCCTGAGCAATCCCAAATTTTAATCCGGCGGATTCATAAATTTTCAAGTCGCTCGAAATAACATCGTCGGGTTCACGTGACGCGAGCCCGGCTGCTGCTTTAAGCACCGCCTCACCGAAGCTCTCAGTAGACTCGTTCTCCAATGGAGAACCGCCAACGAAAGCCCACCGGCCAAGGCGTTCACATGCACGGTGATCGCGATCGGTAGTTGTTGGGGAGTTTAGGCGAAGCGTATCCGAGAACACCCCGGCAAGGAGCAACCCGGCGATTGCAGGCGGTGCGCTCATGCCATTGTCCTCGATCCGTTCGGAGACCAGCGTGCTTGTGCTCCCAACCGGGTCCACACGGAATCGAATAGGCAGCCGCGTTGGCGGATTGTTCACGCGATGGTGATCCAGAACTTCAAGAAGATCGGCTTCATCCAGTGATCGGATCGACTGACTTACTTCATTGTGATCAACAAGAATGACCTGGAGCCGCGGCGGATTGAGCAAATCCCGCTGCCGGCATATACCGACATAGCGCCCATCCTGATCAACCACCCAGAAATCATTGCGTTCTTCGCGCAGCACTCTGGGGAGCCCCTCACGTATTCGCGAACTGGAGAGGAATTTCGGCACATCGGTGTCAGCCACTTCCCTGCACGGTTGATCGAAGAGTTCCTGAAGACGGATATCCTGTAACTCTAGTCTTGGTCCCACCAAATTGCTCAGGGATCGAAATAAGCTGAACCCCGAGATAAGGCCGAACGGTATCCCATCAGAATCAACAACCGGCGCTACCGTTCCTGTTCGATTGGCGATTGCCCACGCATCACGCAACGTTTGATCCGGCGTAACGGTGTCATATCTATGAACGACAACCTCGAAACGGGGCGAAGCATCAGCCAGAAACTCAGGAGGAGACAATTCCAGCCGGTCGAGAACCCATGCCGTCTGTGCGTTAACTGGGCCGGCGCGAGCAGCGACAACTTCGCCGTCGCCCTTTGCATTCCGGAACCAGGCATAACCAATAGCAGATGCGATCGCATCGGTATCCGGGTTAACATGTCCAACGACGTAGATCTTGCTCATTCTGACTCTACTCCACCGTTTTTATTGATGCCGCTGGTTGTGATTCCTATCATACTATGCACATCCGCTCGAAGGGATCATTCTTGCGATTTCAAGGCGCTCCATACGCGTTCGGGCGTGACGGGCGCGATCAGCACATCCGCACCACAGGCATCCATGACCGCATTCGCAACCGCGGGTGCAACTCCATTCATCGGGATCTCAGCAACAGCTTTCACACCGAAAGGATGGGATGTCTCGAACGTCTCCACAAAGATCGTCTCCAGATCTGGCATCTCGTGCGCGGCGAAGATATGATAATCCCGGAAGTCCACCTCACGCGGACGACCGTCTTCATCATAGAGCATTTCCTCACACACGGCATAGCCAAGCGCCTGCGTCATGCCGCCTTCGACCTGCCCGGATGCTGTCAGCGGGTTAACGATCACGCCCGAATCAACAGCCATCAACAACTTATCGACGATCACTTGTCCAGTCTCGACATCGACCGTCACCTCCGCAAATTGGGCGGCGAAGGGCGGCGGAGCGACAGGAGATACAAAGGAACCGACGCCCATAATCTGCTCCTGATCTTCGTGGTGCAGAGCGTTGAGGGCAATCTCCTCCAAGGTGATGGATCGCCCATCGGGTGACCAGGCACATCGATCTCGCAGCACAATTTCATCCAGCTGGATCGTCTTTTTCTCCGTCCCCAGCATGCGTGCGGCGCGGTGGCGAATTCGCTCCGCCACTTTCTGGGCAGCGTCTACAACAGCCGCGCCGGAGATATAGGTCGTACTCGAGGCGTATGCGCCCTTATCGAATGGGGTGAAATCCGTATCCGAAGAGTAGACGATGATATCTTCAACAGGAACGCCCAGGACTTCAGCCGCTAACTGAGCAAGGACCGTGTCCGAACCAGTGCCCAGGT
>JAIWHF010000002.1:0-41902 GCA_048629905.1 Methanosarcinales archaeon
TAGACTTTCCCGCAGTTCTTAAACCTCCCGCAGGATAGAAAAACCTGCGGGAGGTTAGGCGTGCAGGTGTGTGTTGGCCCACGGCCACACACGGGTCGCCCCCTGAATTATTTGTGCAGTGGAGCTGAGTGACCTCAACACGCGTCGTCCCTCAAACAATTTGGAGGAGAACCAATAAAGTTAACACGGGGATTCAGCGTGGAGAGTATAATCAGCAAATTCGAGGTGAGGCGATGAAAAACAGGTCCTTATCTTTTCTTCTGATGATGTTGCTCTTTCTGTTGGGAAGCGCGTGCCAATTCACGGACCAAACTTTGGAAGAAGAGACATTTACGAATCAGCAAATACCTGACCGCCCCTACAGACCGCTTCAAGTTACCCTGCGTGCCCCTCAAGATAGTCAATCATCAGACTCCCTCAAAGGCACGGGGGAAGACGCGCTATCCACAGTCAGGCCTACGCAAACGGGGGATCTTGATACCGCAATTTCGTCAACCACGGATGCTCTTCTCTCAGCGATCAATGTCCGTCGAGCGCTGGAGGGCTGGCCGCCTCTTGTTCGTCAGATTGCACTCACCGAAATTGCGAACAAGAGAGCCATCGATATGGCAGTACATGCGTATCTAAGCCACGAAGACCCTGAGACAGGGGAGATTCTGGTTGAACGCATGCTCATCGATAAGGGGTATCACGGTCGCGTGGCGGAACTGGTCTATGCTGCAAACGAGCCGCTTGATCGTCTGGGTGAGATCACCATCGATGAATGGTTTGATGATCCCGATACGCGCTCTGTGCTTCTCAACCCCGGTTTCCATTTTGTTGGGATTGGGATGATGGGTGACGGAACGACGTGGAAAATCGTGCAAGTCCTGGCGGAACACGCACCTTAATGGAGAATTCAGGTTGAAGAATCGTGAGATCGCGGAAATCCTTTAAACAATCGCTGATCTGCTTGTGATCAAAGGAGAGGCGGGCTACCTGACCATTTTGCCTTCCGTAGATTTGGCGTGGGAACGGCGCAACGTGCTTGGGCGGAAGCCCCCTCGATTGTGAATACATGGCCGTTGGATCGGCTCCTAGCGTGGGTAAAATCCCGAGGATAGATTACAGCCAACCGCAACCTCTCGATGCTTTCGGGGTTAACCACATTTAGAGCAGCAATTGCTGCTGTCATAGACCCAGGAGAGAAGCGAATGTCGAAAATTGCCATTATTACGGATAGCACGGCTTATATACCCCAAAAATTAATAGATCAATATGACATAAAAGTCGCGTTATCCTATTCGATCTGGGATGGTGGCAAGGAAATGTTCCGCGATGGAACGGAGATGTCCCCTTCCCAATTCTATGCTCGTTTGAAGGAGAGCGTGGATATTCCATCAACCTCTCAAGCCACGGTCACCGATTTTGATGAGATCTATAAACCACTGGTTGCGGAGGGAAGACCCATCCTCTCCATTCACGTATCCCCAAAGCTTTCAGGGACTTTGACTTCTGCAACGCTAGCGAAGGAGAATTTCCCGGGCGCGAAAATTGAGTTTGTCAACTCGATGTCAGTGTCGATGGAATTGGGATTTCAAGTTCTAGCAGCAGCTCGTGCTGTGGAGGCGGGGAAATCCTTTGAAGAAGTCGTTGAAATCGCTGAAAAAGCGAAAAATCACACCGGGATATTCTTTGTTGTGGACACGTTAGAATACCTCCACCGTAACGGTCGGATCGGGGGCGCGTCGAAGTTGCTAGGCACAGCGCTGAGTTTGAAACCGCTTCTCCATGTGCACGATGGACAGGTGGATTCTTTTGAGAAGGTGAGATCGAAATCGAAAGCCAAAGCAAGGTTATTAGATATCGTGGGAGAAAAGCTCGAGGGAAAGAAAAACGTGCGCATAGCTTGTCTTCACGCCGCGAGCGAAGAGGAAGCGCAAGAATTACTCCGAGAAGCAGAGGAAAGATTTAATCCTGTCGAGTCCATGCTAGCTGAAGTCAGTCCGGCTGTCGGTGCGAACGTCGGTCCGGGAACCGTGGGTATAGCTTTCAGCACTGAAATATAAAGCTCAGGGATTTCAAGTCGGCAGTCACGAACGCCAATAACGACCTTGATTTTGTGAACTGTAAGTGAGGACCTCCCAGAACGGCGAGATCGTACTGGGAGGTCCATATGGTTAATCCTTCCTGTTACTGGCGCCAGACCACCACGTTAGGTTTCGATCCAGGAGCTCTTAGATCATTCGCTTAATATTATTTGGACATTAATCAGGAGGTTGGGAAAAATGGAATCGCGACCTTTAGGAAGATCAGGGATAAAAGTCTCCCCGTTATGTTTGGGCACGATGCAATTTGGATGGACGGCGGATGAAAAAACATCCTTCGAAGTGCTCGATGCGGCTTATGATGCGGGAATTAATTTCATTGATACGGCTGATATCTATTCACGGTGGATCGATGGGAATCCGGGAGGGGTCGCTGAGAGCATCATCGGAAAATGGCTTCGCAAGAATCCTGAGAAACGAACACAGGTCATCCTGGCGACGAAAGTTCGAGGACGGATGGGCGAGGGGCCAAATGATGAAGGGCTTTCTCGTAAACATATCTTCTCGGCCGTGGAGCAGTCCCTTAAGCGATTGGGAACAGACTATATCGATCTATACCAGGTGCACTGGCCGGATGAGAGTACACCGATCGAGGAAACACTACGTGCGTTGGATGATCTTATCCGCGATGGACGTGTGCTTTATATCGGCTGCTCAAATTACTCGGCGTGGCGTTTAATGGAGTCCTTGTGGACATCCGATCGCTGCCGGCTGACAAGTTTCATCAGCCTCCAACCACATTACAATTTAGTCCATCGGGAGGAGTTCGAGCGGGAACTGGAAGAACTTTGTTTGAATTTCGACATCGGAGTTATCCCGTACAGTCCGTTAGCGGGGGGCTTCCTCACCGGCAAGTACGCCGGCGATCAAACCCCTCCGGAAGGCAGTCGCGGGGCGCTGAGTGATCGGATTCAAGCCTATCTAAAGGACTCGCACAGCCTATCCACATTGGAGATTGTCAAGCAAATCGCTCTGGAAAGAAAGAAATCACCTTCGCAAGTCGCTCTGCGCTGGTTGATTTCCCGACCTGCTGTTGTGAGCGCTATTATCGGTCCTCGAGATCTAAAGCAGCTGGAGGACAACCTCGGGTGCCTGTCTGTTGAATTAGCGGATGAAGATGTGCAGCGGCTGGATGAGGGAAGTGCATGGTGATGGTTAATCCCGAGGGGAATTAAGTAATTGAAGACCCCGGGTTATATTTTCAAAGTGGTCGCAATGGGGGTGTAGTTATGGTAAGTTTATGAAGCCCGATGGTATAATGTAAAATGAGCTTAAAGGAGCAGCTGGGAGACCCAATGGAGCGCTCCATCCAACAATATCTTGACGAACTCCAAAATGAACGCAACGCCTCGGTACATACAATTACTGCGTATGGCACCGACCTCGATCAGTTCTATCGTGTTCTCGCCAGCCATTCAGGCACACCGCTGGCGCCTGAGGCGCTTACTCCTTCGGCTGTCATGCACTATGTAGACTGGCTGGGGGTGCAGGGCTACAGACCGGCGACGGTCTCTCGCAAGCTTGCTGCTGCCAGATCCTACCTTGAGTTCCTCTCTAGTCAGGGTCTTGTGGACGTTCGGGGCCTCCGCGGGTTGCTAAAAGGACCGGCACTAGGAAGACCTCAACCGCGGACACTTAACAAACAGGAACTGGATCGGTTGCTGTTGGCGCCACGAAAGTATCTTTCTCCAGGTGCAATCCGAGATGCAGCAATCCTTTCGCTGCTGTACGAAACTGGGTTCCGAGCCACGGATATGGTTCGCCTCCGAGTTCCCGATGTAGATCTTAACCATGCACACATTCGAAGACCGCCAGATCGTACCCAATGGGTGGTGATTCCTGAATCGATCACTCTGTTGCAAAAATACTTAAGTGATGGGCGACCCCACTTCGTGCGCAACGTCGCTGAGAATGTACTGTTCCTAAACCAACGAGGCCAGGGATTGAGCCGGCAAGGGTTGTGGCTGGTCGTCAAACGTTGGGCGGTTGTAAGCGAGTTGGAAGGATCCCTCTCCCCTCACACATTGCGACACTCGCGAGCCAGTCATATGTTAGAAGAAGGTAAATCTCGACGTGAAGTGCAAACACTCCTGGGGCTTTCGAGCCCGAACGCTGTTCGTATTCATCGCCGTCGATCCAGAAGCGAAGACGAGAGGTAGACTATGGATTTTATTCGTGAACAAGACATAGATGACGCGGTAGGGGCAATCAGAAAGACGACATCGTTGGAGCCCACAATTGGCATGATTTTAGGTTCCGGATTGGGCCCGCTGGCGGAGGCAATAGAGGGTGCGGAGCACATTGAAGTCAGTGCGATCCCTGGCTGGCCCGTTTCAACGGTCGAAGGGCACTCAGGCAAACTCGTCTTTGGTCATCTAGAGGGGGTTCCCGTTTTTGTTTTACAAGGTCGTGCTCATTACTATGAAGGACACTCAATTGAGCGCATAGGTCTCCCGGTGCGAGTTATGCAGAAGCTGGGGGCAAAAATTCTAATTGTTACGAATGCCGCGGGAGCCGTTCACCCCGAGTTTTCACCCGGTGAACTCATGCTCATCTCAGACCATATCAATCTAATTGGAATGGCCGGCCAATCGCCACTGAGAGGCCCGAACTTAGACGCATATGGCCCGCGCTTTCCAGATATGAGCCAGGCTTATGATCCGGAGCTGAAGTCGATCGCCAGAGCTGTCGCCGATAAAGGTGATATCCCACTGCAGGAAGGGGTTTACGTATGCCTTGCTGGACCCTCGTTTGAAACCCCGGCAGATTTACGGTTTCTGCGTGGAATCGGTGTTGACGCCGTCGGGATGTCCACCGTTCCAGAAGTCATCATTGCCCGCCATGGTGGGATGCGCGTCCTGGGTGTTTCTGGTATTAGTAACAAGGCCAACCTCGACGGCTCAACAGTGACGACTCACGAAGAAGTCTTAGCTGCGGGCGAGGTGATTGTCCCGAGATTGACAGCTCTAGTCAGGGGAGTATTAAAAGAAATATAAGATTGGAAGTACATGGAAGAAGTATTACTGTTAATCGAGGCTAACCAGAGATGGATATTTCTCCTCCTGGGATTACTCGGACTGGTTTATTTTGGGTCGGTTCTGCGAGCGTACGACAGATATCGGTCGGCGATCTATGGTTTGGAGCGGGAACGGTCCATCTCCAGGCTGCGACGCTCAGGTGGAATGCTTGCTCTCGCCGTCACCGGTATCGTCGTGGTGTTCATCTTGACGACCTTCGCTAGCCCTGCTCTTCCTGCCTCGCTACGCCCAACTGTAATACCAACGGTTTCCCTGCTTGCAACCCCCATTTTGGGACAGGGAGAAGAAGGAACCGCATTTTCGACAGCGACGCCAATAGACCCGGATGGCATTGATGGCGCAGGTTGTGCAAATCTCAATGCGACGATCTTCTCTCCTGAAAGCGGCGAGAGAGTTAGTGGCGAGGTGCATTTTATCGGGGCTGCAAATATCCCGGGTTTTGCTTTCTATAAGCTTGAGTTCAACGATTTAAAGCCGGCAAGCTCCTGGCTGGCAATCTCGGCCAACAATCAAACCGTATGCGAGCAGGGTTGCGACGACGAGACAGAGATGTTGGGAATCTGGGATACAAGCCTGGTTCGACCAGGTCAGTATGCGGTCCAGTTGGTCGTTACCGATACACTCGGAAACGCTCCCTTCCCTTGCCAGATCCGGCTGCAAATCGTCCCATAAGTACGCAATGAGGGTCAAAGGTTACGATGATTGAGCAAATTAATGTTCGCCAGGCAATATCAAGCGACATCCCCGGATTAATTTCCATGGACCATGGATTCAGCACAGATCATGTCTGGCAGCTCTCATACCGCAAGCAGGCAAGTGAGATCGGGGTGACCTTCCGGGAAGTGCGATTACCGCGCCCGATGCAGGCCGTCTATCCAAGAGATCCTAAACGGTTGGCAGATGAGTGGACTCATCTGCAGGCACTGCTCATGGCGGAGGTAGAAGAGCAGCCTGCTGGATACCTGGCGTTGAGCGATGGCCCTGCCGAAGCGTCCACGTGGATAACGGACGTAGTCGTAGACTTGCGCTTCAGGAGGCAGGGGGTCGCTTCAAGGCTGCTTGCTGCTGGAAAGGAGTGGTGCCGAGCCAGGGAAAGAAGACTCCTTTTCATGGAAATGCAGACTAAGAACTACCCGGCGATCTGCCTCGCTCAGAGAACCGGATTTCTTTACGCGGGATATAGTGATCTGTACTACCCGGATCAGGATATTGCGCTTTTCTTCGCTGTGGAACTCGGTTGAGAGCCAGCCGTAATCTCTATGCCTGATATGGTTGCACCACTGCTCATTCTGAACCAAATCCTCACTGCTGGTAACACGATTACAGCATTCTCGCTGCTGCTCTACGCGCTGACCTTCAATATGCGTGAGAGGGTTGCGCGTTCCCTGGCAGTGTTGTTGGCTTGTGTAACAATCGTCTATTTTGGTGATGTGCTTGTGGCCACAACCCATTCCCCTGCAGAGGCTGAGGTGTGGCTTCGTTTACAGTGGCTGGGTATAAGTTTTGTGCCTGCTGCCTATCTGCAACTTTCCGATGCTCTCCTGGCCGCCACGGGAAGACCCTCCAGAGGCCGTCGATCGCGCCTCGTCGGATTGAGCTATCTTCTCAGCGGGGTAACACTAGCAGGAGTCGCATTCACCCAGTTGATCGCCGCCGAGGTTGTGATTAGTGAGTCAGTCGTCTATTTACGCCCCGGTCCACTCTTCCCGCTTTTCAGCCTTTTCTTGCTCATCAACTTGATT
This sequence comes from Methanosarcinales archaeon, assembly GCA_048629905.1. Lineage (GTDB taxonomy): Bacteria > Chloroflexota > Anaerolineae > Anaerolineales > E44-bin32 > E44-bin32. The sequence continues at coordinate 6,868 of JAIWHF010000002.1, forward strand.
CTGGCGGGGTATAACTTTGGGCGAGCTTACAAACGCTGCCTGACACGCTCTAGCAAACGACGGATGCGCTACCTGTTAGCTGGCTCAATTGGGCCACTGATTGCGGCGTATCCCTGGGTGATGCTGGGAGGAGCCACATTAATTTCCCAGGGCGTTCTTTTCTGGAGCATTTTAATCGTCATCAACATCTTCGTTGCTGTTCAGCTGGTGTTAATGTCCTATGCTGTAGCGTACTTTGGTGTTGAGATTCCCGATCGAGTAGTCAAAGCGCGATTGTTTCAATGGATAATTCGTGGACCTTTTGTGGCATCCACAGTGCTAGCTCTCACCGTCATCGTCGATCGGCTGGCAGAGATGTTCGGTTATGAAAACAGCCGTGTAGTCCCCTTCACGACGGTTGCCTCAATTCTCATCCTCCAATATTTGATCACGCTTATCCGTCGTCCGGTCGAACTCTGGTTCTTTTATGGCGAGGATCGCGGTGATGTCGCTCGGCTTCAGTTATTGGAAGAGCGTTTGCTCACGAGTGGGGATCTCAAGCAATTTCTCGAATCCATTCTCAATGCGATCTGTGACCAGCTTGGGAGTGATTCGGCATTCGTTGCGCTCGTTGGGGCAGAGGGTCTGGAAATGGAGGTCGCGGTTGGTTCTGAGGACCCACTGCGGGGCTCGAAGGATCTTCCGCCATTGATGGTCACCGATAACCGCCAGGAGTTTGATCTTTTGGGGGATGTATTCTCTTGGGATGTATTCTGGTTAATCCCGCTGCGTCTAACTAATCCTGCTGAGGTCATCGGTTTCTTAGGGTTACAGGCTCGCGGCCCCGTACCCGATTTCACACAAGAAGAAGAGGAAAATCTGAGTACGCTTCTTGAGCGAGCCACAATAGCGTTGACAGAGAGAAAATTGCAGCGAGAGGTTTTCGCGATCGTCGACCGGCTGGTGCCGCAAGTTCAGACGATTCAAAGAATACGGGCTGAAGCGCGCTATGCTGGTTCGGACGCGCTCACAGCCCCGGTAGAAGGGATTGGATCCGAAGAGGAGCTAACGGAGCTGGTGCGTGAAGCGCTTGGGCATTATTGGGGCGGGCCTCGGCTTACCAGCAGCCCGCTGCTTGGGTTGCGTGTAGTCAGGCGGGCAATGGATGATCACGATGGGAACCCCGTGAACGCTTTAAGAGCAACTCTTCGCCATGCAATCGATCAGGTCCGGCCAGAAGGGGAGCGCCGTTTCACGGCAGAGTGGATGCTGTACAATATTCTGGAGATGAAATTTCTGCAGGGTAGAAAAGTAAGAGATGTCGCTATGAAATTGGCGATGTCTGAGGCGGATCTATACCGGAAACAACGAGTCGCGATCGAGGCGGTAGCCGAAACGATAGCGAACATGGAACGAGGGGTAGCTGCCTCAGATGAGGTTGTGGCCCAGAAGATGGAATAATTCTCATTTGGATGGATTATCAACCATTCGGAATTTCGCAGGTCTTATCTGAGTCGACGAGTGGGTAAAGGTTTATTAGCATGACACTGGATGATGCACCAAACGAGGCGAGCGAGCGCAAAGAAGGGCCAGTTCTGGATGAGTCGTGGTGGGCGGCGGTTCTAGAAGAGGAAGAACAGCAGGTCGGCGACACCGAACCGGAAATTGAGGGGGGTTCAGATAGACGAATAATTAACCAAGGTGACCCAGAAGATTGGATCTGGGCCCGCGAACTTTATCAAGCCGATGAAGTCATTGAACTTCCTATTGTTGGCTTCAATCGCGGTGGATTACTCGTCGAAGCTCGAAGCCTGCGAGGTTTTGTTCCACTTTCGCATCTCATGAACGTTCAACCTGATCTTGAAGATGATTTGCGATTCCAGATGCTTGAAGATCAAGTTGGTAAACAGATGGGGTTGAAAGTTATTGAGTTTGATTCCGAACGTGGACGACTTGTCCTATCTCAGCGTGCAGCACTCGCCGGACCAGGAAGGCGAGTCGAGCTCTTGACATCTTTAAAGCCAGGGGATCGAGTGCGGGGAGAAGTCACCAACATAACTCGGTTCGGTGTCTTTGTCGACTTAGGAGGCGTGGAAGGATTGATTCACGTCTCAGAGCTCTCGTGGGGGAGGGTCGGGCATCCATCTGATGTCGTTGAGTGCGGCCAGGAAATAGAGGTCCAAATCATCTCTGTTGATCGGGATCAGGATCGAGTAGCCTTAAGCCTGAAAGAGCTTCTACCGGATCCTTGGGAAAAAGTGGATGAAAAGTATTCAATCGAGCAGATTGTGGAAGGTGTCGTGACGAATGTGGTTAAATTCGGCGCCTTCATTGGCATTGAGGAGGGTTTGGAAGGGTTGATTCATGTTTCTGAGTTGGGCGATGGCAGCTTTCTCCACCCTCGCAATGTCCTTCATGAGGGGGAGCAAGTGAGGGTGCGAATTATCCATATCGATGCATCAGACCGTCGTTTGGGATTGAGTCTGCGCGATGTCCCACAGACGACTTCAGATGAATCTGAACCTGAGGTTGAATCATCCGCATCCCTTCCGGCGGTGTAGCCACGGATGGTCCAGCGTGTACCAGGTGTAGAGCAGAGCGCGCCCGGTCGTTATTTGACGATCTGCATTGACTGATATGAAAAACAAAGAACGCAAGGATAGCTCAAGCAACCAGGAAATTCCGGAAGATCGAGCAGGACCGGATTCACGTCTCTTGCTCGAAACATTCATGGATTCGATGGGTGATGTAGTCGCAGTTGCTCTTGTTGCCGTTGCGATAATTATCCTGCTTGGGCTCTTTGGCCTCACTCGTGGTGGTTTGATAGACCCGCTTATTGATCTTTTGCGAACGGGATTAGGTTATGGGGCTTTTCTAGCTCCGATCCTTCTTGGTATTCCTGTCTACTTTTCAATCCGGAAACGCCGTGGTGATTGGGTCCAGGTACCCTGGCTTCGAGTCGTTTCGTTGGAAATCGCTCTCTTCGCTGCCCTGGCACTAATGTCAACTCTCAGCGGAATGGGGCTAGCCGAGGCGGAAGCAGGCTCTGGCGGGGGCATCGTGGGCTGGGGGCTTGCCCGGCTTACGGGTGACATTTTTGGCGGCTTCGGTCGGATTCTTGTGCTAGGTTTGATCTTTCTCGTTTCTCTGTTTCTTGGGGTGGGGGATTTCCTCAAGCGAACGATCGACGGGTTAGGGTCTTCTACGATTGGCAGTACTCCACCTCTGACGGAGAGAGAAACTTTTGCTGAGATAGAAGCTTCGAAGGTACAGCAAGATTCGCAAAAACCAGTGAAAGCACAGTCTGTTCGCCGGCTCCCGCGGGAGTTCCGGAAGAACTTCCAGGTTGCACAAACCACGGATGAAAAACCAAGCCAATCCACAAAACGTGATCCACGGCTGCCAACGCTGGATATTCTCGATCATGAGAAAAAAGGCTCCGTTACGTCAAAGGAGATTAATCTTGCTGCAGGTCTAATCGAAAAAACGCTGGCAGATTTCGGCTTGCCAGCACGGGTTGTTAATTTTCGAACCGGACCTTCGGTGACGCAGTTTGCAGTCGAGCCCGGGTATGTCGAACATGTAGGTTCGGACGGTGAGGTTCACAGACAGAAAGTGCGGGTCTCTCAGATATCTGCTCTCGCGAATGACCTGGCGCTGGCCCTCTCCTCTCCACGCCTGCGTATCGAAGCCCCGGTTCCTGGGCAGGCGTACGTAGGCATAGAGGTTCCAAATCGCAAGCCTTCAATAGTCCGGCTGCGGCCGATATTGGGAACGGATACCTTTCAGTCGATCTCATCTCCGTTAGCCTTGGCGTTGGGCAGAGACGTAGCTGGCGCAGCGGTCGCCACCGACCTGACGGCAATGCCGCATCTTCTCATCGCCGGGACGACAGGGTCCGGAAAGTCGGTATGCATTGCCTCGGTCGCTGTTTGTCTGGCGATGAACAACACGCCGGAAGACATGCGTCTGGTGATGATCGATCCGAAAATGGTTGAATTGATACGCTTTAATGGGCTCCCTCATTTGCTGGGCAAAGTTGAGACAGAGTTGGAGCGAATTGTTGGAGTGTTGCGCTGGTGTACAGTTGAGATGGATCGGCGCTACCGGCTCCTGGAGTCCACCAAAGCGCGCGATATCGAAATGTACAACCAGAAAACAAGACGTAAGAAAGATTTCGAGCGTTTACCGCGCATCGTTGTCCTGATCGATGAGCTGGCGGATTTGATGATGATGGCGCCGGATCAGACGGAGCACACACTCGTCCGACTGGCACAGATGGCGCGCGCGACGGGGATCCATCTCGTCGTCGCTACCCAGCGGCCAAGCACAGACATTCTAACGGGTTTGATCAAGGCGAATTTCCCCGCCAGGATTTCCTTCGCTGTCGCCTCCGGCATTGATTCACGTGTCATCCTCGACACTTCTGGCGCTGAGACGCTGCTAGGGAAGGGTGATATGCTCTTCCTCTCCCCGGAAGCGAGCGTTCCGGTTCGCCTGCAAGGGGTTTATATGACCGATGGGGAAATCGAGCGGTTAAAAGCTTATTGGCAGGAAGAACTTGGTGAAGAATCTCCTGAAGCTGAAGAAGCACCATGGGAAGAACTGCTTCACCGCCAGGCTTCTCTTGGGGATCAAGATGAGATTCTTGAACAGGCTATCGAATTAGTGAGGCAACGCAATGAAGCCAGCGCCTCACTACTCCAGCGCGGCCTGAAAATTGGCTACCCAAGAGCGGCAAGATTGATGGACCAATTGGAAGAATTAGGCGTTGTTGGCCGCCCGCAGGCTGGTGGAAGAACGCGGGAGGTCTTGATGGGGACAGATGAAGACCCATCAGCTCCAGCTAACGAAGATGAGGAAAATGAAGACTCGACTTGACCACAATAATATCTACGGTTAGCATACCTTTCGGAAATCCTGAGTGAGGTGGGAATATAGCGTATGGATGAATCTACACAACAAGAAAAAATCACTTTAACGGATGCACTTCGGGTCCGCTTTAAGAAAATTCTCGACTGGGTCGGCGCCTTCCTTAATGGATTAGGGATCACTCCGAATACATTAACGATATCAGGTTTAGTAGGAAACTTGATCGGCGCGTATTTCTTGGCCATTGGGTCCTTTATGGTTGGCGGATTTATTCTGCTCGCAATGGGAGCAATCGATGCGCTCGATGGGACCATGGCGCGATTGCGGGGTGAGCCGAGCGACTTCGGAGCGTTTGTTGATTCGGTCACCGATCGATATTCAGAATTTGTCATATACGCTGGGTTGCTCTTCTACGCTGTCAACGAATTGAATTTAGCCCTGGCGATGCTGGTGTTTGCAGCAACAGCAGGGTCTGTTATGGTTTCTTACATTCGCGCACGTGCGCAGAGCCTGGGGTATGAGGCGAAGGGGGGGATGTTAACCCGCTTCGAGAGGTTCATCATCCTTATCCCTAGTTTAATATTTGGTTACCCATGGATTGGTGTATCTATAATCGCAATTCTCGCAAACATCACCGCTCTTCAGCGAATTTTCAGCGTCCGCCGACAAGCACGTAAAGGATAATCCCATGTCCTTCGACCAATACGGAATCCATCTAGGATTCCTATATCTTCGTTACTATGGCATGATCATCATGTTCGGGGTCGTCATGGCCACGTACCTCGCCCGTTGGATGCTCCGTCAGATGGGAGAGGACCCCGAGATTGTATGGGATGCACTGACATGGGTGCTGATCTTTGGCGTCATCGGGGCACGTCTTTACCACGTATTAACGCCATCGCGTTATTCCGGGATCACAACTGCGGATTATTTACAGAACCCGTTAATGATCCTCACTACGTGGGAAGGCGGATTGGCCATGCCGGGAGCGATCATCGGCGGGGTTCTGGGCATGTATATCTTTTGCAAGCGCAATAAGATAAAGATGGGGACGCTGCTCGACGCCGCCGCCCCTGGAATTGCCTTAGCCCAGGCAATCGGCCGCTGGGGAAATTACATTAACCAGGAGCTTTATGGCCCCCCAACCGATCTTCCCTGGGGGATATTTATTGCGCCCCAGAATCGCATTCGGGAATATGCGGCTTTTGAGCATTTCCATCCGCTCTTCCTGTATGAGTCCATCTGGAATCTATTCAATATGTTCTTTCTCCTTTGGATATGGCGTAGATTCGGCGATCGTTTGAAATCCGGAGATCTCTTCCTGGTGTATTTGATCATGTATCCGCTAGGTCGACTTTTGCTGGAATTTATTCGCTTGGATTATGTTCCACTCTTTGGGATCAATTTCAATCAAGGATTTATGCTTCTTATCGCCATTGGTAGTGCCTTGGTTATCTTCCTGCGCCATCGCAAGGGGAGTACCGCTTAATATTTGATCTGCGGGAAGCGTCTACTGTACACACCGCCCTCACACTAATAATAAATCGTAGGGGCCGACACACAGGTCGGCCCATCGGTAGCACACATCCAACCTCCCGCAGGATAAAACCTGCGGGAGGTTTTAACATGCGACCGGAAGCTCTGTTTCCTCAATGCCATATAATCAGGAGGCGGTTGAGATAGCCCGGTTTTGTTTGGGACGGAAGGATGATTGAAGGTTCGTGGAAGAAATTGCTATAATGCGCCGAGTTAAGTGATGAGTAGTATCGAAGCTAATTCCCTTTGTAAAATGTTTGGGACCTTCACGGCAGTGGATGATGTGTCGCTCCATGTTGAGCCGGGAGAGATCCTCGCGCTGCTAGGACCGAACGGAGCAGGAAAAACAACGACGATTCGGATGCTGGCCTCGATTCTGAAGCCGACGCGCGGCAGCGCTAAAATCGCCGGATATGACATTGCACATGAACAAGAGGCTGTGCGCAGCGTTGTAGGCTTGCTGACGGAACAACACGGCCTATATACGAGAATGCGCGCCGCTGAATACCTCGATTTCTTTGGGAGCGTCTACGGCATAGATTCTTCTACGATCCAACAAAGGACCCACACTCTCCTGGGTGAGTATAAGCTGCAGGAATCTGCTGAGCTTCGACTTGGTCAGTACTCAAAAGGGATGCGACAGAAGTTAGCGCTCGTACGAGCTTTGTTGCATGAACCGCAGATTCTGCTTTTAGATGAACCCACTTCAGCGATGGATCCTGAGAGTGCGCACCATGTCCGCAGCAGCATTGTCGAAATGAGGTCAGACGATCGGGCGATCATCGTGTGCACCCATAATCTATTTGAGGCGGAGGCTCTCGCCGATCGAATTGCGATCATTCGCAGAGGAAAGATCATCGCCAATGACCCCCCGGCTGATCTCAAGCGAAAAATGGTTGGCGATCCGGTTATGGAGCTGCGATTGGCTTGTTCTCTGGACGGAGCGCTCGAGCATCTGCCAGAGGGGATCGTAGAAATTGCGGCAGGGGAAAATTGGGTTCGATACAGCACTTCGCAGCCTGAAGTCGTCAATCCGAAAATCCTGAGTTCGTTAGCGAAAGCCGGAATTCCAGTGATTACGCTCTCCAGGATAGAGCGGAGCCTCGAGGAAGTTTACCTGCAGGTGGTGAGCGAAGATGATTCGCAAGAGGAGATGGTTGATGGCCACTGAGGCTTCGACCCCTACTACTCTTTTCAGCGGTGCATGGATCGTCGCCCGCCGGGAAATCAGAGATCAGTTTCGGGATTGGCGAGTTCTAGCGCCGATTCTCCTGCTGACTTTGTTCTTCCCAATACTGATGAATTTCACAGCGAGTCAGGCGGTTGACTTCGTAGGCCGCTACGGGGCGCCGATCATTGGCGAACGCCTGATCCCTTTCCTGCTAATGGTTGTCGGTTTTTTTCCAATTTCGATTTCAATCGTTATCGCTTTGGAGAGCTTCGCCGGGGAGCGCGAAAGACAAACTTTAGAACCGCTTCTGGCGACTCCTTTATCCGATGGCCAACTTTACCTGGGGAAGACGGCAGCCTCGCTTGTCCCTCCACTGGCGGCAGCATATTTGGGCATCACCGTCTATCTGATTGGGTTATTGATTAAAATACAGTGGGTCCCTTCACCTCAGTTGTTGATACAGATCCTTTCACTAACGACAATCCAAGCGATGGTAATGGTCAGCGGCGCGGTCGTGATCTCATCATTGACCACATCTGTGCGTGCTGCGAACTTGTTGGCTTCCTTTATTATCATTCCAGTGGCTATGCTGATCATGGGTGAAAGCATGATCATGTTCTGGGGTCTCTATCATATTCTGTGGTGGATCGTGCTCGCCCTGATGCTCATCGCGATTGTCCTGACGCGGATGGGGCTGCGACTCTTCAATCGTGAGGAGCTTCTTGCCCGCGAGTTTGATGTGCTTGACCTACGCGGGGCATCTAGGCGCTTCTGGTCATCGTTTCTCTCTGGTGCCCGGAATCCCCTGGAATGGTATGGTGGATTGTTCTCGAAATCATTAAAGCGCATAAGGTTTCCAATACTTATAACTTCAGCTATTCTCTTAGCAGGCTTCTTCGTGGGTTATAAACAGGCAGAAGTGTTTAGACTGCCAGCTGAGATTTTTCAAGTTAATGCGTTCGATAAGGATTGGCTGGAGATCTTGCGTGAATTTGGGATGCTTACGCCCAGCGGGGTGGTGAAGATCCTCTGGGCGAACATTCGAGCGCTCATCTTGACGACGATTCTGGGTGTTTTTACTTTCGGTGTCCTGGCGGAAGTTCTCCTGATGGCACCTTTGATGATAACAGGTTACTTTGCGGGGTCCTTAACGCAGGCCGGGCAAGGTGCCTTCCAGTACTTAACTGCGCTTGTGTTACCGCATGCGATACTTGAGGTTCCGGCTGCGATCCTCGCCGGTGCGGCTATCTTGCAGCTGGGAATGGCTGCGATCAGCGTTCCTAAGGGGAGTTCGTTAGGAGAGGGATGGACAACTTCGCTTGCAGAATGGGCAAGAATCTCGATCGGAATTGTCCTGCCACTTCTTATTGCCGCAGCGTTTCTCGAGGTATTCTTGACCCCGCGCATCGCTGTATGGCTGCTTTCTGGATCATAAACTATGCCTGAAATAATCATCCTCGGTTCTGCTGCAGCAATCCCTGATCTTGAGCATGATAATTCGCACATGATCATCCAAACAGGAGATGGTGCCATATTGATCGATTGCGGCACCGCGCCTATGCTGCGCCTCGAGCGCGTGGGAATCCCATTGGTGGATATCACGGATATTATCCTGACGCATTTCCATCCAGATCATATTAGCGGCTTGCCTCTGCTTCTCATGAGCATGTGGCTTGAGGGGCGACGCAAGGCTTTACGTATATTTGGGCTGCATCATTGTTTAGAAAGGGTCGAGGATTTAATGGGTTTTTACCAATGGGGTGATTGGCCAGGTTTCTTCCCGGTGGCATTTCATCGCCTGCCGGAGAATGAGCGTGTGCAGGTCCTCGATCAAGGTGAGGTGACGATCTTCTCTTCGCCAGTTTGTCACGTAATTCCGACGATCGGCTTACGAATTGAGGCTAGCTCATCCGGGGGAATAATCGCATACTCATGCGATACGGAGCCTTGTCAGGCGGTACTTAACCTCGCCCAGGGAGCAGGTGTGCTCATTCATGAAGCCACTGGTGAAAGCGTCGGTCACTCATCAGCCACTCAGGCAGGGGCAACAGCCCGTGATGCGGGAGTGGAGAGCTTAGTTCTGATTCACTACCCTGTGGGTGATTCTGATGTGGCTAAGTTAGTGGAAGAGGCGAGGAGTGCCTTCTCTGGGGATGTCCGACTGGCCGAGGATTTCATGAAGATTGAGTTCTGACCAAAATCCTGAGAGGGGGTTCAGCCTTTTTCTGATGTCCGCACGAGAGTCGCGTGAAGATAATGGAAATCTCCGCGTGGTGGAACGAGATCGATTACTTCAATAACCTCGAAATCGCTTGAACCAAGCGAGATCACATCTCCTTGGTGGGGTGATGTATCGCTGTTTAGAATCGCTCCTGGATGATCTTCTCCCGAAACGACGTAACTCACTTTGTAGATTGCGGGCATTTCTACACCTCAGCGGTCGGCAAAGTGGCGATGACGGAGTTTGAAGGATAGGTCAGCCGCGATGTTACGCATGACAACGTACCCCAGGTGGTGGTTTTCCTCGCATTCTTTCTCGAAGTCATCACAATGGATCATCAGCACCTTCGTCGGATCGGAAGCTGCGCGCACCGTTGCTGAGCGAGGGCCATGGTCAACCAGCGCCATCTCACCGAATATCTGACCTTTGCCCAGGTGGACGATGGTGCGGGGTGATTGCTCCGGCGCAGTTCCACTGTGGAGAACTTCAACGAATCCATCCAGGACTATGAAGAGATCCTCTCCGGTTTCGCCCTGTTGCGTGATGACATCACCACTTTTGAAGGTGATTTCTTTGCAGATTAGGGAAATAGCCTGCAGCTCGGCAGGAGTGATGCCTTCAAATAACTCGACGGACCCAAGAATCTCTGTGTGGTCCATAGTACCCTCCGACGCGGCACTCAAGTGCAGCTAATCGATTTTCGTCTTCATGAAATTGTACTTTAAGTTGCTTAGGATACCAACCCAATAGGCTAAAACAGTTGGACCTCAATTAGGTATGGAGAACTGCCTTTCGTAACGCTGGAAGGGGTTTTCGCACGGTGTGAATGATCTCTCGCTGACCGGTGACGGTCGCTAGTTCGTTGTTTCTTTGACGGTGAACCGCTGTGGTAGAATGATTTATGTTCGGTTGCAGGCGCTCCGAGAGGTGTGCGAATCATGAATAAGGAGTACGATTCAAAACAATGGGTGATGAAGATGTCGGGCGAGAGTGACGCCTGGGATCGACAGGCCTTAGAAGGTTTGGGTTGGCGTGTTGTACGGCGATCCCATGCTTGGCGTCCCCCTACCGATGTTCTGGAAACAGATGATGAGATTGTCGTGGTTGTTGAGATTGGCGGCATGCGTGGTTTGAACATATCTGTAATCTTTGAGCGTCAGGTTTTATCTATCCGCGGGACCCGCCCAGATACAAACATCTGTAAAACCTATCACCAGATGGAAATCGATTACGGCGAATTCGCTTCCGAGGTTAAAGTTCCATTGCGGGTTGATTCTGACAAGATCGAAGCAACGTACAGCGATGGTTTTCTAAAGGTCGTTCTCCCCAAAGCAACCCCCCGTGAGATAGATATCAAGTGATGCCGGGAAATTTGATATCAAGGACTTCCGAGAAGATAGATAGCAGGGGGTATCATTATTAACTTAGAAGAGCTTATTATTTCATTGGAACCCATTGACGCTGAGGAAAGTATGCACAATTTCTCATCACAGATCCCAGTTCACGACGGAGTAATTGAGGGGGAGCCACAGGAAGTCAAGAGTCAGGGACCTGAGGAATTGCAGATCCCGGAAGATCTCCCGATTTTGCCCCTTCGAGGGGTTGTTGTTTATCCACACACTGCCATGCCGTTAACGATTGGGCAGGCGCGCTCGATCAAGTTAATCGATGATGTCTCCGCCAACCATCGCTTGATCGGACTTGTCGCTTCTCGGAATCCCGAGTTGGAGATTCCCGGACCTGAAGATTTGTATTCGTTCGGCACAGTGGCATCAATACAGAGGTTGTTCAGGGCACCGGATGGGACTATTCGTCTGATCGCCAGGGGAATAGCTCGTTTCGAACTGGGGGTTTTCACCAGCCATGAACCTTACCTCGTTGCGCGTATCTACCTCCGGCCCGAAAAGGTGGAAGAGAGTGTTGAAATCGAGGCGCAGGTCCGGGCAGCGAAAGATCTCTTCCAGCAGATTTCAGAGATCGGCCCCTCACTCCCGCGTGAAATTGTCGGGGGTGTCCAGCTTCTTGAAGATCCGCTCCAAGTCGCATACACGATTGCGAATTACCAGCGAATGGACCTGAATGATGGGCAGCGCATCCTCGAGGTGGAATCGACGATAGAGAAGCTGCAAATCCTCACCAATCTGCTCAGCCGTGAGGTCGAGGTGCTTTCCCTTGGACAGCAAATTCAGCAGGAAGCACGAACCGAGATCGAAAAGGTACAGCGTGAATATTTCCTGCGAGAGCAGCTAAAAGCTATCCAACGTGAACTGGGTGAAGGTGATGAGCAAACGGTAGAAATTGAGGAATTCCGCAAGCGGATAGCAGCAGCAAATATGCCGGAGGAAGCTGAGAAGCAAGCCCGGCGAGAGCTCGAACGGCTTGCGAAGCTGCCAACAGCCGCGGCTGAATATGGTGTGATCAGGACATACCTCGATTGGTTAACCACTGTTCCATGGGATAACGTCACTCAAGATAACCTCGATCTGAAGCATGCACGTGAGGTTCTCAATGAGGATCATTTTGGGCTCGTCGACATCAAACAACGCATCCTGGAATACCTTGCAGTTCGAAAATTGAAGCTAGAACGCGGGGATACGATCGGAGGCGAGGAGATCGACGAAATCCGCCGTGAGAGAGAAGGCGTGATCCTTTGTTTTGTGGGGCCTCCGGGTGTGGGGAAAACATCTCTTGGACGATCGATCGCTCGAGCGATGGGCCGTAAATTCATCCGCATCTCGCTTGGGGGTGTTCACGATGAAGCCGAGATACGCGGGCATCGCCGAACGTACATCGGCGCGATGCCCGGGCGCATCCTTCAAGCACTACGCCGTGCGGAATCCCACAATCCTGTTTTTATGCTCGACGAGATCGATAAAATGGGTCGCGATTTCCGTGGAGACCCTGCTTCGGCCTTGCTTGAGGTCCTCGATCCGGAGCAAAATCGAGAATTTCGTGACCATTACCTGGAAGTTGCATATGATCTCTCGCAGGTGATGTTCATCACGACAGCGAATTGGCTTGAGACGATCCCCGCACCTTTACTTGATCGAATGGAAGTCATCCGCATCTCTGGCTACACAGAGAGCGAGAAGATCGCAATTGCCAAAGGATATCTCATCCCCCGGCAGATCCGAGAGAATGGTCTCAAGAAGAGTGAGATAAGCTTCACAGATGCAGCTTTGCGTACTATCATCCGATCACACACACGTGAAGCAGGTGTGCGCAATCTCGAGCGTGAAATCGGCCGCATTTGCCGAGGAGTCGCGACCAGGATTGCTGAGGGGACAGCAAAGAAATTGAAGATCACCGGGCCGCGTGTGCGTGAATTCTTGAAGAAACCGCGCTTTTTCGGGACCGAGGAACTCATCGAAAGAACCTCGATCCCTGGAGTGGCAACGGGACTGGCTTACACTATGGCTGGTGGCGATGTGCTATTCATCGAGGCAACGGCAATGCCTGGCGGTAAGAAGTTCCAGTTAACGGGGTCGCTGGGCCAAATCATGCAGGAGTCAGCCCAGGCCGCGCTCTCCTATGTTCGCTCGGTGTCCGATAGATACTCCATTGAAGATAAATACTGGAGTGAGCACGATATCCACTTGCATGTCCCGACTGGAGCGCAACCCAAGGATGGTCCATCTGCAGGTGTGACGATGGCTGTGGCGCTGACATCTCTGGCTACCGGACGTCCGGTTCGATCGGAAGTTGGGATGACCGGGGAGGTCACACTGCGCGGAAAGATCCTTCCGATTGGAGGTGTAAAGGAGAAAGTTCTGGCAGCCCATCGAGCTGGGTTAAAGACGGTAATGCTGCCAAAGAGGAACGAATTAGATTTAGAAGATGTACCCGACGAGGTCAGGAAAGATATTGAATTTGTTTACATCGATACGATCGATGAGGCTATTGAGACGGCTCTGAAACCGAAGAAGAAACGCAAGAGCCGCAGTGCTTCTAAGAATAAAGGAGCCCGGTCCACAAAATCAAAAACCAACGAGAAATCGTCAAAAGGAAAAAGCTCATAAAGGGGAAGCCACCAGCCAGGCGAAATTGACCCCCGGATAAAGAGCGCTGATGCCGAAAGTATTGATTATTGACGACGACGAATCGATAACCTCGCTCCTGATTACTCTCTTGAAGCTTGAAGGATATCAGGCATTCGAGAGCAGGGACTGGGCAGTGTTACCGGGTATCTGTATCGATGAAAAACCAGACCTGGTGTTGATGGACTGTAATCTCTCCGATAGGAACGGGTTAGATATACTGGCTGAAATTCGATCGAATCCTTTGCTAGTCGATCTGCCCATCATTATGACCTCGGGGATAGATTTGAGTGATGAGAGTAAGTTGAAAGGAGCGGATGGCTTTCTCTTGAAACCCTATTCGCCTGACCTGCTCTTGGAGACAATTAAGAATAAAATTTCTGGTGGTGGAGAGTAGAACGGTTCTTTCATCACCTCGATTGGAGAATATTATTTCGTGGCTAGAAGACAAAGTAAGAATACAGCCAAACAGTGGCGATTAATGGATTTACATTTACACACGCCGGCATCAAGTGATTATCATGAGCCGGATGTAACCTATTTGGATATATTACACAGGAGTGAAGCGCGTGGTCTCGACATCATCGCTTTCACCGATCACAACACTGTTGCCGGTTATCGACAGATGATGGATGAGATCCAGCAGTTAGAGATGCTGGAATCCCTTAGCAGGCTCACCGAAGATGAGCGAAATCGTCTTCAAGAATACCGCCGGTTATTACAAAAGGTTACGGTTTTTCCCGGGTTTGAATTCACGGCTACGCTGGGTTTTCATATTCTAGGGGTTTTTTCCCCTGAGAAATCCGTGAGAGAAATTGAGCATCTTCTGCTCAGTCTGAACATCCCATCGGAGCAGCTTGACGACGGCTCAGTGACAGTGGGAGCAACTGCGGATGTTCTAACGGCTTACCGGTTGATCGATGAAGCAGGAGGATTGGCGATCGCCGCGCACGCGAATTCAACCCATGGGGTTGCGATGCGGGGCTATGGATTCGGCGGTCAGACTAAGATTGCCTATACCCAGGATCCTCACCTTCATGCGTTGGAGGTTACTGATTTAGGACTGAAGGGTCGGAGAACCACGGCTGCGTTTTTTAACGGAACAAAGCCAGAATACCCACGTCGAATGCACTGTATTCAAGGTTCGGATGCCCACAGAATTCGCACAGATCCGAAGAATAAGAAGAACCTCGGCGTTGGGGATCGAGCGACCCAAGCAATGCTGCCTGATGTTTCTTTCCAGGCGTTGAAAGAACTGTTTATCAGCAATGACTTCGCGCTCACGCGCCCACATTGGCCCGCAGCTGAAGAAGATTACGATTTTATTCAACGTGCACGTGAAGACGGACCGAGCATAAACCAAGATTTTCATGAAAGCATGACCGTGCGCGGGGGGCGACTTTATAAAGTCATCGCTGATGTCTGTGCCTTCGCAAATTCAAACGGCGGAACGCTTTATATCGGTTTGCCGGCTGAGGCGAAGAAAGAGCCGGTGGGGGTGACAAAGGCTAAGGCCAGTGTTAATCAGCTCCAGAAGGAGTTAAGTAAACGCATCAGCCCCGCCCTCGATGTTCAAGTGGACACGATGGAAACACGTGGAAAAACGGTCATTCGGGTGATCATCCCCCCGGGTGATGACCCGCCCTATGCAGTCGATGATAATAAAGTCTACGTACGCGATGAAGCAGAAACAGGGCTCGCAGTTCGCGATGAAATCGTGAACCTGGTGCATCGAGGAAAGCGAGGGCAGCGGGTAGAAGCGGATGTTCCTGAGAAGCTGGAAGTCACCGAGGAACCTCTTGCTGGTGTTCAACACCCACGAACCGGAGTAGAAATCGTGGGGTCGGAAGAACGCAATGGGATCCAGTACTACACAATGCGTGATTTGCGTAATGGAAATGTAGTCAAGAATGTCACCCAGAGTTCTGCACGGAGGCTATGGCATTACGCTATTTCGGAATTTCGAAAGTTACCAGAGGACCTGAAGGGTGTTAAAGTTTCATGGCGAGGCGATCTGGGAGTGTTGAAGGAGCAGAAGCGCGGTACCCGAAGGCGTTATGACTTGATCCAAAAGACAGCTCAGGAACATCGTGTTTACTTCGGGGTGACCGAAGACGGTATTCATGGTGATTGGAAAGCGCTGGTCGAACCTGAGGGGGGGTAAAACTGGCTTTATCCACTGGTATCTCCTACTGCAGTTTTGAAGAACTTGGTTAACTTTATGTGCGAACCAGAGACGTCTGGTTCGCACAAGTCTTAATATTTAGGGTTGGATGGATGAAAATCCGCGAATTTCTCTTTGAACAAGATTACGAAGAAGTACGTATGCTGTGGGAATCATCGGGCCCTGGCATTCAGTTATCGCCATCGGACACGCCACAAGAAATTCAGAAGAAGCTCCAACGCGATCCCGATCTTTTTCTTGTCGCCGAGCAAGATGGACGGATTATCGGCACGGTTTTTGGGGGTTTCGACGGTCGCCGTGGGATCGTCTATCACCTGGCTGTGCTGCAATCTGAGCAACGAAGCGGAATTGGCCGCTCGTTGATGGTTGAGATTGAGAATCGCTTGCGGTCTAAAGGCTGCCGGAAGTATTATCTACTGGTTACGAAAGACAATGAGGCTGCGTTGGAGTTCTATGATTCGTTTGGAGCTGAAGTGATGGATCTATATGTTCTGGGGAAGGTGATCCAGTGAGAATTGCTGTTCTCACGATCTCGGATCGGTCTGCACAGGGAGAGCGCGAAGATCGATCTGGACCACTCATCCAAGAGATTGCCCTCAAGCGAGGGTGGGAAGTGATCGCAGCCGATATTATCGCTGATGAGCAGGTTGAAATCGAGGAGCAGCTTGCGTCCTGGTGTGATAGCAGTGAAATCGACCTCATTCTGACTACCGGCGGCACAGGATTCTCCCGGCGCGATCGAACCCCTGAGGCGACTCGAAATGTTGTGGAGAGACTGGCGCCGGGGCTGACGGAGGCGATGCGGGCGCGAAGTATGAGTAAGACTCCTCACGCAATGCTGTCTCGAGCGGTTGCTGGGATCCGCAAAAGCACATTAATTGTGAACTTACCCGGCTCACCGAAGGCTGTCGAGGAGAATTTGGAAGTGATCATCCCCGCGCTGCCCCATGCAATTCAACTTCTGCGCGAAGACCCGGATGCGGAGCAAGGCCATCATCTGCCCCCTCCACATCAAATAGCCTGATCCTATGGAGGAGAGAATGTCATCCAACAAGAAGTACCGCTGGTACGTTATGGCAGTGTTTTTTGCCTTCATGCTCTTGCATCAATCGGACCGTCTCCTCATCGCGCCGCTCACAACGCCCATCATGGAGACATTCGGGATAAACGAAGCACAGATGGGCGCAGTTGTGACTGGCGCCTTATTGGTCGGTGCATTTCTTTATCCACTATGGGGTTACCTTTATGACCGTTTTTCTAGGCCCAAATTGCTGGCGCTCGCCTCAGCGATATGGGGGTCGACGACGTGGTTGAGCGCCATTGCGCCGACGTATAAAACCTTCTTAGCAACACGTGCATCTACGGGTGTTGATGACTCGAGCTACCCGGGTTTATACAGTTTGCTGTCGGATTACTTCAAACCAAGCATGCGCGGCAAAGTCTATGGGTTTGTGCAATTATCCCAACCCTTAGGTTACATGCTCGGTCTCGTTGTAGCGACTTTTTTGGTTTCGAGTGTGGGTTGGAGAAATATCTTCTATGTGACGGGTTCTCTCGGTATCGTTATGGCGCTGATTATATTCTTCACGGTGCGTGAAGCGCCGCGTGGCAGCAGCGAGCCTGAGTTCGAGGGGGTTGAGGATATTGGTGTTCATAAATTCGAACGAAAGCATGCCCTGGGTCTATTCCGAAAACGCTCACTCCTGTTGCTGTTCGCTCAGGGGTTCGTCGGTGTCTTTCCCTGGACTGTAATAACTTTCTGGTTTTTCCGGTATTTAGAAGTCGAGCGAGGTTACGATGAAAGTGCGATCCTGCTC
The DNA here is from genome assembly GCA_048629905.1 of Methanosarcinales archaeon. Taxonomy (GTDB): domain Bacteria; phylum Chloroflexota; class Anaerolineae; order Anaerolineales; family E44-bin32; genus E44-bin32. The sequence goes on from JAIWHF010000002.1 coordinate 24,686, forward strand.
ACGCTTGGCCCAGCTATTCTTATGCTCGCATTCGGCTACTTCCTCGGTGGGGTGGTAGGCGACTTCGCCTTCAAACGAACACCTAGAGGGAGATTGCTCGTTGCGATGAGTGCTGTTTTGCTAGGCGCAGTGCTGCTTACGATCACGATGAATGTTCCCATAGCAGAGCGCGGCCTATTCGCGGGTCTGATGATCTTGACGGCGTTGTTCATTCCCTTTTCATCGGCGAATGTTATCTCAACAGTGCACGATATCACGCTGCCTGAAATCCGCAGCACTGCTTTATCCGTTCAGCTATTCATCGAGAACGGTGGCGCGGCAATAGCTCCCTTTGTCGCCGGTTTGATTGCGGTGCGCTATTCTCTGCACGATGCAATTCTGTGGATATGCGTCATAGCCTGGGTGCTGGCAGCGATAATCCTGGCTTTTGCGGCTTACAAGGTACCGGAGGATGTCTACAGCCTGCGCGAAGAAATGCAAGAGCGAGCCCTGAGTGAGCAGGAAGCTCCAGCGCTCGGGAAGATATGAGGGTGATAACCGTTTGAGCGATGGTTATGGACGCCGCTCAAGTGCCCTGATCTGAGTCGGATTTATGGTTGATCGAAACAAGGCGATGAATCGGAAAGTCTTCGAGAGCGCAGAGAGCGCCTCCCCGGTGCTAACACGGCTCATTGCCGGGGTTCTTTCGGACCGTCCCGAGACCGTCTTTAACTTTAACGAGCTTGAGAAGATCGGGCTTGCCCTGCTTAATCGATTGCCTGTTTCGGTCGCCCGCACGGCTGTCCGCCAGCAGTTTCGATGGACAGCACTCTCTCCCCATGAAGCGGAAGAACTCCAGGTAGAACAACTCGTCGCTGCCCGTCTCGCTGACTATGATGGGGTCGATGGTAAATTCGATACGATTCTCGTGGGCAGCGCGATGGGTGGCGCCACGGCTCATCTCGCGGCGGTACTCGGCGCCCCATTTCTTCCCCAGCCATTTATCCTTGGCTTGCGAGGCGGGAGCCCCGAAGACGAAGTGCCATCTCATCTTGCGCTCACTTCGCGCGTCGCCGAGCGGATTCTGGAAAGAAATCCGGAGGTCATGGCCATCGGACACTTCGATCCGATCCATGATGGATGGCTCACGCGCGTCGTCAGTCATCTGCGGTTGAAGCTGATCGATTTGCCGCGAGGTTATCAGGAATTTCTTCAGAATAGGCTCAATGCAGGCGGTACGATCGTTTATCTCGATTGCGAAGCGCGCTGGCTGCACTACAAGCTAGGCGATCGACAGGTTTACCAAATCGGCGGCTGGGGAGGCATCTCCCCTGAGGAGTTCATTGAAGGAAGTGAACGTATCGATCGCGCGCTGGTGGAGTCTGGCTCAAAACACCGCGGGGGTTGGAGTATTCCGGGTCAAGAGCCCGTCGATGGACCTGAATCCGAGTGGGGGAGTGAGCCGGGACTCGACCAGGCATTGGAAGTCTTCGCCCGCGAGCAGGGATACGGTTTTGAGCGCATCACTTTCGACAACCCGCAGGGGTTTTCGCGCCTGGCATTCCTCGCCCATGAGGAGCTTTACCGCCGGCAGGGACGCGAGGCAGAGGGCGTCGTGGTGGAGACCTTCACCCAATATGACCCTCAACTCGTGCTCTCCTCGGGTCTGTTGCCTCTATGGTTGATCTTCAACACAACAGACAGCCGCGAATTTCTTGAGACGCAGCGCCAATTTTTCCCCCGCGGGAAGCCTGTTTATTTCAGCGGTCTGGTCACACTCTCGCGCACGCCGGACATGGTGCCGTGGGAGGGGTGGGCGCAGGCTTTAGATGGTTTCTCATGGACTAGCATCGGCGCCCGCCCGTCGCGATACCCCGAGGACCTTATCTCTCTGTGGCGATGGTCGGAACGGCTCCGTGATCTTGCGCCACCCTTAGAAGCTGTCAAACCCTCTACATTGCCGCTCTCCGCGCTGCTCGATCTCATTCCCCAGGTCTAATCAACACATACAAAACTAGGGGCGACCCTGTGGTTTAGGCCATACTTGACAAAATCTATCCAATAAGATATATTATTGCTAGACCCACCCCCGTAGGGGGGGGATAAGATGGGAGTGCATGATGGATCGTGAGGACACACTTCACCGCTTGAAAAATATCGCCGGCCATATTCATGGGATTGAGCGCATGGTTGAGAACGATGCCTACTGCATCGATTTGATGAGACAAATCCAGGCGGTGCAGGCGGCGTTAAACAAGGTGAGCTCGAATATATTGAACGACCATCTACATTCATGTTTGCTCACCGCGGTGCGCGGTGATGACCCGGAAGAGCGTGAACGCGTACTTAAAGAAATCATCGAAGTGTATGAGACAGCGACGAAAGTATAGTTTTACAGAATCCGAGAAAGCATTCAAGGAGAGTTAAGATGAGCACAGTTTCGTTTGAAGTACCAGGGATCTCATGTGGTCACTGCACGCACACGATCCAAACCGAAGTGGGGGAGCTTGAGGGAGTGAAGAGCGTTGAAGCCTCACAAAGTGACAGGCGTGTGAAGGTGGAGTTTGAGCCCCCAGCGACGGAAGAAATAATTGTGGGTCTGCTGACAGAAATCAATTACCCGCCAGCATTGTAGTGGTCTATTAATCGCGGTGGATTGATGAGATTAATGTAGCATCGAAGCGCAATGGAGTGACGTAGATGACGCCACTCCATTGCACTATATGACTGATAAAAGTTTAACTATTTTGCCTGCATGAGGAACGTTGCGATCTGTAAATTCCATGCTGATCGCCCCGAGTGATATTTACGGGATAAACAAGAAAAGGGAAAGAGAATCATGGAAGAAGCGAAGAAGACTCTCACACTTCCGATTACTGGAATGACCTGCGCGAACTGCGTGGCCGCGGTCGAGCGCAACCTGAATAAACTCGACGGAGTCCAGTCTGCGAATGTCAATTTAGCTTCTGAGCGAGCGAGTGTGGAATTCGATCCCGCCAAGGTGGATCAAAAGGACATCATCGCCCGAATCAAGCGAACAGGATATGACATCGCCCTCGGTGAGGCAGACTTCGTTCTGAAGCGTTTGGGTGACGTCAATGACGCACGCCGGCTGGAAGAAGCCCTGCTTGAAACCGACGGCGTTGTCGGCGCTTCGGCGAATCTGGCTTCCGAGCGTGTACGCGTCCAATACATACCAACCGTCGTGAGCCAGTCAGATCTTCGTAAAGTGATCCGCAATGCGGGTTTTGAAGCCCTCAAGACATCCGATCGAGTGGAGGATGTCGAACGTGCGGCACGAGAGAAGGAGATCAATCACCAGAAGCGATTGCTCATGGTGGGGTTGTTTTTCACGATCCCCCTGTTCCTGCTTTCGATGGCCAGAGATTTTGGGTTATTACCCGCAGATATCGCTGATGCGAACTGGCTCCCGTGGCTGATGTTCGCCATGGCAACACCGGTTCAATTCTACGTTGGCTGGCAATACTACGATGGAGCCTACAAGGCGCTGCGCAACAAGTCAGCTAACATGGATGTTCTGATAGCTATGGGCTCCTCAGCTGCCTACTTTTACTCTATTCCGGTGATGCTTGGCTTGATCGATGGCCATGTATACTTTGAAACTTCGGCAGTTATTATCACACTGATCGTCCTGGGGAAATTCCTGGAGGCGCGCGCGAAGGGCAGAACGAGCGAGGCCATTAAAAAACTACTTGGCCTTCAAGCGAGGACGGCGCGCATTGTTCGCGATGGGCAGGAAGTTGACATACCCATAGAAGAAGTCGAGGTGGGCGACATCGTCGTCGTTCGCCCTGGTGAGAAGTTCCCTGTTGATGGCGTCGTGATCGAGGGCAAAACAACTGTCGATGAGTCGATGCTCACCGGCGAGTCTCTGCCGCAAGAGAAAGGACCTGGAGATCCTGTGGTCGGCGCTACGGTAAATAAGCTGGGCCGGATCAAGTTCGAAGCGTTAAAAATCGGCAAGGATACAGCCCTGGCGCAGATCATTCGCTTGGTCGAGGATGCTCAGGGAAGCAAAGCTCCAATTCAACGTCTGGCAGACCAGGTCTCGTCGATTTTCGTTCCGGTCGTAATCGGGATTGCCTTAGCTACGTTTTTAGCGTGGTATTTCCTTGCCCCTCCACCGACGGGCGATACTTCTACCTTCACCCGTGCCCTGATCAATATGGTGGCAGTCCTGGTCATTGCTTGCCCTTGTGCGATGGGCCTGGCTACACCAACAGCAGTGATGGTTGGGACCGGCAGAGGCGCTAACATGGGGATTTTATTCAAATCCAGCGCGGCGCTTGAGCGGGCGGGTAGTTTAACTACGGTCATTCTGGATAAGACGGGCACAATTACTCGCGGCCAACCTACGGTCACCGACATCATCGTGAATGGATGGGACGGGAGTGAGAGAGATTTACTCAAGCTCGTCGCCAGCGCGGAGCGTGGTTCCGAACACCCATTGGGAGAGGCGGTTGTCGAAGCGGCTCTAGCTCAGGATATTCCATTAGATGAACCGGACGGTTTCAAAGCCATTGCCGGTCATGGGATAGTCGCCAGCGTGGGAGAGCGGGATGTTGTCATCGGTTCGCCGAAGCTGCTCGCTGAACGCGGCATGGGCATCGATGGCCTCGATGGGGAGATAGAGCGCTTGCGGTCGCAGGCGAAAACAGTGATTGCTGTTGCAGTAGACGGTAAACCAGCCGGTATTTTGGGCATCGCCGATACGGTGAAAGAGGGTTCGGTCGAAGCAATTGAAGCCCTCCATGACATGGGGTTGGAGGTCTTCATGATAACGGGCGATAACCTCCAAACCGCCCAAGCGATCGGTTCTTTGGTCGGTCTACACTCACAAGATTCCCAGGGGAACAGTCTCATCCGCGCCGAAGTGCTTCCGGCAGAGAAGGCAGAAGTGGTCAGAGATCTTCAAAGCCAGGGAAAGGTCGTTGCCATGGTCGGGGATGGGATCAATGACGCTCCAGCGCTAGCACAAGCGGATGTTGGGATCGCCATTGGAACCGGTACGGATGTGGCGATTGCCGCCGCTCCAATTACGCTTCTAAGCGGAGATCTGCGCGGCGTACCGCGAGCAATCACTCTATCTCGCAGAACTCTGCGTACCATCAAGCAGAACCTATTTTGGGCATTGATTTATAATGTACTCCTCATTCCGAGCGCAGCACTCGGTTTCCTGAATCCCATGTTTGCCGCCGGGGCTATGGCTTTCAGTTCGATATTCGTTGTAACAAACAGCCTCAGGTTGAGAAGCGTGAAGCTCACCTGATTTTCTGCTTCACCCAGGTGAGCGCAATTTTGATTTGCCACCTTGATCGTTGGGGGCGAAGGCGGTATGCTTCACACATTCAGGACGAGCTGAAACCACCATAAGGGGAATTCTGGGTGGAGGAGAAACGGATTCGATGGATCTCAGCGGCCTCACTTTAAGCCCATACTGGGTTGGCATTGCAGCTCTTGCCGGATTGTTATCGTTCTTATCGCCCTGCGTCCTCGCTCTCGTACCAGCCTACATCGGCTATCTCGGCGGGCGATCTGTATCACCCTCGGGTGAGGTTATCGCAAATCGCTGGACCACCTTCTCGCACGGGGTGGCTTTTGTCTTTGGGTTCAGCGTCGTATTCGTGCTGCTTGGCGCTGCCGCATCTGCGATCGGTTTCATCTTATATGATCTACGAACCTGGATTGCACGCATTGGTGGAGTGGTCGTGATTATCTTTGGACTTCACACAATGGGTGTGATCAACATCCCTTTCCTGAACTACGACACCCGCCGGCAGGTGCAGCCTAATCCGGGATTGGGTTACTTCTCATCGGCGCTGATGGGCGTTTTCTTCGCCGCTGGCTGGGCGCCGTGTGTTGGACCCGTCCTAGGCGCCGTGCTTACACTGGCGATAAGCAGCGCTCGAATTATGGAGGGCGTCATTCTGCTCAGCGCCTATTCAATGGGCTTGGCGATCCCCTTTCTTCTGATGGCTTTAGGGATAGGACAAGCAGCAGTCCTCATGCGTAAATACAGCAACGTTGTCCGTTACATCTCGATTATCACCGGTGTTATCCTGGTCATTGTGGGCGTGTTACTGCTCACTGGTAAGCTCGAGCAGCTAGCGCGATTCGGATTCTTCGTCGACTTCGGCCTTTAGGTACAGCATGCGTTTGGGAGATTCCTCTCGCATTGCCGCGTACATCCTGGTGGGTTTACTCGTTGGAATCGCTTTTGCATTAGCCTTGTTTCTCGGCTTACCAGGTGCAGAATCAGAAACTAATAGTAGCGTTCTATCAACCGCCGCGCCGGAAGCGACTGAAACAGCAGAAATTGGAACAGTAGTGAGCAGGATTGCACCAGAGATTGGTGCACAGGCTCCAGACTTCGCGTTGCGCGATCTGGAGGGAAATGAAGTCCGCCTGAGCGACTACCGCGGACAAACGGTGCTCCTGACCTTCTGGGCGACGTGGTGCGGTCCATGCCGTTTGGAGATGCCAACATTTGAAGACCGCTATCAAGAGTTAAAGGACGATGGGTTCACCGTCCTGGGGTTAAATTACGACGAACCTGTTGAGGATGTAAGTGCTTTCCGTGACGAACTCGGTTTATCTTTTCCCCTTCTTCTCGATCCTGGCGGAAGTGTTCAACGTCTTTACCGAATCCGCGGCTATCCTTCAAGTATCTTCGTTGACGACCAGGGCGTGGTCCGGATAGTTCATATAGGACTTATAACCGAGGGTCAACTGCGAGATTATCTGGTAGAACTTGGGTATTCCCTATGATACGTGTGACGCTTTTTACTAAAGAAGATTGCAGCCTTTGTGAGGAGGTGAGGTCCTACCTGATCTCACTTGAGAAGGAAGTTCCGCATACCCTTCAAGAGGTGGATATCAATTCCGATCCGGCGCTTCTTAAGCGTTACCTCGAGCGTGTTCCTGTTGTCCAGATCGGCCCATACACTCTCGAGGCGCCCATCTCTGAGATCGATTTAAGAGTCGCGCTAAATGCGGCAGCGGATGGGCATTCTAGTGTTGAGAAACCTTCGTCAATATCGCGAGAGCAGGGGGTCAGGATGAATAAAGCGCTCCTTTTCTTCTCACGCCATTGGCTCGCTATCTTCAACTTAATCGTTTTTCTCTATATCGCCTTACCCTTCGCTTCTCCATATTTAATAAAGGCTGGTATGACGACTCCTGCTCGAGTGATATACAAGATCTACGGCCCTCTATGCCACCAGCTTCCCTTCCGCTCCTGGTTCCTCTTCGGAGAGCAGCCTTTTTATCCTTTGGAAAGAGCAGGTTTGGATGTGAAGAGCTATGAGGAAATCGCGGGAGTCGACTCTATTGATTTGCTGCGAGATCGAGCCTTCATCGGCTACGAGAGTGTGGGATATAAAGTAGCGCTTTGTCAGCGCGATGTCGCGATTTATGGGAGCATCTTTCTCGCCGGTGTGGCTTTTACCTTCTTCCGGCACAGGTTAAAACCACTACCTATTTGGGCCTGGTTCATTATCGGCATCCTCCCGCTTGCGTTGGATGGGGGATCCCAATTGATTACGTCTCTACCTTTCGTGCCCTTCCCATGGCGTGAGAGTACGCCCCTCTTCCGTACGCTCACGGGGGTGCTTTTCGGCGTGGCGAATGTATGGATGGCGTATCCGTATGTAGAGGAAATCATGGTCGATACCCAAACCCTTGTGGCCGCAAAGCTTGCTGCCGCAGGTGAGATCAACTGATCGATGAACCCTCTTATTGAATCCCTGGAGAACTGCAGATAGGATTCTTGAAGACAAACAGCCCGCCTATGTCTTCCTGCTTGCCATGGTAGACTCTCACAATGGTTCGCACACAGTTTGAATCCCTGGTTTATTATCAATTTAAGTCCCTATTACAGCAGGATGTGATCCATGGTGTTTTCACGCGTCATGGCGGTGTGAGTCCAGATCCCTGGCATTCGCTCAACCTCGGCAGCACCGTTGGTGATGACCCTGACAAAGTGGCAGAGAATCACCAGCGGCTATTTTCCGCGTTGGACCGTCCAGCCAGTTCGGTTTTCGATGCCTGGCAAGTGCATTCTGCCGATGTAGTTGTCGCCGATGGACCACGAAACGATCGCCCTCATACCAAGGGGGACATCATCCTCACAGACGATCCCGGTGTGACCCTCCTGATGCGGTTCGCCGACTGTGTACCCATTCTTCTTTACGATCCCCACCGCAGAGCGATCGGGATTGCTCATGCAGGCTGGCTGGGAACGGTGCGCCGGGCAGCAGGAATCGCTGTCCAGGCGATGGTGCAAACCTTCCAGTCTGATCCTGCCGATATTCTGGCTGGTTTGGGACCTTCGATTGGACCAGACCATTACATGGTGGGAGAGGAAGTTGTCGAACAGATCGAGGCGAGCTTCGGACGGGATGCCTCTCGCCATCTCGATCGCAGAAATGGGAAGACATATCTGGATCTCTGGAGCGCAAATCGGGCATTGTTGCAGGAGCAGGGGGTAGTCCAAATCGAAGTAGCCCAGATTTGCACAGCCTGCCATACCAATGATTGGTACTCACATCGCAGTGAGGGAGGGAAAACGGGCCGATTTGGGGCTGCGATCGCCTTGAGTGAATGACCCCGAATCGCATTTTGAGAGGTCAATAGTGGAACAGCAAATTGACGCGAACCTGCAGCTTTTAAAAGCGCGGATTTCCGAAGCCGCTAAAAGAAGTGGAAGAGGGGCTGACGCGATTGAGCTGGTTGCCATCTGCAAGGGGCAACCAGCTTCAAGCGTGCGTGCCGCGTACCAGGCTGGGCAAAGGGATTTTGGTGAGAACCGTGTCGCAGAAGCACGTGAGAAGCAGGCTGACCTCAGCGATCTAAACGAAATCCGCTGGCATATGGTAGGGCACATTCAGAGCCGCAAGGCGAAAGATGTCGCCCCGCATTTCTTCATGGTGCACTCCATAGACCGTGTGAAGATCGCGCAAAGGCTCGATCGTTTCGCCGCAGAAGCTGGGCGGATTTTGCCTGTCCTGATCGAGTGCAACACATCGGGGGAGGCGTCGAAGACCGGCTGGCCGTCATGGCAGAAGGAGGCCTGGCCGGGCGCCCTCGAGGATATCCAGATGATCGTCGATTATAAAAATCTGGCTGTTCGAGGATTGATGACGATGGCGCCCTGGGCGGCGCACCCCGCGGTCCTTCATTCCACGTTTCAGGGTTTGCGGGCTTTCCGGGATTTCTTGGAAGAGAAACTCTTGACGGACTTACCAGAGCTCTCGATGGGCATGACGGATGATTACGAGATCGCGATTGAAGAGGGGGCGACGATCGTACGTGTAGGGAGAGCGATCTTCGGACCGCGCCATACTGACGTCTGATAGAGTTGCGGTAAAATAGTCCCTGAGGGAGAATCCCTCATTGTGTTTGGGTAACTGCTCAGGCATATCGTTCTTTGGACGGGAGAGTTGTTCTTCCAGGAATGAGATTCTTCGTCGCTGCGCTCCTCAGAATGACATTAAGTGGGGATCGGTCATGCTGAACGAAGTGAAGCATCTCGTTCTTTGACCGGGAGGCTGGTTCTCACCGGGAGCAAGTTTCTTCGCCGTAGTAACGTGGTTGGTCACAAAAATAAATTAATCTATAGGAGTACCTTTGACGAGTCTAGCGGATGCAATCTCGATTGTTACAAGAGCGCTTACCTTAATCATTCTGGCGGATGTGCTAGTTGGGTATTTTTTGGATGCGTTTCACCCAATACGCCAATTCTTAGATTCGATTGTTCAACCATTTCTCGCGCCAATACGCAAGTTATTACCTTCTTCGGGAGGCCTTGATTTCAGTCCATTAGTTTTATTTTTTCTGGTTGAGATGGCCGGCAGAGTGTTAGTGGGGATACTCGTTTGAATCAACAGACAAAAGACAGGGAATTTAAACTCTCTAATGGGAAACGGGGGGCTGCACTTACAGTCCGCGTGACCCCACGATCCCGAAAGACTGAATTTGGAGGCATCCTGGAGGATGGAACGGTGCGGATTCGTGTTGCAGCACCGCCGGTGGATGGGAAGGCAAATCGCGCCGTAATCGCCTTCCTGGCAAAGGCGATGGGTACTAGGAAAAATAAGATCGAGATCGTTGCCGGTGAGCGCGGGCTCGATAAGATAATTTCAATCGACGGGATGTCTGCCGAAGAGGTTGAGAAGAATATTCAAGCGCATCTCGATCGAAAGAGCAAGAAATAACATCGAGATCGAACGTACATATCGCGGTGACATTTGGACTGACTGAAATGTCAGTCCTTTTCTGTCCATTTCCAAGACCTGTAGGGCCGAGCCGCCGGTTCGCCCCTACCAAAAACCCAATACCTGCATTCAGGCGCATAGATGCGTGTGCCCTTATATTAAAAACGGAGGGCCGACTGATATGTCGGTCCCTGCGCGTTCAGGGGGTTGTTTACTCAAATTGTCATTTCGAGAGAGCCGTGAAACGGCGACCGAGAAATCCCTAGGATGAAACTATGACAGATCGAATGCTGGAGGAATCCATTTGCATTCACTCGAAAGAGCATCGTTATGAATTAAGCATCACATAAGGGATTTCTCGCTTCGCTCGAAATGACATTTCATTGGATGTAAAGCTGCTCCATTTCGCATTTAAATAATCTGGGCCGATATTACAATCGACACACTCATGGTAGAGACGCAGCACGCTGCGTCTCTCTACCTCCATCTGGTTTTAAACGTGAGGGAGGTCCGCTCGCCTGGGCAGGTCTTGAAAATGGCAAAAGAACGGGCCGACACAAAGATCGGCCCTTGTAAGTTAATCCACGAAGCTTAGGCTCAGGTAGATCTGGACGGCATCGAGGAGCGAATTTCAACGCCTGATGCTCTGATCTGCCAAAGTGCCTCGTACGCGGCGTCTCTTAAATGAGGTTCAGAGGAACTCAGCGCTTGAAAGAGCTCCATTGCCAACTCATCACCGCCGGCCCAGACGATGGCTTCAAGTGCAGCGATTTGCTCCTCCTCGGAACCTTTATTCAACGCTCGCCGCAACATCTCCAGCGCTGCCCGACCAGGAGCGACTGCTAATCCCTCTTTCTCTGCGAAGGCTTGAAGCCAGGGCAGAGTGGATAAATCATCGGTCGCAGGGTGGATTTTCCAAGGTGGGTTGCGTTGTCTCTCTAGGACCTCGGCTGCAGCGCCTCTTACGACCCACTGATCATCATCCAGGTGAACTGCTTCGAGAATCTCAATCGCCCATGGTTCTGGAACTCTGGCCAAGCCAAAGACTGCGGCTCGGCGTGTGAGCAGGTTTTCCATCTCCATCGCGTCGCGCAGCATGGCATACCCTTCGTCCGGGTTGCACGCCAGCGCTTCTGCCGCTGCGATTAGAACGCCCTCGTCGCTCTCAAGTAAGATATGCCCCAGGCCCTCGAGCGCTTCATCTGTTCCTATGGCTGCAAGGGCTAAGCATGCCGCTTGGCGTGAGTGTAAATTACGCTTGGTTTTAATCGTCTGGATTAGAACTTTTGCTGAATCCTCGTCCCTCATGCCTCCAAGACCCAGAGCGCCAAGGACTCTGCTGCCAGGTTTATCCGATTCGAGTAGGCGCCGGAAAAGCACCGCGACCGAATCTTCCTGCGCAGCGGAGAGAGCGTGGACTGTACGCAATCGAAGTCCGTAGGGGCGATTCGGATCGGATACAAGCGCGGCCAGGCGACGCAGGACGTCCGCTCTCCAGGGTGCTTTTTTCCGTGCTTCAGGCAGGCAGCGGGCCAATGCCAGAAGAGGCAGCTCCAAGGGATCATCCTTGATCTGTAAATAGCGCTCGCTGACAGTGGAAATATCTCCGACCGCAGCCAGGTACCCGAGCGTGAGGCTAGCTGGTGACCAATCTATTTCAAGTGAAGCTGGAGCGGAACCGTTGTCTGCAATTTCTCGAGCGGCGAGATATGCGCCAATATTGGGCTGTGAGAAAGTTAAACGATTCCCAGCATGGCGAGTGAGAATCCCCGCCTCTACCATGTTGTTTACAGGTGTGCCGCGGCGTATTGAGCGATCGGTAAGAATCCCCGACTGGTTTTCGATCCAGTTGAGGGCTGTCGTCATGGTTGACTTGATCTCGCCCGCTGAGAGCATGCGCTCAACATAAGCTTCCATGCTGTCAATGATGCGGTCGCCACGCACGTCGCCGACATACGAAGCCCATGTTTGCAACGTGATTTCCAACGGAGACCAGCCCCGGAAAGTGTTCGTGAGCCAACCCGAGATCAAGGCAGGGTCGATATCCGCAAGCCGTCGCTTGGGCAGCAATGGGGCGATATGAGTCTGCCAGGCTTCAGCCCATTTATTCATGAAGACTTTTTGATCGTGCGCTGTCCACGGTGCAAGTTGCACGGGAACCAGGCCAGCCTGTGCGAGACCGTCGTAATACATGACCGGTCCTGCGGCAACAATCAGATTCCCGGGATATTTTTCCATCAAGCGTTTAAGCCAGGTTGAGACAGACGGGATTTCAGAGGCAGTAAATTCGTCCAGCCCATCGAGAAGCAGAAGAGCCCGCCCGCGTTTAAAATCACCCTGGAGTTGGCTCGGGAGTCGGGAGGCGGCAGCGCTGGATACAGAATCCTGGGCGGCGGTCACGATCGGCTTTAGAGGATCTTTTTCAGATGAGCGGTCGAGAACGAGAGCTGCCGCGTGGAGGAAGACCGGTGTTAACTCTGCGGCGGGTCCAACTTCCGGGTCTCCAAGTGCGGCATGGATGGCGAGATAAGCGAGCGCAGTCGTTTTTCCGGCTCCTGGCCATCCCGTAAGGAGGATGTTTGTCTTTGATGATAGGGCGTTCCCAAAACTGATGGTTGGTGCTTGATAGATGCCAGACAGATAATTCCAATCGGGCAAAGTTGGCAAGATCGAAAGTGTATTTTCTGGAACCGCCCCGTCTTTCTCTGGATCCTCAGTGATTGGTGGAGCGAGCAGCCGGGGAGGAACGAGGATTTCCTCGAGGGAGAAGATCGCTCGGGCAACGTGCATCGATTGGGCTCTAGCGATGAGGTCTGATCGATATCGATCAGCTGTAACTCTTTTCCGACGACTCCCCTTCTCTTGAGAACGCCCCTCGAACCAACCAGAGATTTCATTGCGGATTGGCCCTAATCTTAAGTAAATGAACGCTCCGAATAACCCGAGCAGGATGCCGAAGATGAATTCGCCATAGTCGAAGAAATTGCCAAACAATCTAATGTATAAATTTCGAATGATATTTATCATTGAGTGTCATCCTGCATAGAGTATACGACCGCATTGATCACAATATACCAGCGTGTTTCCCCCGCGGATCTCCTGTTCTTTTGACCGTGCAAGGTCCACGCCACAAACGCCGCAGTTACCGCTGGTGAGAAGAGCAAGCGCAACCCCGTCGAAACGGCGCCGGAATTTTTCGTAGGTTTTCAGGTCCTCTGCGCTGATGTTGCTGAGCGCCGCTTCCCTTTCTGTTTCGGTGCGTTCGATCGTAGAGAGCAGATCAAGGCGATCTGCCGTCATAAGTTCGTTCTCGCCGCTTTTTCTGGCGACAAGTTCAGTCAGCTTTTGACTGGCTTGAGCATGCTTGAGCTCGGCTTCTTCGAGGGCGACCATTTCCTCAAGCAGGCGGTCCTCCAGTGTGTCGAGGTAGCGTTTCAGTGATTCGGATTCTAGCTGCAAGTCTTCGAGCTCTTTTGGGTTGGTGACGCTTCCGCCGTACAACGCTTTCTGTGTATTTTCGATCTTAGCGCGCTGCGATTCAACCTCGTGATCAGCCTTTGAGTTCGCAGCTCTTGCTTCTGCCAATTGTTCTTCCTTGCTTTCGAAATCTGAGCGCGCCGTTGTGACCTCCTTATCATCCGCCAGCAGCACGTCGATCTCGGCGATGCGTTCGTGGCAGCGGCTTGTTTGGAGGTCCAGCTCTTGTAATCGGTATAAACTTGAGACCCGGCTCATAGTGCGATTATAGATGTTTCACGGTTGTCACCGCAAGGTACGGATGGCATACTGCACAAGCTCGACGTACAATGTTTGGCAATGAAGATGCCCAAATCATGGAAAGGCGCCGCCGGCTGGATCCTAGCCGCGCTGACGCTCAGCCTGATTCCAACGATTATCGCATGTTCAACCGCCCCTTCGGGGACGGTCTTCACGGGGTTCCTGCTGAACCCGCTCGACGGCTTCTCCTATCTCGCTAAAATGAAGCAGGGCGCAGACGGCTCCTGGTTGTTCTCCCTGCCTTACGCTGCGGAGCCGGGACCGGGCACATTCCTTTTCGTCTACCATCTGTTCCTTGGCCATCTCTCGCGCTGGACCGGAATCCCAACGATCCTCGTCTTTCACGCCGCCAGGATTATCGGTGCTGCCCTGATGTTCCTGCTCGTTTATGTGTTATTTCAAGCAACGCTCCCGGAGAGAAGTGCGAGGCGCACCGCACTCCTGCTCACCCTCTTTGGATCAGGTCTGGGTTGGCTGACAGCCCCGCTGTTTAATCTGCAGCCCAGCGATCTCATGATCCCCGAATCGATTCCCTTTCTCATCGCCTACGGAAATGCCCATTTCCCACTTGCCGCGGCCGCACTCCTGGGAGGGATTCTGGTCATTCTCCTGCTGCAAGACCGGCCCGGACTACGTCTAGCACTTGCCCTTCTGTGCGGTACGATCATCGGGGCGGTGCTGCCTTTCTCCGCGCTGAGCCTTTTCGCGGCAGGTTTCACCTGGTACATCTGGGAAGCGACACTCCATTTTCGGAAGAATGGTGCGAGTGCGTTAAAGCAATGGTGGTTTCCTAATCTCACCCCGATCCTGGGGTTGGTTGCCGGAGCAGCTCCATGGCTCCTCTATGATTTCTGGGTAAGCCGGGTACATCCGGTGATTTCAGCCTGGAATCTCCAGAACCAAACGCTCTCCCCGCCGCCTCTGAATTACATCTTAGGATATGGTTTGGTCTTGATCCTGGCGGTTGTTGGAATCTGGCGCACGAAACCCGCACAGACGAAAGAGGGGCGCCTGCTGTTAGCCTGGCTTGTGAGCGGTGTAATCCTGCTTTACATACCAGTCCCGTTTCAGAGGCGCTTATCGCTCGGTCTTTTCTTCCCAATGGCCGCGTTAGCGGGGCTCGGATGGTACTCACTCACTGCGAAGCTTTCCCGATCTCGTCTTCTAACCGCGATCCTCATTCTGCTCGTCATGCCCTCCAATCTACTCGTCGTGTCGGCCGGGCTGCTCGGTGTGACCCAGGGCAGGCCCGCTGTAATTCATTACGAGGATGAACTAACTGCGTACCACTGGGCGGCGGATAACCTGCCGTCGGAGTCGCTCATCCTGGCGGCGCCGACAACGGGCAATCGCATACCGGCGTTCGCCTCTTTGCGCGTTCTATACGGTCATCCCTTCGAGACACCGGATGCGGACGCCCAGAAACAGAAGGTGGAAGAACTTTTCAAAATGGGGGGGTCTGCATCTTCAGGCGTGCAAGCGCTGATCGAGGGTGGGATTGAGTACGTCTTTTACGGTCCACGCGAGCAGGAGATCGGGAATCCGGCATGGCTTACGGAACTCGAACTGATTGGTGAATTTGATAAGGTTCGACTCTACAGGGTAAATTCCCAATGAGCACTAGATCGCGTGAGTGGTTGTTGGCCCTTCTCGTGATGGCAATTGCCGGCGCGTTGTGGATCCTACCGCTCACATTGCGGCCTCAGCATGTGCCGTTCTGGCCGGGCGCGGGTTTCAGCGATCTGCTGATTTCTCACTGGCCGAATGCCGTCTGGATCCAGCAATCGATCGCTGAGTGGGGGCAGATCCCCCTCTGGAATCCGAACATCCTGTCCGGCATTCCTTTCGCGGCGGACCCGCTTTCCGGTCTCTGGTACCTTCCAAATTGGTTGGCGGTGGCTTTTCCGAGTGCGATCGCTTTCAATACCCTCTTCTGGATACATCTCACCTGGGCGGGTTTGGGGGCCTGGGCGCTCGCCCGAGAAGAGGGGTTGAGCAAGTGGGGGGCTGTTCTCGTGGGCATCGTGTTTGGAGGCGCGCCGAAGTTCGTCGCCCACATCGCCCTCGGACATGTCGGGCTGGTTAGTGCGGTTAGCTGGACACCCTGGGTTCTCCTGCTTACGGCAAAGACACTGCGTCAGGTCCAGACCGAGGGCAGGTGGCTGAAATGGAGCGCCCTGACAGGGGCGGTGTTGGGTCTCGTTTTCCGTGCCGATCCGCGTTGGTCGATCCCTTTGATCGGCTTTGCTGCGGCGTATGGAATACGCAACACGCTTCGTGACCGGCAGACTGAATGGAAGAACTTACGCAGGATCGCGCTCGCTGGAGTGGTGGCAGGCGTATTTGCGGCAGCGATCGCCGCGTGTTTGGGGCTGCCATTATGGGAGTTCCTGCGGTTATCCACCCGCAGCGGGATCAGCGCGAACGAACGGGCAATTTTCTCGCTCCCGCTTGAAGGGCTGTTAGGGACAATCTCAATTTTAGAGGGGACGCCTGAGTGGCTGGCTTATTTCGGGGCAAGCGTTTTAGTCATCTCCGTCCTCTCGATGTTCAATCCCGACCGTCGCCCCTGGTTCTGGATCGGCGTATCGTTTTTCTCAACTATCCTCGCGCTGGGACCTGCAACTCCATTTTATGAACTTATAAGCGCCATCCCTGGAGCGGATGTTCTACGCGTGCCTGCCCGTTTCCTATTTATCAGCGCGCTCGGGTGGGCCTTCCTCGCTGGTTACGGTCTCGATACTTTGATTTCCAACAAGGAAGATATCAAAACCAGAGGCGTGAAGATCTGGCTGTTTGCGACAATATGTCTCATCCTGGCAGTGAATATTGGGATAGGGATCATCGGCGGGGTGAACTCCATTCGTCAATTAGGACCCATGATCACTGCTACGCTTGTTTTCGTTCTGATAAGCACCTTCATCGCCGGCCGAATCTCTCTGCGGAGAATCATCCCCCTGATTCTCGGGGTTGTGGTCGTCGATCTTCTCTGGATCAATGTCGGACTCATCCAACCGAAGTCGACGGAAGAAATCCTTTCCGAACGTTCCGGATTGACCAGCTTTCTGCAATCGGATCATGGTACCTCCCGTGTTTTTTCCCCCTCTTACAGTGTGCCCCAACCTCAGGCCGTAATAAACGGGGTGGAACTCGCCGATGGAGTCAACCCGTTGCAGCTTTCAGCCTATCGCCATTACATGGAAACCGCCGTGGGGCTGGATGCTGG
>JAIWHF010000003.1:0-34831 GCA_048629905.1 Methanosarcinales archaeon
CAGACTGATGGCCAGGATAACACCAAGCCAGGTTAAATTGAGGCCATCCTCGATGGCTGTGGCTGTCTCAAGGTAGGTCAGGGGTGAGAAATCAGCAGCGCGTTCCAATTGCTCAACGACCCCTGAAAGCAGGCTGATGAAGAAGCTGGCAACCACCAGCATTGCCGCGAGCATGTTGGCAATGCTACGGGACGGAAGCAGCATACTGAAGAGCAAGGCCAGGGTCATGAAGAACATCAAGATGCCAAATAGCGAGACGAATGGCAGCAGCAGCTCAAACGCCGGGATTGTGAAATTCTCCGACCAGGTCATGGACAGCAGCAGTGAAGCCCAGGAAATCAGCAGCAGGAGGATGATTACCAGAGTGGTGGCCAGGAAACGACCCCAGAAAAGAGTCGTGCGGCTGACAGGGTGGGCCAGGATCAGGTCGAGGGTGCCGCGCTCTTCGTCACGGGCAAGCAAGCTAGCGCCCACCCCGGTAGCAAACAGGCCTATCATCAGGGGTACAAAGGAGAAGTACTCGACGTCAAGCCAGCCAATCGGGGTGCTCATCCCGCCGAAATCGAACATTTCTGCAAGCTCGGGCAGCGATTCCATGTAGGCTGCCATCAAATCGCCGCTGCTGGCAATCATATCGAACAAAGAACCCATCATGAGCGCCAGAATAGCCAGGCCAATCCCCCAGCCGATGATCGCACCGCGTGAGCGGCGTAAAGTGTAACGAATTACAGTAAACATATTATTTGTCCTCCTTCCCTTCATAGTAGGCAAGGAAAACCTCTTCCAGGCTGGTGCGCTCGGTCTCGAAATCGCTGACCGGATACTGCGCCATGGCCTTGATCAGGGCGTCCATCTCGCCTTCGACCTGCAACAACACGCTCAAGCCATCGTCTTTGGCGAGCAGCTCAACCCCCGGAAGGGTGAAGAGTTCGTCAGCATCGGTGGTCTGCTGGAAGCGGATACGCACCCGGCGTATGGAGCGGTTGAGCAACGATGCGGTCTCGACCACTTCGACGATCTTACCCTCGCGAATGATGGCCGCCCGGTCGGCGACGGTCTGCACTTCGCTGATGATATGCGAGGAAAAGAAGACTGTGGCCCCGTCATCCTGGGCTTCGGCTAGCATGCGTAGAGCTTCCTGCTGCATGAGCGGGTCGAGGCCGCCGGTGGGTTCGTCGAGCAGCAGCAGCTCGGGACGGTGCATTAGCGCCTGCACGACGCCAACCTTCTGCTTATTGCCTTTCGAAAAGTTTTTAATTGGGGTCTTGAGTTCCAATTTGAGGCGGTCGGACAATTCCTGGATGAAGTCCCAGTTCGAACGATTGCCGCGCAGACGGTTGAAATATCGGAAAACCTGCCGGGCGGTCATATTCTCGTCTAGATGCAACTCGCCGGGCAGATAACCGACGCGCGCCTTGATCGCTTCAGGCTCTGCCTGCGGGTTCAGCCCCAGCACACTGATCGTACCGCCTTGCGGGCGGATCAAATCCAGCATGCAGCGGATGGTAGTGGTCTTCCCAGACCCATTGGGGCCCAGAAAACCAAAGACTTCTCCCTTTTTAACTTCCAAATCAACGCCAAACAAGGCCTGGACGTTGCCATAGGATTTAGTCAATCCTTGTATTTTGATTACATTATCTTCTGACATATACACCTCTTGTTTACAATAATTGCACACTTGACTTCGACAGTCTGCGATCCAGAATACTTGAATGTTAGCACATTAGCGTTTCGTTACTGCAGACAACCACATCTCAAATAGCTGACAAGCTGACCATCATTCGCATTCATCCCCTAGTTTTGCTTTTCCCAATTTCCGGGGAATCCAAACCTATCCTACTCAAACTAATCGCAAACCAGGGCCTCTAATACCTCCTCAAGCGAAGGTTGCTCTGGTTCCTCCTTGAAATGCGCGAGGCGACGAAAAATCTCACCCGCAGCCTCATGGAAACCCGCGGGGACTCCTGCCCCTGCGAATGTCGCTGCTATCTCATCCATCTCCCCAGTAAATCGCCACGCCTTTACAGTCGCTCGCTTGACCCTGGCCGCCGTCTGATCTGCAAAATCCGATCCATTCCGAGACCATTGTCGCTCCAAATCCTTTCGCACACCTAGCTCCTCAGCCGCAGCGAGAATCGCGCAAAGCAAGGCTGTCGTCCCTTTAGTGTAGGCCGCGTAGCACATTTTGATCGCAGATGCTTTCCCAATTTCCTCACCGATAATGCACGTCTCGAGAGGACCTGCGGAGAAACATTCGGTCAAGCGCTCAGCATGCTCGCCGGAGAGATAGAGCCACGTCTTTCCCGGTTCCCACGCAGGGCCACCGATGATGCCACCATCTACAAATTTCACGCCTGCTTCATCCATCAACCGACTGATGTGTTTCGCCCGTTGCGGCGCTATCGCATTGGCATCCAGATAGAGCCCATCAAAGGCTGTTTCTAAGGTTTGTCTCGCCACCTCCTCCGCAGCATGAGGTGGACATACACAGACGATCACAGAGCAAGTTTCACAAAGCTCATTCAAAGATCGGACTTCAACAAGATTGTGTTTCTCAGCTCGTTCGTGTGTTTGCGCGCTTCGCCCTGCAGATGCCCAATAGACCGTGTGCCCTGAATTTTGAGCCGATGCGGCCAGGGATATTCCCATGGCACCGGGGTGTAGAAATCCGATTTTTAGCTTCGTCATGGTCCCTCTCTTTTCCCTGCCCAATCCTCTGGAGACGTCCTTGCGTTTTTCCAGGATTGGTTGGTATCCGCAGAGAAGCAGGCTCAGTCAACCATTCTCCCCATGATAACGGTGTCCGCATAATCATCCTCTGCAAATTTGATATCGCGTGGAGCCCTACCTTCGATTGTGAAGCCATTTTGGTGGTAGAGAGCTATGGCAACCTCACTCGTTGAGAAGACGAATAAACCAAGCTTCTCGATTCCCTTATTACCTTCTGCCCAGCGAACAATGGTATCTATGAGCGCATTTCCGATCCCATGTCTGCGCCACGTTGAGTGTACCCAGACCGAATCCACATCGCCAAAGTGCGCAGTGCGCTTCAGTCCGCCTGCCTTAACCCGCGCCATTCCTACGATCAGCCCGTCAACCTCAGCAACAACTCGAAGGCAGCCAGGGCGTTCGATCTCATCAGCAATAGCCTTTCGTTCTACTTCCTCGGTCCGCTGCATTTCTTCTAGTAGGAGCAATGTATATCGACCCTCGGCTAACACAGACTTGTATAGGTCCAAAATAGCGGCTGCATCAGTCTCAGATGCAGTCCGAATATATAAGTGCTCCCCCTGCTCCAAGGTTAGCTCTCGTTGTTCAATTTCACCCATATTGGTACACCTCTTATTTTTCTAATTCCCATGCTTCACGCAAAACGAAGAAGGGCGAGCAGCAACTTGTAAGAACTCCCCTGAACTGGATGTTTAAATTAAGACTTACTTATTGGGGATCCGCTGCGTTCGATTCCGACCCATCAAGAAGAGCCCGCTAGAGGAATGACATAAAAAAGAATGGCAAAAAAGTGAAACGCGCTTCCTGCCAGCACGAAAATATGCCAGATTGCGTGGTGATACGGCAGTCGACGCCAAACATAGAAAACAATCCCTACTGTGTAGGACAACCCTCCCATGAGTAGAAGGAGAAGACCTCCCGGGTCCATAGCAGCGAGCAAGGGTTTCGTCGCGAAGACCACCACCCACCCCATGCCAACGTAAAGTGCTAACGATATCAATGGCCACTTGCGCAGTCGTGTTACTTGAAAAATAATTCCAATGAGTGCGAGACCCCAGACTACACCAAAGAGAGTCCAACCCCAAGCGCCGCGCAAGTTCACAAGAGTGAATGGCGTATAGGTTCCGGCGATAAGAAGAAAAATGACCGAATGATCAATGACCCGAAGTATTTCCTTTACACGGGGAAGCTGGACGCTGTGATAAAGAGTAGAGGCGGCATACAACAGGATCAGCGTTGCACCGAAAATACTGGTGCTTACAATGTGCCAGGTGTCTCCCCACACGCTGGCAAATGCCGTCAGTACGGCTAAGCCGCCGATTGAAAGAACCACTCCAACGCCGTGGGTCACACTGTTGGCGATTTCCTCACCGATGCTGTAGCGGGGTTTACTATGGGATGTCATATTCAATATTCTAACGTATTCTCGGCTCGTAAGTCGGAACACTTGGTACAGATTACGCCAATCCGCACTTATCCCTGAAAATCACAACCTGAACGAGCGCGAACAACTCGTCTAAGCCTTCAATCGCTTGAAAGGAGATGAAGTGTATACGAGTCTAACACTTCTCCACCTAAACCATACGCTGTCAAGCCGATGCGGTCGGGGAAAAGTTCCAGGATCACAAAGTGCGACTTGGCCGTGAAGAATTCACTTTCTTCTCTCGTGTCCCGCTTATCATAGAGTATATTAGACCCTCCACCGGAAACGATGTAGGTTATGCCATTCAATTCCAGCCGTTCATAGTTGTGGTCATGGCCGGATAACACCAGGGCAACATTGGCTTCCTCGAATAGTGGGATCCAGGCTTGCCGGATGGGTATCCCGTCGTCAGGATGATAACCACTCGTGAAAGGAGGGATATGGAAGACCACGATATTCGTTGTCGATGTGCTTCCTCCCAACCTTTCCTGGAGCCAGGCATTTTGCTCCTCCCTCAAATCCAAAGAATAAAACTGCTGGCTATTGAGAAAGATAAATTGGTAATCGTTTTGCGTGAATGCATACCATTCGCGTCGCCCCAACATGCCACCAAAATCATCCCCCCCGTAACTATTCTCCAGCGGAGGAAAAGCTGCGTAGTAGAAGGGCTGATCCCGCCAATAGGCATCTTCATACCCTTCGTGATTGCCGAAGACTGGATAAATGGGCGCTGCGTGGAGCAGGTCAGCCAGCGGTTGATAGAACTTCCTGATAAAAGCTTGCGGAGGGGAAGGATCTTGATAAACATTGTATACAAGATCACCAGTGTGGATGACCGATTCAGGGTGATGGGATGCCATCTCTTCAGCAAGTTGATAGGTTACATCTTCTCCGAAGCCCGAATCTCCAATGACACCAATACGGATAGGCCAATCGTTTTCCTGCGGCAATCGGATCGCTATAGGCTCCCAAACGCCATCTGCAAAGGAAGGCGGATGGTGGACACCATCATCATCAGAAACACCTACCCACGCCTCATACAACGCTCCGGGCTCCAGGCCACTCACTTTGATAAGGTGCGTGTCCGTCGCTGCGTTAAACGTGATCCACTGAGTCTGGTCTGATGGATTGCCATACAGCGAGTAATATACTGCGCCTTCCGCCGGCGACTCCAGCATGAAGTAAAGATCTGCTTCTGTTTCTGAGAGATGCTGGATTGTGAGTGGGATAACGTAAGCGCCGAGGACCTTTGAAGAATCATAACTTGGAGGCGGGACCATCTCCTCAAGCGTAGGTGCAATCGTTGGCGTGAGTGGAGGGGGTGTTTGTACTGGCGTGGACGTCCTTAGCTGCTCTGTTGTAGGCGGCAGTTTGGGATACTCATCCTGCACCGAGCCCCCGGATCGAGCACAGCCTGTCATCGCTCCCAGCAAAATAACACCAGCGACAAAGCAGATGACTCGGAACTGGCGGGGAGGCGGCCTTAAGATCGCTTTTTTGCGGATTGCCAAAGCTCCTCCAATTCATCGATTGTTAGTTCAGAAAGCTTACGTTCTCCTACCCGTGCCTGTTTTTCGACATCCGTAAACCTTCGCCGGAAGCGACGATTAGCCTCTCGCAATGCAGCTTCCGGATCAACGCCTCTCCAACGAGCGTAATTTACGACAGCAAATAGTAAATCTCCGACTTCCCAAGCTACGTGTTCGTCTTCAGAAGCTTCTTGAACCTCGGCGAGCTCCTCCTCGAGCTTCGCCAGCACGCCATCGATGCCAGGCCAATCGAATCCCACCCTGGCGACTCGCGCTTGAATCTCTTCCGCCTGCGTGAGCGCTGGTAGGTCAATCGGCACACCATCCAGGATTCCCTTTTCGGAACCCTCATTCTCGCGCTCGACTTCCTTAAGCGCCTCCCAATTGAGCAAGACCTGGTCTACATCCTCAACATCCAGGTCAGCAAAAACATGTGGATGACGGCGGATGATTTTCGATTGAATGCTAGCGATAACATCAGACGTTGTGAAGAAGCCCTCTTCGGTCGCGATCTGGGCATGGAGGACAATTTGAAGCAGCAGATCGCCCAACTCCTCCTGCAGCGCATCCATATCTTCAGTGTCTAATGCCTGGAGAGCTTCATACGCTTCCTCCATAAGATGATTCCGCAGGCTTTGATGTGTTTGTTTAATATCCCACGGGCACCCATCGGGCGCACGTAGATGTGCCACCGTCTCCTGGAAATTCTCGAAAGCGGACTCCACTGGCATCTCCGGTAGAAAAAGCGTCGTCATAGTGCCGATGCTCTCGCTGTGATCAATTTCCGCCAGGGGGAGATCTTCTCTCCATCCGTCGTCGGTTCCCGCCTTATGTAACAAGCTGGCAGGATGTTCAGGTGGATATTGATTCAACAAGGTCAATTTAACATCCGCAGCGACGAGTTTGGAATATAGCTGTCCGACCAAAGCCGGAGTGTCAGGCGGGAATGGCGGATGATATCTTCCTGCAATCTCTAGAGCGTCATAAATCGAAAGACCATCCAATGCATCGAGCTCAAGAAGCCCCAGACACGGTTCTATAAAACTTATTCCATGGAGCACACGAACCAAGAACTTCTCCTCCGCGGCCAAACGCAGAAGAGCACTTACCGTCGCCTCGCCGATCGTTGGGTCACCGGGAACTGCATAAACAACAGGTGGATTTCTGCGCACCTCTTCGAGAATTTTATTGACGATGGCTGAATAAACCCCATCGAATTCATCGATCTCCTCGTAGAGATGGTCGAAAGTGATGAGCTCAAGTTGCGGAGGAAGTGCATCATGGACAGGATGTTGACCCGTTCTGAAATAGATGACCTTCGAGCCTGTGAGCAATTCCCACACGCTCCGTGAGACAAACTCCGGCGAACCCGGCCCCAATCCTACAATCGTCAAATCTGCTTCCAAAACAGCCTCCTGATACAACACGAAAGGCCGGGGTGAGTTAACCTCCCCGGCCTGGTTTTTCCACAAACAATAAAAGACGCATAGTGCCTGGATCGATCAGCGTTTCGTATACGTCGGTGCCTTGCGCGCACGCTTCAAACCCGGCTTCTTGCGCTCCTTCATGCGCGAGTCGCGAGTGAGGAAACCTCCGGATCGCATCTTCGGCCGCAGTTCAGGTTCCATTTTAAGCAGAGCCCTAGCTACGCCATGCATAACCGCACCCGTCTGTCCTGTAACCCCGCCGCCTTTGACGTGTACGGATACATCCAGCTTACCTTCCATCTCCGCTGCTTTCATGGGATCAAGGATGATATCCATGTCACCCATGCGCGTGAAGTACTCCGCTCCAGGTTTGCCATTGACAACAATATTCCCACTGCCAGGCGTAATACGGACCCGGGCTGAGCTAGTTTTTCGTCGTCCTATGCCTTCATAATATTTCTCAGACATCAATCCTGCCTTCCTCTAACATTCTTCTCGATGTTGTTCTGTGAGACAGTTTCCTTTAGCGCAGATTATTCAAACTTCAGTTTTTTTGGTTTCTGTGCGCTATGAGGATGATCTGCCCCTCGATAGACTTTGAGCTTTTTCATGAGCTTCCGACCGAGGCGATTATGCGGAATCATGCCCCACACCGCTGAAGTGATTACGCGATCCGGGAACTTCTCCAATTGATTACGGAGTGAAATCGCCTTTAGACCACCCGGGTAACCCGAATGGCGGTAATACATTTTCTGATCTAATTTCTTTCCCGTAACGGTCACTTGTTCAGAATTTATGACTATGACAAAGTCTCCCAAATCAACGCCGGGCGTGTATTCGGGTTTACTTTTCCCTATCAGGACCTGAGCGATACGCGATGCCAGACGTCCTAGGTTCTCCCCTGCCGCGTCAACGACATACCAGTCTCGGGTTACATCATCGGGTTTTGGATAATACGTTTTCTGCACGCTACTTACTCCTGCATTCCTTCGGTTTCGATCTCTACTGCTTCAATGGCTTCCGCTTACACCGCCCTAAATTCCATGCGGCCTCATTCGTATTTTACGCTGAGAAGGCACAAGCCTTGTGAAGGCGCTAACCCGCCATCCCATTTTTCATTGGGGTTCTGCACCGCAGCAAGAAAATCGTCCACCTTCATCTTGCCATTCCCAACTGCTAACAGTGCAGATACCAGCCTTCGCACCATGTGGTAGAGAAAAGCATTAGCCTCAATCTCGAACCACAGTTCATCGTCCTGCAGATTCCAAACCGCTTCAAAGATCTCCCGCACCGTGCTCCCCTCTGGTCGTGGTGCGCTGCCAAAAGCGCCGAAGTCTTTCTTGCCGACGATCATATCCGCTGCACGGTTCAACAGTTTGATATCCGCTTCAGCTCCGATACGCCAGGCGTAACGCTCTCGCAACGGATCCCGCGTTTTGTCAATGAATAGACTATAGCGGTAACGTCTGCTGACGGCTGAATAGCGCGGGTGAAAGTCTTTCTGTGCAAGCAAAGTCTTTCGGACAGCGATATCGTGTGGCAGATTGGCGTTTATCGCCATACTGAGATTTTCGGGCGGGTGCTGCCACACAAGTTGGTAAGCGATAACCTGACCTCGTGCATGCACACCGCTATCGGTTCGCCCGGCTGCTCTCAGGGAGCTCTCTTGCCATCCGATATTCTGAAGTGCCTGCTCCAGTTCTCCTTGGACGGTTCTCCGCCCGGAGGCCTGTCGCTGGAAACCTTCAAAATTAGTGCCGTCGTAAGCTACGATCGATTGGTAAGCTGCTAAAGACGGAGTTTCTTCCTGCCCCGTCACGGCCGGTTTCATCCCAGCCTATTCTTCTACGAGTTCTAAGATGACCATCTCCGCGGCGTCGCCGAGGCGTGGCCCGAGTTTAACAACCCGGGTGTATCCACCTGGTCGATCCACATAGCGCGGGGCGATATCATCAAAAAGCTTCATAACGATTTCGTTGTCATTCAACCGTGCGGCTGCCAGGCGACGTGCGTGAACTGCTTTCGCGTCTCCCGCTTCGTTGCCCTTCTTCGCCAGCGTAATCAGCTTTTCCGCGCCGCCGCGCACTGCTGCCGCTTTTGCTTTCGTTGTTTTGATTCGCTCGTAACGAAAGAGATCTTTCATCAGATTCTTTCGCAACGCTATACGATGGCCCTTTGACCGGCTTAATCTTTTACCTGCAACTTGGTGTCTCATGAATCCCTCACTCCGCCTCTTCCGCCTGCTCCGACTCTTCGTCAAGATAGCCCTTCTCAGACAAGCGCTCCTTGAGTTCGTCGAGGCTCTTCTCGCCGAAGTTGCGGATGGATAACATCGCTTCTTCGCCCTTTTCGAGCATGTCAAGCACTTCACCGACGTTCGTAATTCCCGTTCGCTTGAGAGAGTTGAAAACCCGAACTGTGAGATCAAGGTTCTCAATGGGAATTTCATAAACCTCACTGGTAAGGCGAGTATCTTCCTCTTCCACCGCTGCGACCATCAGGCTCTCTTCTGTGACGCCGCCGATATCGCGTAGATGCGCCATGAGAATTTGCGCGCTGCGGCTCAATGCTTCCTCTGGCTTGATCGTGCCATCGGTCCAGATCTCCATAACCAGCGAGTCATAGCTAGTGTCCTGACCCACTCGGGCGCGCCCGATTTCGTAGTGCACTCGTCGTACTGGGTTGAAAATCGCATCCGTCGGAAGCTCTCCAATGGGTAGACGACCGCGCTCATCAGAAGGAGAATAGCCCCGTCCCCGTTCAACGTTCAACTCGATTTCAAGATGTGCTTTATCGTCATCCACAGTAAACAGATAGAGCTCCGGATTGACGATCTCCACTTCAGCAGGAGCGATGATGTCAGCCGCCGTTACAACGCCCTCACCTTTCACATCAAGGCGCAAGCGGGCGGATTCGCCCTCGTGCAAGAAGAGACGCAGTTTCTTGAAATTCAGCATCAATTGCAGCACATCTTCACGGACGCCAGGAATGTCTGTGAATTCATGCGGAATATCCGTAATGCGAATGGAGCTTACTGCTGCGCCTTCCAGGGAACTTAACAGAATCCGTCGAAGAGCGTTGCCGACCGTAATGCCATATCCAGCCTCAAGAGGGCTGATCACGAATTTACTATAATTTTGAGCGATGGCTTCTCGTTCAATCTTCGGCATAACTAGGTTGGTGGTTATAACCACAATATCCCTCCGCGACCCACGACCTTAGGAACGTATCCGTGCACGGATCGATTATCTCGAATAGTACTCAACAATCAATTGATCATTCAAGCTTGCATCGATATCCGTTCGTTCCGGTGCAACGAGCATTTTTCCCGACAAGTCGCTCAAATCACGTTCCAGCCAAGCCGGGACCGTTTTTGGTTCAGCGATATCCGCCAAACCCTGAAAGAAGGTGCGTTTCCGTGAACCCTCTCGAACCTCGATTGCATCACCCGGTTGGACAAGCATGGAGGGGACATCCGTCCTCCTGCCATTGACGTTGAAATGCCCATGCGTCACCAGCATCCGAGCATGTGCACGACTTTCGGAATAACCCAGGCGATATACAACATTGTCTAGCCTGGTCTCTAGCATCTTTAGGAGGTTCTCTCCCGTGAGACCCCGCTGTTGGGCAGCCATTCGATAATATCGACGAAATTGCCGTTCCGTAACTCCATAGATGCGCCGCGTCTTTTGCTTCTCGCGTAACTGCCGGCTGTAATCCGATACTCGCCGGCGGCGCCATTGAGCATCACGTCCGTGCTCCCCTGGGGGGTAGCCGCGCCGCTCGAATGCACATTTCGGTGTAAAACAGCGTTGTCCTTTGAGAAAGAGTTTTTCTCCCTCTCGGCGACAAAGCTTACAAACTGGTCCGATATACCTTGCCATAACGTTATGATTCCTTCCTTATCTGGTTAACCCTTACACACGGCGCTTCTTGGGCGGCCGACAGCCATTATGCGGAATTGGCGTTGTGTCACTGATCGAACGGATCTTGACACCCTCCGCCATTAGCGCCCGAATAGCAGACTCACGACCAGGACCAGGTCCCTTGACATGGACATCAAGTTCCTGCAATCCAAGATCCTTTGCAGTTTTCATAACCGCTTTCGCGGCAAGCCCGGCTGCGTATGGGGTGCTCTTGCGCGACCCTTTAAAGCCCGCCGAACCCGCGCTCGCCCAAGCCACTGCATTCCCTTGTGTATCTGTTATCGTGATTATCGTGTTGTTAAAAGTCACGTGGATATGCGCTATCCCATGGGACAGTGTCCGCTTTTCCTTGCGCGACTTGCTACGACGTGATCCCTCTGCTCTCTTTGCCATACTTTTCCGCCTATCTCATTAGTCTCGAATTACTATTTCCCGGACACATAGAGGCAACACTCACAATTGGCAGCCGCTATGGATGGAAGGAAGCCATCAACCGCCAGAGTGTGCTCTAAAAACGAGCCGGTTTACTTCTTCACCGCTCCGCGCCGCCGTCCACGACCCGCAACTGTTTTCTTCGGGCCTTTGCGTGTTCGCGCGTTTGTTCGCGTCCGCTGGCCATGAACGGGCAAATTCCGGCGATGGCGTAAGCCGCGGTAGCAGCCAATTTCTATTAGCCGTTTAATATTCATCTGGACCTCTCGCCGGAGGTCGCCTTCGACGACAAGATTCTGCGAGATAAAATCGCGCAAACTTGTAACCTCTCCCTCGGTTAAATCACGCACTTTTCGATCCGGGTTGACACCCGCTGAGACAAGTGCATTGCGTGCCGTGGTTCGACCGATCCCATGGATGTAGGTCAATCCGATTTCGACGCGCTTATTCCGAGGAAGATCAACACCTTCAATTCGTGCCATAACTCTATCCCTGTCTTTGTTTGTGACGCGGATTATCGCAAATCACATAGACTTTCCCACGCCGCTTTACGATTTTACATTTTGCGCAACGTTTCCGAACGGAAGAAGATACTTTCATCTTCGCTTACTCCTTTACTGCAACAGCCGGGTCTACACGGCCAGCAAAGTAATTATTATATCTAATCCACTCCCCCTCGTCTAGCTCTTCGTCCATTGCTGTTAGTATCCAAGGACCATTTTCTGTCACAGCAACAGAGTGTTCAAAGTGGGCTGTTAGACGTCCATCTTTTGACGCTACTGTCCACTGATCGCTCAAAATGCGAGTTTCAAAGCTCCCGCTCATGACCATAGGTTCCAAAGCAATTGTCATCCCTGGCTTAAGCGGTACTCCACGACCTTTGCGACCATAGTTCGGAACCTGAGGTTCCTCGTGCATAGATCTACCAACTCCGTGCCCTGTGTACTCCCGAACGACTTGAAAACCATTGCCTTCAACATGGGCTTGAATAGCTTCAGAAACATCGCCCGTCAAATTCCCGGGGATCATTTTTTTGATCCCTTCGAATAACGCCTCGCGTGTGATCTGGAGGAGCTTTTGCGCTTCCTCTGCGATCTCCCCCACTCCAACAGTCAACGCAGAGTCGGCAACAAAGCCATCGTGGATCGTCCCGCAATCTATGCTTACGATATCCCCATCCTCTAAACGACGGTCCCCAGGAATTCCATGCACCAATTCATCGTTTATCGAAATCGTTGTTTCGGCGGGATAAGGATACGCTCCCGCAACACCCACAAACGCTGGTACCGAACCGGATTTCTTGAGCACTTCTGCGGCGGCACGATTCACATCAGCAGTCGTAACGCCAGGGCGCACGACTTCGAGCGCTGCGGCCAGAGCTCGGGCGTTGATTTTCCCTGCCTCGCGCATCAATGCGAGCTCACGTGCGCTTTTCAAGACAATTCCCCGCTTCGATGTCATCCGTGAGTCCTCATCGACAGAACGATTCTTCGTGTATCCGTCATAGTGTCGATCATGATTCGTTCCGGGTTCAACTCACCCTTGTCGATAACCATCTCCGTCGCCTGGTCCAACTCTGTTTTGTTTGTAAGGTGCTCGAGCTAACGTACCAATACCGCCTGGTCATAGCCGCGCAGTTTAAGCTCAGCCTCGATTGAGCGATACAAATCTCGAACGACGCCAACCACGATCAGCAAACCAGAAGACGAAACCAGCAACAACCCCGTATTCGAATCTCCCATGGGCCAGATCAGTCCCACCAAAAACGGCATAATTGCCACAATACCAAGGAAGAACGCGCCCACAAACGTGATCCGCCGCATCACGCGCGTCAGATAGCGCTGCGTGGCGGCGCCTTTTGTCACACCCGGGATCTGCGCACCGGATCGTTTCAGATTCTCGCCGTAATTCTGCTGCGAGAAGAGGACATCGGTGTAGAAGAAGGTAAAAGCCACAACCATCAGGAAGTATAGAATCCAGTAGATATCGCTGAAACCACCAAAGGTATTCTGAAGGAAAACAGCAATGTTCTGAATGATCTCATTCTCTGAGCCGATGAAAAACTGCGCCAAAACTGCAGGGAAAGTCAGGATCGATTGTGCAAAGATGATCGGGATCATGCCGGCCATGTTAACCATCAATGGCAACGTTCCTTTAACAGGCATCGACATGCGATTTCCCACACGCCGTCCCGGGTACATTACAGGCACATTCCTACGCCCCTCCTGCACATACACAATGACAAAGATCGTCGTTAATGTTAGGAACACCAGGAAGATCGCCATCGGGATGACTTGCTGAAAATCGCCCGATAGCAGTTGAGCGACGTTGCTCGGGATTCGGGTGACGATTCCAGAGAAAATGATCAACGAAAGTCCCTGATTCTTGATCCCATACTCAGAGATGAGCTCTCCAAGCCAGATGGCGAACATCGTGCCCGCCGTCATCGTCAAGATGGTTGTGAGTGTGGCCATGTTTAATCCCAAAGGAGTATTGAGGATGCTTCCTCCCTGTCCAGTGGCGTACTGCTCGAAAAGCCGGATCTGACCTACAGCCTGCAGGGCCGCCATTGGCACCGCCAAATAGTATGTCCACTTTTCCTGCCATTTGCGCGCTTCTCGGGGGTCCTCTTCCATACGCCGCTGAAGCGCGGGGATGATGGGCACCAGAAGCTGCAGGATAATCTGCGCGGTGATATAGGGGTAGACACCCATGGCTAGAACCGAAAAGTTCGATACAGTTCCACCGGAAAGCAAGTCTAATAGGCCGAATAACGTCTGTCCTTGCCCAGAACCAGCCATCACACCTTCAATGGCTAAGCGGTTAATTCCCGGAACGGGAACGTGTGCCACAAATCGGTAGAGGATCAGCAGCCCTATCGAAATCAGGATTCGATTACGAATATCCGATGATATGAATAGAAAGCGCCACGCAGAGCGTCGCATCCATTACTCCTTTTGGACCACTGATTTCATACCTCTAGCAGCTCGACCGTCCCACCCGCAGCTTCGATCTTTTTCTTTGCCCCTTGAGTGATTCGATGCACACGGATCTTCAACGGCACTTTGATCTCTCCGCGGCCTAATAAAACCACTGGCTTTCGCGCATCTCGCAGGATGCCAGCTTCGACAAGGCTATCCGGGGTAACTTCGGCGTCGGCTTTCAACTCCGACAGATTATCGAGATTCACCTCGTGCCAAACGATGCGATTGATATTGGTAAACCCTCTTTTGAATGGGAGACTGCGGTAGAAAGGCAGATTCCCACCCTGGTGATATAACTTCCCGCCGGACCCGGAGCGTGCACCATACCCCTTTACGCCGCGTCCCGCTGTTTTCCCTTGTCCAGCCGATATTCCCCGGCCGACCCGCTTGCGGCGCTTTGTAGCACCGTGGCGTGGTTGAAGATCGTGTAGTTTCATCGGTTGTTACTCCTCAACCTGTACCAGGTGTTGGATTTTCGTGATCATGCCGCGCACTGCTGGGTTGTCATTGTGCTCAACAGTTTGACGCAGCCGGCGCAATCCGAGGGCGCGAACGGTTCGCTTTTGTCGCTCAGAATACCCAATCGGGCTCTTCACCAATGTAATGCGCAAGGCTTTTCCCTTGCTTGCTCGTTTAGCCATTGCGCTCTCGCTCCCAGAAGGGCATTAATTTTTCCCGATCCATACCCCGCTTTGCGGTCTCCTCCTCGATCCATTTTAGATCTTGGAGCCCTTTAATCGTCGCTCGAGCGACATTTAAGACATTCGCGCTGCCAAGAGACTTCGTTAGGATGTTTTGCACTCCTGCAGCCTGCAATACAGCACGCACCGCACCACCAGCAATCACTCCTGTACCTGGAGACGCGGGCTTTAGCATGACGAGCGCTCCACCGTGTTTCGAGTTAACCTGATGAGGTATCGTTGACCCCACAAGAGAGATCTGGCGCATATTCTTACGTGCTTTCTCGCCTGCTTTACGGATGGCGTCCGGAACACCGCGCGCCTTTCCTACGCCGAGTCCCACCCGCCCCTTGTTATCACCCACAACAACGGTAACGCGGAATGCAAAACGACGGCCACCCTTAACAACCTTGGCAACTCGGGAGATGTCAATTACTCGCTCGTCGAATTCATCACGATCGTCTTTACGATCCCGAAAGTTTTTTCTCACCGATCGCTCTCCTTATTCCTTAGAATTCAAGACCGGCTTCTCGAGCCGCCTCGGCTAGTGCCTTAATACGACCATGATAGCGGAAACCGCCACGGTCAAAGACAACTTCCTTAATGCCTTCTTTCTTCGCCTTTTTCGCCAGTTCCTGCCCTACCAAAGCGGCCTGTTCTGTTTTGCTCAAACTCTTCACCTTCGACCGAATACCCTGCTCTAAGGTGGAGACCGCTGTAATTGTGTGTCCACGCTCATCATCGATGACTTGTGCGTAGATCTGGTTTAAGCTCCGGAAGACGTTCAAACGCGGACGCCCAGCGGTTCCCGAGACCTTTTTCCGCACCCGACCATGGCGTCGTGTACGCTTCTTATTTCTGCTTTCTTTCGCCATAATTACGCCATCACCTTACCGGCCTTACCGGCTTTACGACGGACATACTCGCCCTTATAACGGATTCCCTTACCTTTGTAAGGTTCCGGCGGGCGAATTTTGCGGATGTCTGCAGCAACCCGGCCGACCAATTCTTTGTCGATTCCCCTTACAATAATTGTTCGCGCACGCGTGTCTACCTCGAATTCAATGCCTTCAAGAGGCGGGACGCGCACGGGATGGGAGAAACCAACGTGTACGATGAGATCCTTCCCTTCGAGCTCCGGGCGATAACCTACTCCTTCAATCTGAAGGTTTTTTTCAAATCCCTCGCTCACACCCACAACCATATTGTTGATCAGGGAACGAGTAAGGCCATGAAATGCGCGCATCTGGGGCGCGTCCGAAGGTTTCTCGACCGTGATAACCCCATCTTCAAGCTTGATTAACATCTCCGGTCGAAACTCCCTCGTCAACTCACCCTTAGGGCCCTTGACACGGACTTTTGTATTGTTGATCTCTGCTTGTACGCCATCTGGGATGACAATTGGCATACGACCGATTCTCGACACTTCAACCTCCATCCTTCATCATTCGAGGATTGCCTTCGCTCCATATCCACCCCTGAAACTCCTTCTCTCGTTCCTGCCGAGTCCCATGGGGCTGGGGAGAATTTCCTCGAAGTGTGGGCATGATCTGGTACGCTTTTATGCTACCAGACCTCGCATAATACCTCTCCGCCCACGCCAAGTTGACGAGCGCGAACTCCGGTTACTACACCTTTGGGTGTTGTTAGGATTGCGATTCCCAATCCTGATTGCACCCACGGAATCTCGCCCCGCCCGACATAAATACGGCGGCCAGGCTTACTTACTCGTTTCAATCCGGTGATTACCGGTTTTCTATCCCGGCGCTCACCAACATACTTGAGATTGATCCGCAGGGCATCCTGAGGTTTATCCTCAATAGACACCTGTTCGAACCCATCGATAAACCCTTCCTCAACGAGGATTTTAGCTAACGCTACTTTTATCTTAGAGCTCGGGATCGATACGTTCTGATTCCCCGCCATTACGGCGTTACGGATCCGAGTTAAAAAATCAGCAATAGGATCTGAGACACTCATTAAAACCTCTCTCGACCAATTCTTACCAGGATGACTTCACGAGCCCTGGAATCTTACCTTCCAGCGCTTGTTCGCGAAGACAAATACGGCATAGCTGAAAACGGCGGTAATAACCACGCGGCCGACCACAAATGCGGCAGCGATTGCGCACCCGGACCTTATACTTCCTGCGGGTTTCCCGTATCGGCATACATGTCTTAGCCATAAACATCGCCTTTCCCAAATGGCATTCCGAGTAATTGCAGCAGTCGGCGCCCAAGCTCATCATTCGGTGCCGTTGTGACAAACGTGACCTCAAAACCACGAACCTTGTCGATTTTGTCGTATGCGATCTCCGGAAAGATCAATTGCTCACGGATGCCAACTGTGTAGTTACCCCTACCATCAAAACTGTTGGGGGATACGCCGCGAAAGTCACGTGTTCGTGGCATCGCAACGTTGACCAACCGATCGAAGAAGGACCACATACGTTCCCCTCGAAGGGTTACCTTTACGCCGATCGAACTCCCCTCGCGCAGCTTGAAGTTCGCAATGCTCTTGCGCGCCTTGGTTACAACAGGCTGTTGGCCGGTGATGATCGTTATATCGCCGACTGCAGCGTCAAGAGCTTTCGCGTTGTCAATCGCCTCACCGACACCGACATTTACTACAATCTTTTCAAGCTTGGGAACCATCATCGGGTTCTCAAGGTTGAATTCCTTCATCAGCGCCGGGAGAAATTCCTTTTTGAATTGTTCTTTTAGATGATGTGCCATTCCGTTATGGCTCCCTCTTCCTTTTTAGGCGTCGACGACCGCGTCACACTTCTTGCAATACCGTTGAGCTTTGCCCTCTACCCGCCTAATTCCGATGCGTGTCGGCTGGTTACACTTCGGGCAGATCAACGATACGTTCGAAATGTGGATCGGCGCTTCGAATTGAATAATTCCAGGGTTCATCGTCCGTCCACCAGCTTGAACCTGACGCTGATGTTTCTTGCGGATGTTAACACCCTGAACGACTACCCTCGCCTTAGCGGGTAAGATACGGATCACCTCTCCCTGTGTGCCCTTATCTCGACCACTCATAATCTTCAC
Source organism: Methanosarcinales archaeon (assembly GCA_048629905.1). Classification (GTDB taxonomy): domain Bacteria; phylum Chloroflexota; class Anaerolineae; order Anaerolineales; family E44-bin32; genus E44-bin32. Next base: position 18,188 of record JAIWHF010000003.1, read on the forward strand.
TTGGTCCCCTCGTTTGATTCTTAACGTCTGAGCCACCGCAACAAGCCTCCTATAGGACTTCCGGCGCAAGAGAAACAATCTTCGTGAACCCCTTCTCGCGCAACTCTCTGGCAACTGGACCAAAGATGCGAGTTCCCTTGGGGTTCCTGCCGTCGGTGTCCAGAATTACTACGGCATTGTCATCGAAGCGAATGTAGGAACCATCGTCTCGGCGGTACTCTTTTTTCGTCCTGACAATCACTGCTCGGACAATGTCACTCTTACTCACTGCTCCATGTGGAGTCGCCGTTTTAATCGTTCCAACAATAATATCGCCTACTCGGCCATAGCGTTTTTTTGAGCCGCCGAGGACTCGGATAACGAGCAGTTCCCGGCCGCCTGTATTATCAGCCACTTTGAGACGGCTTTCTTGCTGGATCATGCTTCCGCCTCCACGTCCACTTCATCCTGTGTTTCCACAGCGCTCACACTGGCTTCCAACTCGCTCTGGCGTTGAAGAATTTCCTCCACCACCCAGCGTTTCCGCTTCGAAATTGGGCGGCTCTCGATCATTTTCACCTGGTCCCCAATGTGGCAACCCAGTTCATCATGGGCAAGATAATTTTTATTAGTGCGGAGCACCTTCCCATAAAGTGGATGTCGGGAGCTGCGGTCAATCCGTACGGTCACGGTCTTCTCCGATTTTATCCGTGTGACCACACCAATCAAGCGGCGTCGCGTATTGGTCATTTTTCACTTCCTTCGCTCTCGATTTCTAGCTCTCGTTCATGTAAAATCGTCGCAAGTCTCGCTATCTCCCTGCGGGCGATTTTCAAACGAGTGTGATCTGTCAATTGCCCTGTCGTAAACCGAAAGCGCAGCTTGAAATAATCCTCTCGAGCATCGTCGAGATAGGTTTGAATTTTTTCGGTGGATGCCTTCCGGATTTCTACCGTTTTCATCGCTTAACCCCTCCCAAGTGAATCACGCGTGGTGAACTTGGTTTTAATCGAGAGTTTATGCGTGGCCAAGCGCATCGCTTCCTTGGCTGCTGCTTCGTCCAAACCAGAGAGTTCAAACATAATTCTGCCCGGCTTGACAACTGCCACCCAATGATCAACAGCGCCCTTCCCTTTGCCCATGCGTGTCTCGGCTGCTTTCTGCGTCACCGGTTTATCGGGGAAAATCCGAATCCATACTTTCCCGCGCCGGCGCATATATCGCACCAATGCCCTTCGGGCAGCCTCGATTTGACGTGCAGTCACCCAACCGGGTTCGAGCGCCTGCAAGCCATAATCGCCGAACGTGACTTCCGTCCCGCGGCTTGCTTTCCCTTTCATCCGCCCGCGCATTTGCTTTCTATGTTTAAATCGCTTTGGCATCAACATCGCCACACCTCATCGCTCAGGGAGCGAGATATCTCACTCGCTGACGTACACATCCATCGCTTCCGGTTCTTCTGCTTCCGGTAATATCTCGCCTTTATAAATCCAAACCTTGACCCCAATGCGGCCGTAGCTCGTCCCGGCCTCAACGCGAGCAAAGTCTATGTCCGCTCGCAGCGTTTGCGCTGGAACACGTCCCTCACGCATCCACTCACGGCGAGCCATTTCATTGCCGCCTAGACGGCCCGAGCACATCACCTTAATGCCCTCAGCCCCTTGCCTCATTGTCTGCCCGATTGCCCGCTGCATCGCCCGGCGATGGCTTATGCGTCGCTCGAGCTGGTTAGCGATGTTCTCTGCCACCAGGCGAGCATCGAGATCAGGTTCTTTGATTTCCGAAATATCGAGCTTTACGGTCGTGCCTGTCAATTCCTGAATCATGCGGCGCAGTTCCTTCACGTTCGCACCCTTCCGGCCGATGACAATCCCCGGTCGAGCCGTGTGAACGATGATCTGGACGCTGTTCGGGAAGCGCTCGATTTCAATTTTCGAAATGCCTGCCCGCGGCGTGGCTTTGAATATTACATTACGAATCTCACGATCCTCGTGCAATTGATCTGCATATTTATCTGGCGTTGCAAACCAACGGGAGTCCCAGGTTTTATTGATCTTCAGACGAAAACCTATTGGATGGACTTTGCGCCCCATACTATCTCCTTTCGCTCAAATCCTTACTATTCTCCCCACCACGAGCTGGATGTTTCTCAACGAGATTGCCTCCCGCTCCGTGGTCAGGCTTAGGAACTTCTCAGACCGCCTCAACCTCGCGCTCACGGAGGATGACGCTAATATGTGAAGAACGTCGTAACAAAGGCTTGAACCGTCCGCGTGCGCCGAAGCGCCTCCAACGGCGGGTAGGACCAACATCAGCAAAAATGGTGTGCACAAATAGATCATCTCTGCTAAGACCCATGTTCTCCTCGGCGTTCGCCACCGCGGAGCGAAGCAGTTTATAAACCGGTTTGGCTGCACCTTTTTGCTCAAAGCGTAATGCGCTCATCGCCTCAACCACATTCATGCCGCGTACAAGATCGATGACCAGCCGCACTTTCTGCGGTGATATCGGGACATATCGAACTTTCGCTCGCACATCGACAGTATCTATCATACTTCTTCCCTCGTGCGAGTGGTCCTATCTCTCCCAACATGTCCTCGAAAAGTCCGGGTTGGCGCGAATTCACCTAGCTTATGCCCAACCATATTTTCGGTGATGTAGATCGGCACATGACGCCGGCCATCATGCACGGCGAGTGTATGACCGACCATTTGCGGGAAGATGGTGCTCGCCCGACTCCACGTTCGGATGACGGTCTTATCGCCGCGCTCATTCATCTCTTCAACTTTTCTTAGTAACTTCGGGTCAATAAAGGGACCCTTTTTCAATGATCTAGACATTCTTCTTCGCCTCCACCGTTTATGATTTGGAAAGCTAACGGCGATGCTTTGATCGGTGACGGATAATGTATTTCTCCGTGCGTTTGTTCTGGCGTGTCTTCTTACCCAGCGTTGGCTTACCCCACGGACTTTTCGGTCCGGGTAAACCAATCGGTGATCTTCCCTCACCGCCACCATGAGGGTGATCGCGCGGGCTCATCGCCGATCCACGCACTGCGGGTCGGATTCCCCTATGGCGCTTACGCCCGGCCTTCCCCAATTTGATGTTGCCATGATCGGGGTTGCCGACTTCTCCAACGGTTGCATAGCATGTCTGGCGAACTCTGCGTACTTCGCCGGATGGCAGACGGATTGCCGCATAGGCGCCCTCTTTACCCAGCAACTGTGCTGAGGTGCCTGCGGATCTCACCATCTGACCGCCACGCCCTTCTTTCAACTCGATGTTATGAATGGTCGTTCCCAATGGGATACTCGCCAGCGGCAGGCTGTTGCCTGGGCGAATTTCCACTGTGGGACCCGCAAGTACGGTATCGCCGACTTGCAATCCCAAAGGCGCGAGGATGTATCGTTTCTCGCCATCGTTATAGTGAAGAAGTGCCAGGCGGGCGGAGCGGTTGGGGTCGTATTCAATCGCAGCCACTCGAGCCGCTATTTCCCGCTTATCCCGCTTGAAGTCGACCTTGCGAATATGGCGTTTATGCCCACCTCCGCGATGTCGAACTGTGATTCGTCCCGAATTATTACGCCCTGCATAGCGTTTCCTGGCGATCAGAAGTGAGGCCTCAGGCTTCGTCTTCGTGATCTCCTCAAATGTATGTCCGCTCATTCCCCGGCGACCGGGTGATGTGGGTTTATATTTTTTTACCGGCATTAAAGAACCCCTTCGAACACATCAATGTTGTCCCCTGGCTTCAGGGTGACAATCGCTTTCTTGTATCCGCCTCGCCGCACTTGGCGTCGGCGGTTCCGCAAACTACGCGCCACCTTTGCGGGTCGATTTATTACATTCACGCGCAGGACAGTTACATCAAACATCGCCTCAACCGCTTCTTTGATCTGCTGCTTATTAGCTTTCGAGCCAACTTCGAAAGTGAATTGATTCAAATTACTGCTCTGAAAGTTCGTTTTCTCTGTAATAAGCGGGCGACGCAGGATATCGTATATTGTTGTCATCTCGACACTCCTCAGCTGCCCAGATACGTCTGGATCACATCCAGCACGTCCAGCGGCATCACCAGCCGCTCGTATCCCAGCAAATCGCGAATATTCAAATAATTAGCTCTCAATGTTTTCACATTCTGCAGGTTGCGCGCCGACAACTCAACATTGGTATTCTCGCCCGGCAGGATGATCAATGCGCTTGCCTGTCCGGCGATTCGATTGATCACCTCTATCATTTCCTTCGTCTTCGGCTCAGCCATTGAGAACTTATCAAGCACGATGATCTCATTTTGAGCAGCTTTTACCGACAGTGCAGAGCATAAAGCCGCCCGGCGCATTTTTCGGGGCATTTTCTTGCTGTAATCACGCTGGCGAGGCGTATGGGCTCCCCCACCGCCAACCCAGATTGGCGAACGGCGTGACCCATGGCGCGCTCGTCCTGTGCCTTTTTGACGCCACGGTTTCGCACCACCGCCACGAACTTCGCCCCGCGACTTGGTCTTGTGGGTTCCCAACCGAGCATTGGCAAGCTGTCGAACGAATGCCTGATGCATCAGATCACGCTTGATCGGCGCTTCAAAGATCTGCGGAGGGAGCTCCGTGGTATCTATTTTCTTTCCTTTAATGTCAATAACGTCTACTTTCATCGCTCGCTCCGGAGGACCTATTGCTTACGTACTTCTTTGATCATGACTACGCTGCCCCGAGCACCCGGCACACTTCCACGGACACCGAGTAAATTATGCTCAGGGTCAATCAATTCCACGCGAATGTTCTGCGATGTCACCCTTGCTGTGCCCATGCGTCCCGGCATTTTCTTCCCCTTAAAAACTCGTCCTGGGGTTGATCCGGCGCCCGCTGATCCGGGGGCACGTTCACGATCAGACTGGCCATGCGTCTTGGGTCCCCTGTGAAATCTATGTCGTTTAATACCGCCGGCAAACCCCTTGCCTTTGCTAATGCCGGTGACATCTACAAAATCCCCAACCTGAAAAACATCTACCTTGAGCTGATCCCCTTCTTTCAGATCTTCAACCGATTTCACCCTGAATTCACGCAGATAGCGCAGCGGCGGCAAATCGTTCTTCTTCAGATGACCTAATTGACCACCTGAGAGGTGCTTGGGTTTGGCTTCACCAAAACCGAGCTGAACGGCTTTATAGTGATCGCGCTTTGGGTGGCGAATGATCGTGACATAACAAGGCCCAGCTTCGATTAGCGTAACCGGGACAATATTGCCCGATTCATCGAAAACCTGGGTCATGCCGACTTTCTTGCCAATAAGCCCTTTCATTCTCTCTCTCCTATTTCAAATTCCTTGACGGGACTGTCAGCCAGGGCATGGCTGCATCATCCCCGATCACCGTGTAGTAAACCGCCAGGGAAAGGAAGCTCGGATTTGGTGTTCCATTCGCCCGTCCGGCTCTTACACGGCCACTTTTTCAACTCTTGCACCCTGGAGATTCTTTTATTCTCCGGGGCACTCAAAATCAATTGTTAAATCTTTATCTCAATATCTACACCGGCTGGAAGATTCAAACGCATTAGTGTATCGATCGTCTTTGTATCTGGCTCCATGACATCAATTAAGCGCTTGTGAGTCCTTATCTCAAAATGCTCATGTGAGTCCTTGTCGATGAATGTCGACCGACGGACTGTGAAGCGTTCAATTCTTGTTGGCAGAGGGACTGGCCCGACTACTTTAGCGCCTGTGCGCTCGGCTGTTTCAACAATTCGCTGCGCCGATGAGTCGAGTACCCGATGGTCATATGCCTTCAGCCGGATACGAATCTTCTGTTTTGCCATTGTTCACCTATTCCAGGATCTCTGTGATAACGCCCGCTCCAACCGTCAAACCGCCTTCGCGGATCGCAAACTTCGAACCTTTCTCCAACGCCACCGGCGTGATCAGCTCCACCGTCAGGTTCACATTGTCCCCGGGCATCACCATCTCCACACCTTCCGGCATCTCGATCGTGCCCGTCACGTCCAACGTCCGAATGTAGAACTGCGGCCGATACCCGTTGAAGAACGCCTTGTGCCTGCCCCCCTCTTCCTTCGTCAGCACGTACACCTCACCCAGGAACTTCGTGTGCGGCTCTATCGATCCCGGCGCCGCTACCACCATCCCCCGCTCTACATCCTCACGGTCGATCCCTCGCAGCAGCAAGCCCACATTGTCTCCAGCCTGCCCATCGTCCAGGATCTTGTGGAACATCTCCACTCCGGTCACCACCGAACCGAATGTCTTGTCTCTCTGCCCAACGATGTCTACCGCATCACCTGTCTTGATCTTCCCCCGATCTATACGCCCCGTCACCACCGTGCCGCGGCCCTTGATCGAGAATACATCCTCCACCGGCATCATGAACGGCTTGTCCAGTTCACGCTTCGGCTCCGGTATGTACTCATCTACTACCCGCAGCAGTTCCTTGATGCTCTCATAATCTGGATCATCCGGATCCGTGCTGTCACTCTCCAACGCTTTCAACGCACTCCCCATCACGATCGGTGTCTCGTCTCCAGGGAACTCGTAATCGGTCAACAGCTCCCGCAGCTCCAGCTCCACTAGCTCCAACAGCTCCGGGTCGTCCATCATGTCTATTTTGTTCAGATACACCACGATCGACGGCACTTCCACCTGCCGCGCCAGCAGCACGTGTTCCCGTGTCTGCGGCATCGCCCCGTCCGGGGCCGCCACTACCAGTATCGCCCCATCGATCTGCGCTGCTCCCGTGATCATGTTCTTGATGTAGTCACGGTGACCGGGCATATCCACGTGCGCATAGTGCCGCTTCTCGGTCTCGTATTCCACATGCGCTATTGCTATCGTGATCCCCCGTTCTTTCTCCTCCGGCGCATTGTCGATCGAATCAAACGGCCGAAAGTCAGCATCCCCACTAAACGATGCGTATTTCGTGATCGCCGCGGTTAACGTCGTCTTCCCATGGTCTATGTGCCCCATGGTCCCTACGTTCATGTGCGGCTTCGTCCGCTCAAATTTCTCCTTGGCCATGATCTTTATCTCCTCGTTCTTTCTAAAAGAATTCTTTCGGCACTTAGAGCCCTCAAGGGGAATTGAACCCCTGACCCCGTTCTTACCAAGAACGTGCTCTACCGTCTGAGCTATGAGGGCTTGAACCACAGTCCCGAGTTGTTATCACAAGCCGAGCCTGAGTGGGCGGTGACGGATTCGAACCGCCGAAGGCAACGCCAGCTGATTTACAGTCAGCCCCCTTTGGCCACTTGGGTAACCGCCCATTGCCCTATATCGGTCAGCAAATGCCTTCCGCAGCAGCATCGCTCCAGTACAAACTAAACGACACAGCAAGCCGACGATGGGAGTCGAACCCATAACCTACCACTTACAAAGCGGTTGCTCTGCCATTGAGCTACGTCGGCATGATAATAAAATGCGCCTCACCTGCTCGGCGCGGTCTTATTATACCAGACTCCCTTGCCGACTTTGCTCGCCGAGTCTACCAAGATTCAGAGGCATCGTCAATGGAAATGCGCATCGCGCCACGTTCACTGAGTGTTCGAAACTTCGAAACCTCGCCGTTCCAAGATGGCGTAAAGAGCAATTGCACCGGCGACGGAGGCGTTCAATGATTCGATCTCCCCTCGCATAGGAATCCTGAGCAGGAAGTCGCACGATTCCTTAACCCTACGCCGCATTCCCGACCCCTCGTTGCCAACAACCAGACCCAATGGACCTTTAAGATCCGCGTCCCAATAGATAGATGCTTCTGGAGCATCCTCCAGGCCTGCAACCCAGAGGTCTGCTTTTTTTAGACGTTCGATTGAATCGGCCAGGTTACCCCGAGCGATGATCATGTGCTCGCTCGCCCCGGAAGATGCGCTGACAACTGCCGGTGTTACAGAGGCACTCCTGCGCGCAGGAATGACCACGCCGTGGACTCCTACGGCTTCTGCTGTGCGCAACAGTGTCCCTAGATTCTGAGGGTCCTGAATCATATCCAAAAGCAGTATCCAGGGAGGCTCTTCTCGCTCTGAGGCTAGTTCCAGCATCTCCTCGACTGACCCGTATTCGAAGGGATCAACAATCGCCACAACCCCCTGGTGATTAGAGTGCTTTCGATCCAATGAGGCCCTGGGGACACGTTTAATTCGTATTCCGCTCGCACGCGCCAAATCGTTGATCTCAACGAGGAGATCTCGCTCGTCGACCCCTTCGGCGAGTTGAATTTGATGGATTCGGCGTCGCCCTGCCCGCATTACTTCTCGAACCGGGTTTCGCCCGTATATTGTTTCTTCTCTATTCCCACTCATGTCTATTAACTTAGGGTCTGTTACCTTCTGGATAGAAATTCGCCCCAGCTCTTGATCGAACTGGGGCGTCGGTTTGTTCATGCTCGGCTAGTGGACTCTCCAGACCGTCCCCCCCTTGCCATCTTCCAGTGATATCCCCAATTCACTTAATCTGTCGCGTATCCTATCCGAGAGTTCCCACTGCTCGGCAGTTCGCAGCTCCCTCCTGATTTCCAGAAGCAGATCAATGAAAGGTGCAGCCTCTGCGTCCAGTTGATCTTTTTGAGTAAGCGATAATCCAAAAACGCCCGCCAATTTACAAAGTACATCCTGCGCAGCGCTTAGATTCTCTTGGTCGATCCCAGCCGTCCTCGCTTCGTTGATCGCCCTGACTAACTCAAAAAGATGCCCCAGTGCTCCAGCGCTGTTGAAATCATCATCCATCGCCGTTTCAAAGCCAATCCTGGCTTGTTCTGCTGCCTGAGCCAGGGTTGCCGCTTCGCCTGGGTCGAAATCGGAAAGGGGGGAGGCAGAACGCAACCCGCCCTTCAATCTCGCGAGAGCGTGCGCCGCTTGCTCGATTACATCCTCATTATAAGTAAGCGGACTGCGATAACTGGCGTTCAAAATCAAGAGTCGCAGGACATCCGCCTCGAACTTCCCTAGAAACTGTTCGATTGTAAAAACGTTACCGGTTGACTTCGACATATCCTCGCCACTGAGTTGCATCATGCCATTGTGTACCCAATAACGAGCGAAGGTTTTATCGGTATAGCTTTCTGATTGAGCAATCTCATTCTCGTGGTGCGGGAAGATCAGGTCATTCCCGCCACCATGAATATCAATTTGATCTCCCAGGTGATGCAGGCTCATCGCTGAGCACTCAATATGCCATCCTGGTCTTCCCGGTCCCCACGGGCTTTCCCACGCGGGTTCGCCGGGTTTAGTTGCCTTCCAGAGCGCAAAATCCGCAGGATCTTCCTTCCGGTCATCGACTCCGAGGCGAGCACCAGCGCGCATATCTTCCAATACTCGTCTTGAGAGACGCCCATAATCCTCGTCTTTCGCCACTCTGAAATATACGTCCCCGTCTACGTCGTACGCATATCCTTTATCCATCAGGCCCTTTATCACACCGATGATGGTTTCGATCTCGGTGGACACTCTCGGGAAGACATGTGCGGGCAGGACATTAAGTTCTTTCAAGTGCTGATCGTATTCGTCGATGTATTGCTCCGCGAGATCGAGAGGGTCGACACCAAGATCTTGTGCGCGCAGGATGACTTTGTCATCGACGTCCGTGTAGTTCATGACATGTTGAACGTCATACCCTTTGTGTTCAAGGTATCGGCGGATCACATCGAAGACAATCGATGACATTGCATGACCGACATGCGCCTTGTCGTACACCGTAGGCCCACAGACATAGAGCCGGACCTTTCCGGGATCCAGTGTCTCAAACTGCTCTTTCTTGCGGGTCATGGTGTTATAGATCGTCAACGTCATCGAACCTTACTCCTGAGCGTGAGCGTTCTCGTCATTCATCTTAAGCCGGGCGAAAATCATCCTACCTGCGGCCGTTTGAAGCACCTTGGTGACATTTACCAGAATCACACTGCCAATTTGCTTCTCACCATCTTCGATGACGACCATTGTTCCATCGTCAAGGTAGCCAACCCCCTGTCCCGCTTCTTTACCTTTTTGAATGACATCCACTTCAAGCGTCTCGCCTGGCAAAAATACCGCTTTAACCGCGTTAGCTAACTCGTTGATATTCAATATACCGACACCCTGCAACTCGGCAACGCGGTTCAAGTTATAGTCGTTAGTTAGGACTTTGCAGCGAAGTTGTTTAGCGAGGACCACTAACTTATCGTCCACCTCCCGCACACCTTCCACATCTAAATCTGTGATGCGCATTGAGATAAGTGGATCCTTTTTAAGCCGGTTGAGTATATCCAACCCCCGGCGGCCACGCTGTCTCCTCAATCCATCGGATGAATCTGCGACATGTTGAAGTTCGTTCAAGACAAACGATGGCACCAGCATATTGCCGGCAATAAAGCCCGTGCGGGCGATATCAGCAATCCGCCCATCAATTATCACGCTGGTGTCCAGCAATACGTTATTGTTATCCGCCGAAAGATCTTGATCTCCCTTGCTCAATGACCCAAAACGGGACCCAACCATATTGAAGATTTCATTCTGGCGTGTTGTGAAAATGACGATGCCTAAGTAGCCGGTGAGAATGGCGCCAATGAAGGGCAGCAATTGGCCAAACGGTTTAGGTAGTAGTGAAAGGGGGAAGGCAATCAGCGCCCCGACAATCAAGCCAATGATTGCCCCTAACAATCCAGCCATCATTGTCTTTAATGAAATTGTTGAGAGCTTGCTGCGTATGGCGCTCATTGGACGAGTGGTCAGAAATGGTGTGACTACAAGCCCCAATAACGCGCCAACCATTCCAAAGACGACAGCCCAGAGAACAGGCTCATCTCCCGCAAAATTCGCCAGCACTGTCCCAAGGTAGACACCGCCAATGGATAAAGCAATCATTCCAATAATTCGAGCAATAAAGTCGGCACTCATGATTAAATCCCTTCTATGAAAAACTTAAATAAAAACAGGGTCGACACCCGGTTTCGGTGTCCACCCATAAGGGAAGCCACATCCAAAAATATCCGTTCTAATGTCCCCCGCAAAAACTAAGTCTATCGACCCAAAATAATGCGGGGCATAAGATAATAAGGATTAAACCGGGCAGAGGGATTAATATTGAAGCGATAATGTTCTCCCTCGCATTTTTAATAATACCATGTCAGGAAACAGAGCGCCAACGCGAGGTTCTTACCTGAACAGGACTCACAGTCACTTTGATAGTTACGCTGATCCTCTGCTGCAAGCGAGAAGTATCTCGAATTCAAAGAGCCAGGGGGAATTGCTGAACCGGGAATGCAAACTCTAATCAGCAGACCAGTTGAGCGCCAGCCCATCCTCATTTCGTGTGATTCAACGGAGCTCTCAGAGTGACTTCTCTCACTTCTATTCAACATCGACACAGGTTTATAATAATTGCGGTTTGCCCCGCCTGCTGGGTGCTTGACCCCGCATAATCAAACATACCTTCCAGCACCTTGGTAAGCGCGGCCTGTTCAATCCCAAGCAAACGCTTTCCAAGACCCAATCTAAAAGGACCAAAAAGAGATGAGCGACACGGGATCCTCAAACGGCAAACTGAAGAAGGCTCAGGAACATCCAAGCGGTGATGAGCGCTACGTAGCCCTCGATCGCACGATGAAGCGCTTCCATAACGAGAAGGATGCACTGCTCGAAGTGCTGCACTCCGCACAGGAAACTTTCGGCTACCTGTCAGAAGAGCTTCTTATCTACATTTCTAACCATTTGCACGTGCCGTTAAGTCAGGTATACGGCGTCGCTACCTTTTACCATCTATTCAGCTTTGAACCTCAAGGCAAGCACAGTTGCATTGTTTGCACGGGCACAGCCTGCCACGTTAAGGGCTCCTCAGAAATCGTCGAAGAGATGTCCGCCGTACTCAACATCCCCGTGGGGAAAACCACCGATGACGGGTTGTTTAGCCTCTCGACGGCCCGCTGCTTGGGCTGCTGCGGTCTCGCTCCCGTTGCCGTGATCAACGGCGAGATACAAGGAAAAGCTACACCGGAGACGATCGCTGAAAAAGTGGGGCTAATCTTGACGGACGAGAGGGTCGCACAGGATCAAGAGGAGGCCGGATGAGCCGCGAAAAGCTTGATCAGATAGCTGAGAAGGAACAGGCGCGTCAATCCCAATTTGACAAACGAATACATTGCTGCATCAGCACAGCTTGTCTATCCGCCGGGGCGGGTCATACGATCCAAACCCTGCGCGACTCAGTCGAGGCCGCCCCGACCGGAGACGAGGTCGAAGTGGTGCAGACGGGATGCATGGGGCTTTGCAGCCGTGGTCCTCTCGTGCGCGTCCAGGAGAAGTCGGGCGAGGAAGTCTACTACGCCGACGTTGACTCTGAATGCGCGGAGGAGCTTGTCGTCAAGACTGTGTCCTGGGATCCGGAGGAGGCGAAACAGCAGGAGCTCTCCCCGGAACTTCAGGCGGTACGCGACCGCCTCGAGGCTGCCCGTAAAAAGAGATCGCTCAAGAAACACATCCTCTCTCCCGATCTACCTTTCTTCACCAAACAATTCAAGGTGGTCCTCCGTGATGTGGGTTATGTTGACCCTGAGAAGCTCGAGGATTACCTCGCGCATGGCGGCTATCAAGCGCTGCACAAGGTGCTCACCGAGATGAGCCCCGAGCAAGTGTGCGATGAGATACTGCGCAGCGGTCTACGAGGACGCGGCGGAGCGGGTTTCCCCACCGGCTTGAAGTGGGGCTTCGTTCGTCGAGAAGAATCGGACGTCAAGTACGTCGTCGTCAATGGCGACGAGGGTGACCCGGGCGCCTATATGGACCGCACCGTGATGGAGGACAACCCCCATCAAGTTCTCGAAGGCATGATGATCGCCGCCTATGCTGTTGGTGCCAACCATGGTTATTTTTACATTCGTGCGGAATATCCCATCGCCATAGATCGAATTCGGGGCGCCATTCGCGCCGCGCGACGCCACGGGATCCTGGGTAAATCCGTCCTGGGCACGGATTTCTCCTATAGCGCCGATGTGCGCATTGGCGCCGGCGCCTTTGTCTGCGGCGAAGAGACGGCCCTGATCCACTCCATCGAGGGAAAGCGTGGTGTACCGCGCATGCGCCCCCCCTATCCGTCCACATCGGGCCTGTGGGGTAAACCCACAGTGATCAACAACGTCGAAACCTTGGCGAGCGTCCCCGCAATCATCAAGGAAGGCGCTGATTGGTACGCTCAGATCGGCACCGAGAAAAGCAAAGGCACGAAAGTGTTCGCACTCGCAGGTCAGCTCACCAACACCGGCCTGATTGAGGTGCCCATGGGCATCACCCTGAAGGAGATCGTCTACGAGATCGGAGGCGACGTGCCCGGGGACGCCGAGTTCAAGGCCGCACAGACAGGCGGACCGTCCGGCGGTTGCATCCCAAATACGCACATGGATACGCCCGTCGATTACGAGAGCCTCCAGGAACTGGGCTCGATCATGGGTTCGGGCGGGTTGGTCATCATTGATAGCACAACGTCCATGCCCGAGTTCGCGCGCTTTTTCATGGATTTCTGCGTAGACGAGAGTTGTGGAAAATGCGTCCCTTGTCGAGTGGGCACCGTGCAAATACGCACACTGCTAGACAAGATCATCGAGGGACGCGGCGAGCCAGAGGACCTCGACGAGCTTGAAGCTCTCTGTAAGCTTGTGAGATCGACAAGCCTTTGCGGTCTGGGCCAATCGGCACCAAACCCGGTACTCAGCACGCTGCGCTTCTTCCGCCAGGAATACGAAGCGCTGATGCCGACGAGCGCCTGAGCGATAGTGAGCATGACAATCCATTGGCTGATAGGGAGTTCAACATGATCACCTTGAGCATCGACACAAAGACCATCCAGGTGGCGCCAGATACGAACATACTCAAGGCCGCCCTCGACAACGGCATCCATATACCCCATCTTTGCTACCATCCCGAACTCAGCATCTCCGGAGGCTGCCGCCTTTGTCTGGTCGAAGTGGAGGGCCAAGACCAGCCTGTACTGAGCTGCGGACTCACCGCTGCAGAAGGCATGGTCATTCAAACCCAATCAGAACAACTCACGGAACTGCGGCGAGGTGTTCTCGATCTCTTCATCTCCGATCACCCCCTCGATTGCGTGGTATGCGATAAGGCAGGATCCTGCACGCTGCAGGAATACGCCTATGAATACGGTCTTAAAGAAACGAGCTATGAGCCGACGGTCTCCTCTACTCTGTTTCAAGACGACAATCCCTTCTTCTTGCGTGATCATCAGTATTGCATCCTCTGCGGGCGCTGCGTGCGCGTGTGTGACGAAATCGTAGGTGTCCACGCGATCGATTTCGCCAATCGAGGCTTCGAAACAAACATTGCCACCCCGTATGACGGCCCGATGATCGACTCTACCTGCGTCTTCTGCGGCAACTGTGTACAAGTATGTCCCACGGCGGCGTTGATGCCAGTATCAAGACTACAGCGCGGTCGGGAATGGGATTTAGATCGCACTTTATCCGTCTGCGGCTACTGCGGCGTCGGCTGCCAGATCGAGTACGCCACCAAGGACGACGCCATCATCTATGCCCAGGCTCCTGAGCATGGCGCGGCCAACGGGCCCTTTCTTTGCACAAAAGGCCGATATGGATGGGATTTCGCCACCAGCCCGGAACGCCTGAAGCAACCCATGCTTCGTCGAGACGTCGCATATAAACTCGGACTGACCGAAGAACCCTGGGAGCTGCCGGAAACCTCGCCGCTGGATATTCGTAAGCCCAATGTTGAGCAGTATTTTGTCCCCGTCGATTGGGACACAGCGCTCGAGTTCGTCTCCTCCCGACTGAGCGAAATTACTGAAAGCCACGGCCCTGATTCGATCATGGGCCTGGCTTCCGCCCGCTGCACCAACGAGGATAATTACCTCTTCCAGAAATTCATGAGAGCAGTGATCGGCACCAATAACATCGATCACTGTGCCAGGCTTTGACACAGCAGCACCGTTGCAGGCCTCGTGAAGGCCTTCGGTAGAGGCGCAATGACCAACTCTGTCCGCGAGATCCGCGACGCAGATTGCATCTTCATCACCGGATCCAACACAGCGGAAGCGCATCCCGTTATCAGCTATGAGGTCGTGCGTGCGGTGAAGAAAGGCGCTCACCTTATCATCATCGACCCCCGACGCATCCCCCTCGTCGATCACGCCACTCTCTTCCTCCAGCCCCACCCCGGCACCGATATCTATGTTTTCCTGGCGATGATGCATGTGATCATTCGCGAAGGCTGGATGGATGAAACCTTCATAGCGGAACGCACCGAAGATTATGATGCGTTTGCCGCCATCCTCGAGGGTTACACACCAGAAAGGGCTTCTCTGGCATCCGGAGTTCCGGAGGAGAAAATTATTCAGGCAGCGCGCTGGTACGCCCTGGGCGAACGCGCACATGGTGAATCCATCTACGAGGAAGCCCGCGGCCATAGCTCTATTCTCTACGCCATGGGCATCACCCAGCGCAGCAATGGCACTGACAACGTTCTCACCCTGGCCAACCTGAGTATGCTCTGCGGCCAGATCGGAAAGCCATCCACAGGCGTCAACCCACTGCGAGGACAAGCCAACGTCCAGGGCGCCTGTGACGTCGGCGGATTAGTTAACGTGTTGCCGGGTTATCAACAGGTAACCGATGACAAGCTGCGCGGGAAAACAGCCAAGGCCTGGGAAGTTGAACAACTCCCATGCGATGTGGGGTTGACCATCGTGGAATCCACGCATGCCGCGCTGGCTGGCGAAGTTCACGCCATATACGTCATGGGGGAGAACCCCATGATGTCGGATCCCAACAGCAATCACGTCGAAGAAGCCTTTCGGAAGCTGGACTTGCTTATCGTGCAGGATATTTTCCCCAGCGAGACGGCCTATCTGGCCCATGTTCTGCTCCCCGCCGCATCATCGCTAGAGAAGGACGGCACCTTCACCAATACCGAGCGGCGCGTTCAGAGAATTCGTAAGGTCATTCCCCCTCCAGGTGAGGCGCTAGCGGATTGGTCCATCATCGCCGAAATTGCCGCTCGCGTAACCCAAAAGCTGGACCGCAAACCGGGTCCTGAAGCATGGAAGTACGATTCGGCTTCTTCGATTTTCGATGAGCTGACACTCGTGACCCCGATCTATAGCGGCATGAGTTATGACCGCCTTGAGCCCGCGGGATTGCAGTGGCCCTGCCCGAGCGAAACACATCCAGGCACGCCCATCCTTCATGTTGATACTTTCGCGAGGGGTCAAGGTAAATTCCACGCCGTCGAAGCTCGAGACCCTGCTGAGATGACGGACGAGGAATACCCCCTCACCCTCACCACCGGACGAGTCCTGTATCACTATCACTCGGGAACCATGACCCGCCGCAGCGCGCCGCTCCACTGGCGTGAACCAAGAGGGTACGCTGAAATCAACCCCCAGGACGCCGAGGCCCTCGGCCTCAAGGATGGCTTTGCCGTGATCATCCACAGCCGGCGAGGAACGATTCGCACGAAGACGAAGATCTCAGACGGGGTTCCCCCCGGCACGGTTTTCCTGGCGTTCCACTGGCGCGAAGCGCCAGCTAATCGCCTTACCCAGGATCACACCCTGGACCCGATCGCCAAGATACCCGAATACAAGATCTCCGCTATCCGCCTGGAGAATCCCCGCGCCCGCTGAGCGATGCGCTCATCAAGCTTTCACTCCAAACGTTAGCTTTAATGATTCTCCTCC
>JAIWHF010000004.1:0-32734 GCA_048629905.1 Methanosarcinales archaeon
TCAGGAAGGTCTTGGATGGTAGGAAAGCCAAGTGGATCACAGCCGTATCTGCAGGATTAATTCTAACTATCGTGACTCTGGGGGTGAGTGGTGTGTGGAGTGAATCAACCGGGCTTTTTGATCTCACCAGGCGCTACGACTCAGAAGCAAGCGACACACACGTAGTTGTGAGCGAGTTCGCGAATTACGGCGGCGGGCAGGTTGGATATAACATCGCGAGTAGGCTCGAGGAAGCGTTGTATAAAGAATTTGATAATGCAGATATTGGAAATGTCAGTGTTAAAAAGATATCAGAGATCGTTACGGACGAGGTGCGAGCCATTGAAATCGGCGGGGAGCTTGGCGCCGATATCGTGGTGTGGGGTGAGTACGACAGTGGAAGAGTGATCGCGTTTGTAACGAGTCCTTCTCCCGATGATCGAGTAGGTAGTCTTGAACGACGCTGGCATTTTGGCTCGGCGGAAGAGTTGAGCGCCACAGTAAACACGGATCTTCCAAATGAAGTGCAGTGGATAGCGCTATATATCCTTGGACAGGCTCACTACTGGTCTGGTCGTGAGGAGCAGGCTGAAGCGGTTTTCCTGAGGACGTTAGAAGACCTGCCGGGGTATCCAGGGAATGCCGCTAAGGTATACCAATTTCTCGCAATGATCGAAAGCAGGAAGGAAACACTGGATGTTGATAAGGTGATCGCCTACTATACAGAGGCGATCGTTCTTCGTCCAAACCTTGTCCAAGCGTTAAACAATCGAGGGATAGCCTATATTGAGCGATCGGCAGACGGCGACTTATTCCGTGCTGAGAAAGACTTCCGTGAGGCAGCACGCGCCGATCCGAGTTTCGCCATAGCTAAATACCATTTGGCATTAACAATTTTATGGCAAGACCCCTCCAATATTGGTGAAACTCTGGATATGCTCGAACAAGCAGAGGGCCTCGATCCGGAAGCGGTGTATATCCAAGATGCACTATGTAGATATTACAGTCTGGTCGAGAATCCTCAGGAGGCGATTGCGCATTGTGACAAGGCTATCACATCAGACCCATCGGGAAGGAGGAGGGGCAACCGCGGAATAGCCTTGGCTTTACTCGGCCGGACTGAAGAAGCTATCGAAGATCTCCAAATATTCTTGGAATATCTCATCGAGAATGATGCAGATGGGTTCGCCCAGCTTGCACCTTCACGGCAGGTCTGGATTGAGACTCTAACGCGAGGTCAGGATCCCTTTAATGATGAAATCCTAACGGACCTATTCAGTGAATAAGACCTTGATTAATGAATCCAATTGCTTTTTCTACCCACCTTCAATGTTGCTTGACATTCAAAAAAGACAATTTCTTTTTGCGTACTCTTGCTCCTCCCTCCCGCATGTGCTAAAATCCATGCGTACGACTTTTGAGAGAGCGGTGGTTCTGGAAAGTGGGTTTCCCCCACTTTTCTGCGTATAACATAGACTTAGAACAATCACCAAGGAAAGAAGAGAAATGAAGAGTGAGTTTGCATTAGCATTCAATGAAATTACCGAGCGCTTCAGCCTCCCGCCGGAGACGGTGATGGAGGCGTTAGAAGCGGCGATGATTTCCGCCTATCGGCGGTCCGTCAACGCCTCCAGCGCACAAAACGTTGAGGTCAAGATTTTACCCGAGAGCGGCGGCGTAGAAATATTCGTGGAGAAGGAGGCTGTCGAGGCTGTCGAGAACGAACAGACAGAAGTCGTCCTCGAAATTGCCAAGAACTTCGACGCGGAGGCAGAGCTCGGCGACATGGTGATGGTCGAATCCACGCCAAAAGACTTCGGTCGTGTCGCAGCCCAGACGGCGAAGCAGGTGATCCTGCAGCGTCTGCGTGAGGCTGAGCGTGAAGCCCAATATGAAGAATATGTCGAGCGCGAGGGTGACCTCGTGCACGGTACGGTACACTCGGTCACACCGCAATCCGTGACGGTTGGCCTGGGGCGAGCAGAGGCGATTCTGCCGCGCAATCAGCAAATCCCCGGCGAACATTTCCGTGTGCGTGACCGCATTCGCACCTATGTTCTTGAGGTGCGCAGGTCACCGCGTGGACCAGTAATCGTTGTCTCCCGCACCCACCCGCACATGCTGCGGCGGCTGCTGGAGATGGAAGTCCCAGAAATTAATCAGGGTTTGGTGGAGATTAAATCTATCGCCCGCGAGGCTGGAAAGCGTGCGAAGGTTGCCGTAGCTGCGCTACGCGAGGGTGTGGACCCTGTCGGCGCATGCGTCGGTATGCGCGGAGTGCGCATCCAATCCATCGTACGCGATCTGAGCGATGAAAAGATCGACGTGATCGAGTGGCATCCAGACACCGCCACTTTTGTGGCTAAGGCACTCGCGCCAGCCCGCGTTTCCGGCGTGTATCTCAGTGAGGAAATTGATCGAGGAAAAACGGCGATCGTCGTCGTTCCGGAGGATCAACTCAGCTTGGCGATCGGACGCGCCGGCGTGAATGCTCGCTTGGGCGCAAAGCTGACCGGCTGGCGTATTGATATCAAGAGTTTGCCGGAGACTGCAGTTGAGTCCTTGATGATTCTCACTACGGATTCATCCTTCGCCGATGTGGCCGAAGAGCAAGCGGAGACCGTATTGCAGGTCGAGGCGATTCTAACCAAGAAAGAAGAGGGACGTCCGATCACACCGGAGGAATACCAGACGTTAACTTCCTTCGTTGACCGAGTGCAGAAAGAGATCGAGTCGCGCCGGGACGCCCGCAGGCAACTTGAAATCGAGAAGCTAGCCGAAGTGCGAGCTTCATTCCCGGAGACAGCCTTCGACGTTGAACTCACTGAGGTTGAACTATCGACACGAGTGCAGAACTTGCTCATCGAAGCAGGCTACAAGACTGCAGGGCAGGTACTACAGAAATTGGGAATGGACGCAGATGCCATCTTAGCATTGCCGGGCATCGGACCAAAGGCGATGACAGAGATCGCTGAAACCCTCAATTCTTATGCATACCCCGAACCGGTTGTAGAGATTGAAGATGTCGCTGAAGAAGAGGTAGTTGCAGAGGAAGTTGAAGGAGAGCCCGCAGCTGTTCTTGAAACCGAAGATGCTGTCGAAGTGGAAGCCGTCACAGAAGCTGAAGCTCCAGTTGTCGAGGGCGAGGTTGAAACGGAAGCGGAAGAGATCACTGCGGATGCCGTCGAAGAATTGGCCGAGAAACTCGGGGAGTCGATCCAAGCCCCCGAGGTAAGCGAGGAAGAGTTTGCGGAGGACTCCGCCGAGCAGAAGCAGCGCCGCAAGGAACAATCACGGATCATGGAATTTGATCCGGAGCTTGGTGAGGTAGTCGTGCGCAGGCGCAGGAAGCGCGACGAGGATGCATGGGATAAAGGGGATTATTAGAACACTATCGATTTCAGGTGGGCAATGCGACGGTCGATAAATGTCACCACGTAGATCGCAGCGGCGAAAGCATGAACCCCAACGGACGTGTGTTGGCTGCCGACAGATCTTAGCGAAACGGTCCTTGATACGTGTTGTACATGGGCAAGATGGCGTCAGAATCGACCTGACAGGAAAAGCTCCCGGGCGAGGAGCCTACGTGCATGATCTGCGATCGTGCTGGGAGAAGGCTCTGCAAGGATCCTTACCCCGATCATTAAAAGTAGAATTGACGGACGAGGCTCACCAGGAGCTAGAAGCGTACATGAATAGTCTGACAGACGAGCAGAATGGCTGAAGCGAAAGCTTTCGCTGTCCGCGCCGAGCACGGAATGGCCGAACCACCGAAACACCTGTAATTCCCCCGGCCAACTCGCTCGGTGCTGCCGGAGTGCTCGACCCGGAGGTGCTATATGAGCGAGAATGACGTAAAGACCGTAGAAATCCCATCAACAGTTACAGTGCGTGACCTGGCTGAAATGATCGATGTCAGCCCAATCGAAGTCATCAAGCAGTTGATGGCGAATGGGGTGATGGCGAATATCAACCAGCAAGTAGATTTCGATACGGCGGCGATCGTGATCGCTGAGTTCGGTTTTGAAGCGGAACATCTTGCTGCAGCTGAAGACGAACTTGAAGAAGCGGGCGCGCTGCCGCTCTGGAGACAATTGATCGAAGAGGAAGATCCAAAAACGTTAAAGGAGCGACCGCCGGTGGTAACAGTGCTGGGGCATGTTGACCACGGCAAGACTACACTGCTGGATGCCATCCGTTTGACGAATGTCGCCGATGGGGAGGCTGGAGGCATTACCCAGCGCATCTCTGCCTATCAAGTTAAACACAACGAGCGGTTAATCACATTTCTGGACACACCCGGACATGCCGCTTTCACGGCAATGCGCGCGCGGGGGGCTAAGGGAGCTGACATCGCTGTGCTGGTTGTCGCCGCGGATGATGGCGTAATGCCTCAGACGCGTGAAGCGCTGGCGCATATTCAAGCTGCTCGTGTGCCGATCATCGTCGCTCTTAATAAAATCGACCGCCCCAACTCCAACCCGGATAAAGTCAAACAGGAGTTATCAGACATCGGGCTTATTCCAGATGACTGGGAAGGCGAAACAATGGTTGTCCCCGTTTCGGCAAAGGAAAAGGACGGGCTGGAAGACCTGCTTGAAGCGATCAATCTCGTCGCTGACTCCACGGAAATTAAAGCCAACCCCTCAGGCAAAGTCATCGGAACGGTGATTGAAGCCGAGTTGGATAAAGCCAAGGGCGTCGTAGCGACGTTCCTGGTTCAAAATGGAACCCTGCGCATTGGAGATGCCATCTTGGTGGGTACATCCTGTGGGAAAATCCGGGCGATGTTTGATTTCCAGGGCGAGCCGATTAAGGTCGCCAGGCCATCGCAACCTGTATCCGTCATGGGACTCTCCGATGTACCTCTCGCTGGAGAACTCTTCACTGTCGTTGAGAGTGAGCGCGAGGCGCGTATCATTGTTGAGGAGCGAAAGAACGAGCAGCGAGCGCGCGCCCGCGGGACTTCAAAAGCGCAGTCCCTCGAGCAGCTCTTCGCGGCGTATAAAGCAGGAGAGGTTAAGGAACTACGGCTTGTCGTAAAAGCTGATGTTCAGGGGTCTCTTGAACCGATCGTCAATTCACTCGAAAAACTTAGCGCAGGCGAAATTAAAGTGAACATCCTCCATGCCGGCACGGGTAACATCAGTGAAAACGACGTCATGCTCGCCGCGGCATCTCAAGGTATCGTCATCGGGTTTAACGTGACCGCAGATCAAGTCGCAAAGAATTGTGCCGATGTGGAAGATGTGGATATCCGCGTGTACGATATTATCTATCGCCTTACAGAGGACATAGAGCTGGCGCTCAAGGGTATGTTGGAACCTGAGACGCGCAGGGTTGTGCTTGGCAAAGCACGCGTTCGTGCGGTTTTCCGAATTCCCAAGCTAGGTAATATCGCCGGCTGCATTGTCACAGAAGGGGAAATTCAACGCAGTGGGCGTATGATGGTGCTGCGCGAGGATGAGGAGCTTTTCAATGGCCCTATCTCCTCTCTCAGGCATGAGAAGGACGACGTTCGGGAAATTCGTAACGGCTTCGAGTGCGGTATTGGCTTGAAGGGTTTCGAGTCCTTCAAAGAGGGCGATATTCTGGAATGCTTTACTGAAGAGACTGTTCCCATTACGTGAGGTTGAGCGATGGCGACTAAGGCGCGCGCCCGTAAGGTTGCAGAACGTATACAAGAGGAATTGGCCGACATCCTCATGCGGAATGTTGCCGACCCACGCCTGGCTATGATCACGATCACGAATGTGGATGTGGATCGGGAACTGGCTTATGCACAGATATATGTTGTCGCCAGTGGAGACGATGAGCGGATGGATGAGGTCCTTGCGGGATTGGAGGCAGCGCAAGGATATTTGCGCAGCCAACTGGCAGCACGCATACAATTGCGAAGCTTCCCCCAACTCCGCTTCCGTTGGGATGCGTCTCATGAACGTGGAGCACGCATTGAAGAACTGTTAGACAGCCTGCAAGAGGAGCGCGGTGAAAAAGCAGGAGACGTGAGTGGCGGAAACGACGATTGAGAAGGCCAAGGCGGCCCTAAACGCCGCTCAGCGGGTCATCATTCTCTCCCACGAACGGCCAGATGGGGATGCTGTAGGCTCGCTATTGGCTCTAACGCTGAGCCTGGAACGAGCCGGGAAAAATGTCACCCCGGTTCTTCTGGAAGGAGTACCGTCTCGTTTTCGCTTCCTGCCGGGCGCAGATAAGGTTACTTCGAAAATCCCGAGCAATGGTGATTTATTGATCTTAGTGGACGCCGCGGATCTCCAACGGGCAGGTTTTCCCGTGGAGACCTTGCCGCGGCAGCCAGATATTAATATCGACCATCACCCAACCAATACTGATTATGCTGAAATCAACATAGTTAACCACAAAGCCCCCGCCACAACAGAAATCCTCTTCGACGTCATCCCGCAGCTTGGTTTGGAAATCGACACGGATGTCGCCACCAATCTGATGACTGGTTTGATCACAGATACGATAGGCTTTCGCACAGACAGCGTCACACCGAGGACGCTGGAGATCGCATCAGAACTTATCAGCCTGGGGGCTCCCATGGCGGAGATTTACGCGCGAACGCTCAATCAACGCAGTTTTGTGAGCGTTCGATACTGGGGCAAGGGCTTGAACCGTCTCGAAAGGGAGAATGGTATCTTGTGGACGAGCCTCACAATCGAAGACCGAAATGCAGTGGGATACCCCGGCTCCGACGATGCCGATTTGGTGAATCTCCTTGCGACGATCGAGGGGATTCAAGTGGTCATGATCTTCATAGAACAAACCGGTGGTAAGGTGAAAGTCAGCTGGCGGTCAAGACCGGGGGTGGATGTGGCTGCGATCGCATTCTCCTTTGGAGGAGGCGGTCATGAACAAGCTGCCGGTGCCACAATTGAAGGAGATATGCAGGAGGTTCAGGAGCGTGTCCTGATCGCAACCCGGGGGACCATCTCACTTTCTCCGGAGGAATCTGCATGAATCGCTTTGGGATCATCCTCGTCGATAAACCTACCGGCCCGACCTCACATAAGGTCGTCAGCATTGTTCGCAAGGAGACAGGGGTGCGCAAGGTGGGGCATGCAGGAACGCTCGACCCTCGAGCGTCAGGTGTTCTCGTCCTCTGCCTGGGATCGGCGACACGTTTAAGTGAATATCTCAGCACGGCTTCAAAACGTTATGAAGCCGTGATCCGCTTCGGCGAGAGCACAAAGACCTACGACGCAGAGGGGGAAGCTATTCGTATCACTGGAGCGGTTCCAACCGAAGAAGATATCCAGGCCGTTATCCCCGAGTTTTCGGGCAAGATCGAGCAAATACCGCCACCGTACAGTGCGATCAAGATCAAAGGAAAAAAAGCCTATGAATTGGCGCGAGAGGGGAAGGAATTCGATCTTGATTCAAGAGATGTAACAATCTATAAAATGGTTCTCGTAGAGTACCACCCGCCAGATTTGGTTTTAGAAATCGAGTGTTCGGCTGGAACGTACATCCGTTCGCTCGCTCATGATATGGGAGAGCTATTGGGGACTGGCGCACATTTGGCAAACCTGCGGAGGACGAAATCGGGTCATTTTACAATCGAAGAATGCGTGTCGCTCAGAATGTTAGAGCTGGGATTTGTCGACGGTACGTGGGACGAATATCTACGGCCCGCCGTTGACGCCCTTCCTGATTTTCCAAGAATCAGTGTTGAGGGCAAAAATTATGAAGATGTGACATTCGGCCGACTCATTCCTACAGACGCATCCGCCTCTGGAATGGCGGTTGCAATTGGGCCTGATGGTGATCTAGTCGCCATCCTTGAGGCTGTCGAGGACGGCGCAAAATGGCATCCAAAGAAGGTCTTCAACCGCTGAAGTCACCTATGCAGCATCTGCGAGATTTTTTCACCGTTCAATTGGAACAAAGCGATCTTACGATTGGATCTTTCGATGGGGTTCATCGAGGGCATCAGGCGCTGATCAAGGCGCTCGTCGAACACGCACATCGGGAGAATCGTCCGGCAGTCGTTCTTACTTTTTTTCCTCACCCCTCGGTATTTCTGCGCGGCAGAACGCCCGCGTTTTATATCAACACACCTGAGGAGAAAGCTGAGTTACTGGGCGAATTGGGCGTGGACTGTGTCATCACGCAGCAATTCGACCGAAGTATGGCCGAGATCCCAGCCGGGATCTTCCTCGACCGATTAAAGGCCCGTTTGGGCTTAAAAAGTCTGTGGATTGGTGAAGATTTTGCACTGGGGTATAAGCGTGAGGGGAATCGCCACTACCTCGCCGCCGCTGGTTTAGAGCGCGGATTTACGCTCCATGTTATCCCCCCAGCCCTTCTTGGCGGTGAGGTTGTTAGCTCAACGCGGGTGCGTGAAGCACTGCGCTCCGGAGCTGTAGCTCGTACCGCTAAATACCTCGGCCGGTCATTCGTAGTTCCAGGGAAGGTGGTTCCGGGTTCAGGCCGCGGGCGAGCGCTGGGGATCCCCACGGCGAATCTGGAAATCTGGGAAGAAAGGGCATACCCGCGCTCGGGCGTGTACGCTTGTTGGGCGAGCTTCGACGGACAGCGCTATAAGGCGGTGACGAACATCGGTGTTAGACCGACCTTCGAAGACAAACTCGAACAGGCGATTGTTGAAGCTCATTTGCTGGATTTCAACGAGGATCTCTACGGAAAGGAATTGCGCCTTGAATTTATCGCTCGCCTTCGTGAAGAACGCCGTTTCTCGAATACGGAACTGCTTCTTTCTCGCATTGGGCGAGACATTCAACGTGCGCGTGTGATTCTGAATCAAGACGCGGAGGGACAGGATGCCTGAGGATTTCAAGCGGGAGATCTACCTGCTGCGGCCAGAGGAGCTCAATCCGGAGACAATCGCGGTGGCCTTTGCTAAAACATCCAGGTCACCGCTTTCATTTCGTGAAATCGCAGCCGAACTGACGGATGAGAAATCCGCAGAGTTTCATGAGCGATGGGTAGTCGGGTACGGACACGCCTCGGTTGCTGAACATGCCGTCTTGCATCTGGCCCTCGAGAACGTATCCCGTTTGGCGATCGAGTGTATTGAGTCAAACCGTCTGGCTTCCTACACCGAGAAATCGACCCGGTATCAGAAATGGGACCGTCAGGGATACTTCGTCCCCCCTGAAGTGCAGGATGGATCCACAGAGAAGATCTATCGTCAAACCTGCGACTTGCTGTTCGACACTTACATGCAATCCATCGCGCCTGTGAAAGATGTTGTCGCCCGTGCGCATCCACGCGAGGATGGCGAGAGTGATGAGCGCTGGGATGGTCGAATTCGTTCCCGCTATATTGATGCGTGCCGCTTTCTTCTGCCAGCAGCCTCCTTGGCCAATGTGGGTATGACCGCCAACGCTCGCGTACTTGAGCATGCGATTCGTAAGATGCTGTCTCATCCCCTGCGCGAGGTTCAGGAAATCGGTGAGCGAATAAAAGATGTTGCTCAAGTGGAGATACCGACCCTGGTGAAATACGCCGACCGGGTTCCATATCTCGAAGATGTTGGCACGGAGTTTTCAGAACGAGCAGCTGCTTTTCCTGTTGAACCGATGGCAGGGATGCTCGAGTTGGTCGATTACGATCCTGAAGCCGAGCTGCGTATTCTTGCGGCTGCACTTTTTGCGCCAGGCGGCGCGAGTTTCGCAACGGTTATGAAGACTGTGCACGAGATGGATGGAGATCAACTCAAGGAATTGGCTGAGGCGCTTCTGGGAGGACTCGATCGCTTCGATGCTCCGGTGCGAGAGCTGGAACACGCCTATTACACATTCGACGCAACGCTCGATCAAGGGGCTTACTTCGAGCTAAAACGCCACCGAATGATGACTCAAACCCCCCAACGGTTAAGAGCTGATCTGGGTTACGCTGTTCCGCGCCTAATCGTGGATGCGGGCTTCGAAGCACCTTACAGGAAGGCGATGGAGCAGGCTGCTGAGGCATTCAATCAACTTGAAGCCTGGAATCCACATGTCGCTGCCTACCTGGTGCCGAACGGCTTCAATCGCAGAGTTTTGATGACGATGAATCTGCGCGAGGCCTATCATTTCTGTGAGTTGCGAGCAGACAGGAACGCACATTTTTCCATCCGGCGTGTCGCGCTGCGGATGGCGGAGATGATCCGCGAGGTTCACCCACTTCTGGGAGCATACTTGCGTTTACCCCAGGGAGTCGACTGGCGCGAAATTGAAGCCGAGCATTTCACCCAAGTGTGAGTAGAGACGATCTTGGGAGCCGTTTCGGCGGACCCATTGGGGCGCAGCACGAATCAAGGGCCTCAAACCATCCCCCATAGGATTCTGGATGCATAGCTTCCCCCCCCAAATCTAATCATTAACTACAAACTAATACCCACAATGATAGGCGAAGTCGAACAGTGTTGTGGGATGAGACCCGCGCCCAGATTGATTTAGCTGAGGATAACCCGCAGTCAAGCTTGGCGAGCTTCAAAGCACGATCAAATCCAGGAATAGAAGGAACGACGTTGCCAAGAAGAGTTGAGAGAGGTGGTAGGTGATAATCGTTATGAGTCGTCCGTTCGGAATCGGCTTGACGTAGCGATTCCACCCTAACATGCTGTCTGAGAGGACGAATAGCCCGCCGCCGATCGCCGCAAGAACCGCGGCTTGCGGAGGCCAAGTCGCTCGTAAGAGTGTCGATAGGGTTGAGAAGAAGGTGAGACCGAGGACGGCGGCATATGCGATCACCGGTCCGATGAGTTCGCCCTGCTTACTTGCACGCAAAGCCCGAGTGATACGTCTCAAAAGGAATACGTATGCGGCACCGATGATCGCAAGGAAAACAAGGGATAGCGGTTGGAATATCGGCTGCGGGAGATTGAAGGCGACGATATAAGCGATGTTGCCCAGGAGGAAGGCGAGCAGGCCTTTAATGAAATTTTCAGGCGGAAGCATCAAGAAAATGTCCCCGGCGAGGAAAATCCCCATTCCAAGAAGGAACCAGGTGCCTGCTGGAGCAGGCACTGCAGGCAAGGTGGTCGCGAACCATAAAACCAACCCCAGCATGGTTGCGGGTTTGGCGACGTATTCGAGCCGCCGGCGGTTTGTTGCGACTGCAATCCAATCAAGGACGGCGAACATTGCTGCAAAAAAGAGGAAGAACACCATCGTTGTCTGCCCTCTGTGGTCGGGTTACTGCTTCGAATAAGCCTTTATATCCAAAGTCAATGCTGGTAAATTCAAACGACTGGACAACGAAAGAAACACCGCATTCAATCTACCCAGTGCGCTGCTGAGCGGGTAGGTATTACTCCTGAATTCTATTCTTTCTGCTCTGGGGCTAATCGCTCGCGAATGCGCGCCGCCATTTCATTCGCTCTCACAGGAGCAAGACCAACATAGGTGCTCGCATCCAGCAGCTTACGGATTCGTGCCGGCTGCAGGTACTTAAGCAGGGCGGTATCCTTGGATAGCAAGCCCTTAAGCGGGTTCTTCCCCTTTGTTTGATAGGCCTCCCATGCTTTCATGCTGTGCTGGCGAAGTCGTTCATGCATCTCCTGGCGGTCGGCGCCAGCCTGGACAAGAGCGGTTAAAATGCGCTCGATCGCGGCGAAGGGTCCAAAGCGCTTAAGCTGGGATTGGAAGTGATCGCGGTCGATGACCAACTCCTGGAGAATTTGAGATGTAGTGCGCAGCATCTCATCGCAAGCTAAGAACGCCTCCGGGATCATGCTGCGCCGGTTGGCGGAATCGTCAAGCGTCCGCTCGAGAAGGGACGTGGCGCCATTCTGCCAGGCGACATCCACCCAGGCCGCGGTCTCTCGAGCCAGCGAGCAAATCTTCTCCGCTGCCACCGGATTGCGTTTGAAGGGCATTGCGCTCGATCCGACTTGTTTATCACCAAAGGGTTCCTGAAGACCGCCGAAACCTGGTGACTGCAGCAGGCGCAGATCGAAGGCAAACTTATGTAAGGAGCCAGCGATGTCGGTCAAGCCGCTGATCAATCGATAGTCTTGCATGCGCGGGTAGGTCTGCGCCGTGATTGGGAATGCTTCGAGGTTGAGGGAGTCCATGACGTTCGACTCGAGCATTTCAGGTGTGATATCGGAATCTGCTAGCATATCTACAAACGGACCAGATGTCCCAACCGGACCGCGAATCCCTTTCCCGCGCAGCCTGCGGTGCAGACTCAGGAGAGTTTCGAACCCCTCTAAAAGGTCTTGGGCGTAGACGCTCAGGCGGTAACCCAGTGTCGTTGGTTCGGCAGGCTGCAGGTGGGTGAAGCCCATGATGGGCAGATCATGAGTCTCCTCGATGCGCTCGGCGAAGGCCAATAGCAGAGTCCGCAGGTGGTCGAGTACCAGGGCGAGTGCAGCCTTCTGACGCATGACATCGGCGTTATCCTGGACGTCTGCGGACGTTAATCCCCAATGTAGGATTGCGCCGCCCGACGGGCATTGCTCAGCGAAGGTACGCAGTTCAGCCATTAGATCGTGCCCGATCTCGGCTTCTATTTCACAAGCCCGGGCCAGATCGATCGCATCAACCTTGGCTCGGATCTCTTTAATTTGCTCTGGAGAGACAAGATCAGCAGTCGCTTGCGCCTCAGCGACAGCAAACCAAACACTACGCCAGGTGCGCCTCTTGGCCACCTCAGACCATATTGCGCGCATCTCCGGTGAACCGTATCGAGTTGAGAACGGGGATTGGTAGGCCATCTTCTCCTCTAGGTTTCGTCCGTCGCAGTTTTTCCCAGGAGATCGCCTTTTGTTGCGCCTCCCAGTCGTTCTTCTGCGAGCTGTTTATACTGCGGATTAATTTCGTAGCCGATGTACTGCCTTCCGAGTCGAAATGCTGCCAGACAGGTGGTTCCAGATCCACAGAAAGGATCGAGGACCACGTCGTTCTTAAAACTGTAGAGGTCGATCAGGCGTCTGGGAAGTTCCTCAGGAAATGGAGCCGGATGTCCGATCCGCTTCGCAGACACGGCTGGGAAAGTCCAGATGCTCTTTGTCCACTCGAGGAAAGACTCACGCTCGATCGTATCTTCTTTGACTTCAGGTTTGCGTGAAAAAGACTCCTTTGAGAAGACGAGTATGTACTCATGGACATCGCGTAATACAGGATTGGATGCTGACTGCCACGACCCCCATGCTGTGGAGGGGGAGGCGCTCGCGGCTTTGTCCCAGATGATTTCTCCCCTCATCAAGAAGCCGATTTCGAGCATGGTTTGAATGATGAGAGCATGCAGCGGCAGGTAAGGCTTCCGACCCAGATTGGCGATATTAATGCAGGCTCGCCCGCCGGTTACCAACACCCGGTAGGTCTCTTTAAAGACAACATGTAGTAGGTCGATGTATTCCTCAAGGGTGAGATCCTCGTCGTACTCTTTGCGGACGTTGTAGGGTGGTGAGGTCACCATGAGGTGGACGCTGTAATCAGGGAGTTCGGACATGTCGCCTGATGATTTCAGGTGGAAACAATTGAGGCTTTCCTCAGGGATAGGATTCTCAGGGTGGGGTGAAGCAATTTCCCGCTGCCGTCCCTGATAAAGGCGGCTGCTGTAGAACGCTGATGCATCATGGCTGATGCGCCCCGGCGCCCCGAAAGAGCTTGTTTTTGTGCCCTTCGATTTATCCTTGCTCAAGGTTATCCCTCAGCGAATGTATCTGCACCCTTAGTGACCAGACCCCCCAAAGCCGAAACTCTTAAGCTTGTTTTCGTCATTACGCCATCCGGGCAATACTTTGACGCGTAATTTTAAGTAGATTTTGCGGTCTGTTGCGGCTTCGATTTCCTTTCGGGCAAACGTACCGATCGTCTTCAGCATGGTGCCACCCTTGCCGATGACGATCCCTTTCTGGGAATCGCGTTCAACAAATATTGTAGCTTCGATGTAGGCGCCATGTTCATTCCGTTCTTCGAATTCATCGATCCGTATAGCAAGGCTGTGTGGAACTTCGTCGCGCAGATTTTTTAAAGCAGCAGCACGGATCATGTCGGCGGCGATGTCGCGCTCGTACGCATCTGTTATTGTTTCCGGTGGAAAGAGGCGAGGACCCTCGGGCAATTCAGCTTTGATGCGTTCGACCAATTCGTCCAGGTTATCCCCTCGAGTTGATGAGATCTCCAGGAAGTCAGCTTCAGGGACCAGTGTTCGAAACGCTGCGCGCCGGTCCGACAAGCGATCATCGGGCACGCGATCTACTTTTGTGAGGGCGATAAGGATTGGCATCTGTCCTTGGATCTCTTTGATCTGCGCCGCGACCTGTATGTCTTCTTCGTTTGGAGGTCGCGTGAGGTCGAAGAGCGCCAGTACGACATCCGCCTCCTGCAGAGAAGAAAGGGCTTCCTCATTCATCTTCTCGCCTAATTTATGCAGTGGTTCATGAATCCCCGGTGTGTCAACGAAAATCAGCTGCGCATCCGGAAGCGTGAGGATTCCAAGTTGGCGCTGGCGGGTCGTTTGCGGCTTCGGTGACACCGCCGCGATTCGCTGCCCAAGGAGGCGATTGATCAGTGTGGATTTTCCTACATTGGGCCGACCAGCAAGGGCGACGAAACCAGAGCGGTGGCCATCAGGAACTTCAAGTGATTCCATGGCCTAATTGTGTTGATAAGGATGTCTGCTGTCAAGCCGCGCCTCCTTTCTCCTTGACATGCGTATATCAGGTCGTTATGATCTTTCGACGTTTCTCTTGCCCGTTGGAAAGCAACTGCTCTGCGCCCGATCTTCGACGAACTCTATAGGATTGTAGACAGAGGTTCGCTGATTGAGTCTATAATTAGGACTACAGAATGCTGGATCTGACACGAGATTGGAATTCGCATTTATAATCAAGCATCCAGGAAAATCCGGGATAGCCTAAAAAAACACAACCTTTGTTCGTGATGATAAGATTAATCGAAGGGTGAAACCGTATGAGTATCTTCTCTCGCAAAAAAACAAACCGCTTTATCGAACTGCTCATTAAGCAGGCGGAATATTCCGTTATGGGGATGCAAAAGTTGCTCGAGTATGTTAAGGAACCCAGCGAAGCGCTTGCAATGGCGGTGACCCAGCTTGAGAAAGAAGCCGATGAGGTGCGTCGGATCCTAATTGACGAACTCAACAAGACATTCGTTACACCGATTGATCGCGAGGATATCTTCGCACTCTCGTTAACGATCGATGATGTGCTCGACTATGCCGATACAACGGTCGAAGAGATGCACATGCTCGGTGTGCAGCCGAACGCCTTTATGGAACGCATGGTCTCCCTTCTAACGGATGCAGCGCGTGAGATCTACATGGGTGTGCAGCGATTGGAAGATCACCCCAATGTCGCCAACGACCATGCCGTGCGGGCGAAAGCTCTGGAGAATCGGATGGAAACAGTTTATCGAGAGGCGATCGCCGATCTCTTCGCAATGCCGCGCGATATCGATCACGTAGTTGAGATGTTGAAGCTGCGCGAGATCTATCGTCATCTCTCCAACGCTGCAGATCGTGGAGACGCAGCGGCCAATGTGATAGGGGATATCGTCGTTAAGAAAATGTAATCATTAGGCGCGTCATGATGCATATATTAGGGTTGTCCAATGCTCCTTTTTTGGACAGCTCTTTTTTATATTAATACGGGGTCGGTGGGATTTAGGCGTTTTTCTCAGCCAAGCGGTGCAGTTTGTTACCTACTTCGCGCCATTGGATTTTCGAGATGCCTAGCTTTTGTCGAATTCTGTCGTGGTCTAAGCCATTGTTATAATCGAGGAGGACTGCAGTCCAACGACACATCTCGAAGGAGAGATGTTTCTCCACACCAGCGGCTTTTCCAATATCCTCGAGTAAGTACTCCAACCTGCGCGGCGACCAGGGGAAGAGCTGGTTGGCGGGTTCGTACTGCTTTAGGTATTCCTGGTATGCTTCAATCCAATCAGAGGTCAGATCAAGTTTGCGCTCCTTATAGCGCTTACTCACACTTCCATAGCGGATGAATAGAATCGGCCCATCCACAGTGTTCAAGTCGATGTGATTCAGATGGATGTTTAAGCATTCCCCCTTCTTAATCCCCGTATCGAGCAGTAACTTTAAAAGCGTGTAGGGACGTGCATCAGGAGAAGAACCCTTACGCATTAATTCGGCGCTTTTTACCACAGCATCGACTTCTTCTTGTGTGAGCACTTCTGGCAGCGGGCTGATGACCGATTGCTGGGGGATCGGGGCTGCGACATCTTCTTGGAGAACGCCCGTCTCTACCAACCAGCGGTAAAAGGCTTTAATCGAGGTGATGCGGCGGGCGTAGGTTTTTGGGCTGCATGAGACTCCCCGCCGGTTCAGCATCCAATCGAGGAAATTCTTAAGATCGTTGGTGCTTATCTGGTTGATCGGCTGACCAGGGCCAACGAACTTTCCAACCAGGCGCATATCTCCAGTGAATGCCTTAACCGTATGAATCGAACGACCCTGTGCTTCGAGCGCTTCGCCCCATGCGTTTATCGCCGCGCTGAGGCTGGAATCGGATTTAAGGGGCGCGGTCGCCTCGCTCTCGGAAACGCTGCTAGTCGTCTGGTACGAAAAGAGAGGGAGATCCTCAAGCGGCTCATCCATGAGAGCCTCCT
Source organism: Methanosarcinales archaeon (assembly GCA_048629905.1). Lineage (GTDB taxonomy): Bacteria > Chloroflexota > Anaerolineae > Anaerolineales > E44-bin32 > E44-bin32. The sequence continues at coordinate 16,554 of JAIWHF010000004.1, forward strand.
GTAAAAGTCGGCTTCGTGTAGTCATTCATATCGTCAATCCTAGTTTGTGCGATGGGAAATGTCAAATCTGAATGCGGTGATTAGGGTTAGCTCGTGAGGTGTGGTTCTAATCTTGAGGGGGACTTTCGAAAATTTCATGAAGCATGGGCTCGATCATCTCCCAGTCGGGCAGGAGGACGGAGGCGCCGCTATAGGGCACTCTCCACTGTGAAGCCATTGTGGGATCGATGGAATAGCCGTGTATTCGATCCGGTTCAGCGGCCAGTTTCATCGCTAGAGGCAGCAAGCGGAGGGTGTCCTCGACGGTAATATCTGTTTCAACATATGAGCGAAATTGAGCGTAAAGGTCTGGTACTCTTGAGAGCCCTTCGAGGGTTAGCATCTTATTGAAGATTGCCAGCATAGCCTCTTGCTGGCGGCGCAAGCGATCAAAATCCCCGGTAGTTTTGCGCATTCGGACGTAGCAGAGCGCAGTGAACCCGTCCATGTGATAGGTCCTCCCGGCGGAATAGGACCAATCTCTACGACCGCATTCATCGTATAGATACTCCTCGACCTTCACATCTATCCCGCCCAGCGCATCAACCACCTGCTTGAATCCATAGAAGTTAATCATAACCGTATGATCAACCTCAATGCCGAAATTGTAGAGGATCGTCTGGGCGACTCTCTCAGGTCCTCCGTAGGCATCAGCGACATTGATCCGGTCCACCCGCCAACCGGGAATGAAGACATATAGATCGCGAGGGAAGGAGAGTAATGTGGCGGTACCGGATTCGAGGTCAAGTGAGACCAGCATCATGGTATCGGTTCGGTGCCCGTAGCTATAGGGACGCTCATCTGAGCCAAGGACCATGATATTTACGACATTTTCCCCCATCGGCAACAGCGGTATCGGACGGTGGATTTCAATCGCTGATGGTTCGACCGGGGCGGCGAAACCGCTCCATGGGTCTATCGGGGTCGGGCTGGCTAAAGGTGTGGCGGTGGGCGGTGGCGGCGGTGGCGGCGTTTGCGTGAGCGGGACTGGGTTGAAAGGCGTACCAGTCGCAGCCGCATTCGGATCGATGGTTACAAGTGGATTGGCAAGCGCAGCAGAGCCCCCGGTCAGCATGCCCACCAGATTGCTGCAGGCGCCAACTAGCAGGATTTAAACCAGAAGCGTACCGATCATCAAGAGATGATCAAAGCGATTAATGGATTTCATCGGATGAATGTGCTCGTCATATTAACGTCAGAGTCAACGCTCTGGTTCCCCATTAGATCGCCCGGCCTTTTCTTACTGTGAGGTTGGATGATCTTTGTCTGTAACGCTGCATAGACGACCGATTTAGGCTTGCCTTTCAATTTACTCCACCGGTGGTACATAGATACTCATTCCAGGCGGCAATACTGTGTGGATATCCATGCAATTCGCGTGCCATAGCGATGATTCATCGACGCCGAATCGCTCAGCGAGCCTACTTAACGAGTCGCCCTCTTCCAGTGGATATAGGATCCAGGTCGGAGGCGGGCCGCATGAAAGCGATGGATCTGTCGCTTCAAGCACGGGGAGGTAAATTGTATCGCCAGGTGTGATGTCACTCTCGAGGCAATTGATCGACATCAATGTTGTGCGCTCGATCCGAAACTGGTCAGCGAGATTTGTGAGTGTGTCCCCATTGTGGACGCGGTACATAGACCAACCGTCGGGTGGTGCGCAGACCATTATTGGATCAGATGCTTTCTGGCGATCAAAGAAGGAGGATACTTCGGCTTCAGCAAAGACGGTCAACCAGGTTCCCAGGAGCACAGCGATCGCGAGAATCGAAATGGTTAGACCAACGATCAGATTCTTTAGCAGTTGCATCAGGGCTATTCCACACGATCTGTATAGGTTGGGTTTTGCGTTGAGAACGGCAACAAGATTGAAAATGTGGTTCCAGACCCCGGCTGACTGTCCACCCAAATGCGTCCACTCATGGCTTCGACCAAAGAGCGTGCGATGGAGAGACCAATTCCATCGCCTCCGAGGCCCTGGATTGGAGTTTCCTCTGTTGAATTGCCGAAGCTGAATATCCGCCCCAAGTCCCCGGCGGGAATTCCTGCCCCTCCGTCAATCACCTGGAGCGTGAGAAATCCTGATTGATCCGAAGCGGCTAGGCCTGTGCTGATTTTAATTAATCCACCTTCAGGTGTCGCACCGATGGCATTATTGAGCAGGTGGATTAGAACCTGAAAGGTGGCATCTGCATCCGTCAGGACTTTCGGGAGATTCTGAGGGAGCGATACGCGCATCTCAATGGTTTTCTTTCGAGCAGATGGGAAAACCTGGCGAATCGCATCCTTTATACAGCGCACAATATCGATAGGCTCAGGCACGAGAGCGATGGTTCTGGCTTCAATCGCACTGAGATTGATTAGATCATTAAGCAGCCCCGACAGTCTCTCGGAGTTATTGTAAATATGGTCGATGGACTCGCGTTGACTGGTTGTCAATGTCTCACCTGCATCATCATGAAGGAGTTCGGCATATCCCAATATTGCCGACATCGGTTGCCGTAGATCGAGCGAGAGCGCGGCGATCTGGGAGATGCTGGGTGATCGTCCTATTGAGGGCGCAAATGAATCGTTCCCGTTTTGAATAAGGGCCAGGTTAGACCGCGCTTCAGCCAATTCGTGGAGCGTTAGTTGAAGCTGCTGGGAGAGCAAATCTATTTGTTTGATGTCGGAGGAGGTAGGCGGCTCTTCTATAGCATCCCGCATCCTATCAATCTCATTCTCGAGAAACTGAATGGTTCCCTCCGCGTCTTGATGGCTGGTGAGAAAATCGCCGAGCTCCTGTCCTGCCAGATCGGTTGCGGCGATGAGTTCATCCGTCAGTTGGGTATTGTTGATCAGGAGGTTTTGAATGATCCGGCGGGACTCCTCCAGGTCTGTGCTTAACATGAAGGGCTCTACCAGGCTTGATGAAAGAAGTTCGTCATCTGCTGTAAGCGCCGCGAAACGCTCAGCAATTACATCCGCGAGCTGCAAGAGGGCGGTGCGGTTTTCCTGCGACCAGCGCTCCCGGGCGAAAGGAGAGAGCAGCAGCAATCCCCCAAGTACATGCTCTCCTGATGTCAGAGGAGCGAAAAGCATTGGGCCTGTTTGTTTGAGGTTCAGACCCCGCCGGAGTGTGGCGAGGTCGGGCGCATTGCTCTCTGCCGGCAGGATCAGCGATCGTTGCCTGCGTAATGCATTGGCGATGACGGGAAGGTCTGTTGTATCGAAGGCTTGCCCCTCGATGTGCTGTTCGCGTATGAGATCGAAACCCGTCGCAACGGATAGATATTCCAATGTTTCCGGGGGCGTGAGCAGCAGGCATATTTCAGCTTTCATCGCATATGCAGTGCCGCGCACGGCTGCGTCCGCAAGATCGCTGAGTTCCTTCGCCTGGAAAACATCAGAGACGCTGGCGAAGACTTTAGGCAGGAATTGGAGTTCAAGATCCGGTGATTGTGTGGTTACAGGAGGAGCATCTGTCGCGTCCGTTTCTTCTGTTGTGATAAATGTGCGCGCGGCGGCGATGATCAACGCAGGGTATGCCGCCAACTCACTCCAGCGCACGAAGGGTGCGAAAGAGCCATCTGCAGGACCGAGGGCCATGTGCAAGCTGTAGCCAACAGTAAGCAGGATGTATCCTGCGAAGGCGATTTGCCATTGCGCTGGTCGACGGACGAGCAGAAAGGTCAGCGTGATTATTGAGAGGATTAATGTTGAGATTCCCCATACAGCGTCGGCGGGAGTCCGGTTGAAGCGGAGCAGAGATTCCTGCCCGACCAGGAAGTAGACTGTCCCCAATAATGCGAGGACCGAAACGCCGAGGACAACCGCAAGTATGCGCGAGCTTTGCTTTGTGGGTGGGTTGAAGATAAAAGTAAAACTCATAAGCAACAGGGAGGTGAAGCTCACGAAGCGGTCGAGCGGGGGGAGAATTATTTGTCCGTTGAGGATCACAAGCCAGGATAATCCGGCGATGATCATTGTGAGCAGGTGGAGCCCCAGTATTACACCGCTTGTCACTCGCCAGCGTGCAGCAAGAGCATCTGTGCGGGGAGAGCTGCTCCAGGTTAATGCATAGAGAATTGAAAGTGAAATGATCAGCGTCAGGTGGTAGACAAGACTCCCCGGAGGGGTCGTGAGCAGGGAGGCGGCGTCAGCTAGAATCATGATTGGCAAGTGTCGTTTCGTTGTTCCAGCAATACAGGGTGCGATTGACTCCAACTCAGGTCAGATACAGGTATTAATCACCGGTAAAAAGTGAGCAGAGCAAATTCTACAGACAGACGGTCTGCCAGGGTTGGATCATCATTCCCGAGTGTAATATCTTATCTAATTGATTTTACACCAGAAGCTAATAAGAGGATGAATCCTAAACTGTTCTCGTTCGAAGATGTTACCCGCCCTTCAGTACACCTGGAATGGCTGATTAATCTTTCCGCTGGTCTGAATCGGGATTGTTTTCGATAAATCCTTTTTCTGAGGAATGGATCTTTTCTGGTTCGTCGAGCGATGGGTCTTTCACCGCTGGTTTGTCGCGTTGGAATCCAATCATGCGTATGGCAATAAATCCATAGGCGAACGTCAGCCAGAATGTGATCCCGCGATAAGCGAGAGCGATGGCCGTGGAAGTGAGTGGATCCACCCCCATAGCGTTTTGGGTCAGGATCATTGCGCCTTCGACGAAACCGACTCCAGAGGGTGTGACCGAAGCGATGATAAAGAGATAGCTCACACTAAAACTCGCTAATAGCGTTTCGATCCCAAAGGGGTTGTGGAAGGCGAGCGAAACGAAGAAAAGGATGACCACCATCATCGCTTTCCGGGCCAATGCCATAACGAAGGGCAGGATGAGCCCCCGGGGCGAGCGGCGGATCTGGAGCAGCCCGTCGCCGATATCTAGCGCGAAGTTCTGCGCTTTGGATCGATTGATAATGGTCCGTTTGAAAAAGGGTTGGAGAAGGCGGTTGGCTAAATCAACAAGCCAGAGGATTGCTCGCTCGAGCTGATCGGTGGAATGGACGCCGATCGCTATCAGGATGAGCAATCCCACAGCGATGCTCACTGCAAACACAGCAGCGCCGATTAACAGAGCATCGAGGTTGCCTCGCCTGCTTAAGATGGAGAAGCCCAGGGATAGCACAACCAGGAATCCGAGGTAGTCAAAAACGAGATAAACAAAGGCAGCTGCGCTGACCTTTCCCACAGGTTTTCCCCGCTGGCTTCCATCTGCAATCAATACCGCCAGTGCTCCTGCGCCGTAGCTCGGTGCGATGACGTTGATGAAATTCGCAGCAGTTGTTAAGGGGACCAGGTGGCTGAGTTTTTCATGGATGCCCATCAAGTGGTAGCAAGCCCAGAAATTCCCGGCGATGGTTACCAACCATAAGAGTTGGGCCAGCACTGCGGCGATTAACCACCGGCCGTCACTGTGGCTGAAAGCAACGAGGATGAGTTTGAGCTCGTTAAAGTTTTGAGCTACGAAGAAGATTGCCAGCAGTAAAATGGCGGAGTAGAGAATTTTCCGAAGCATAGGAGGGTCAATTCAACTTATATCGTGTCCCAGGTCGGTGGAGAATCGAGGGAGATTCCTCGCGTTTGAGCATCAATTCGGCGCAGCAGTCCACTGAGAACGGTTCCCGAACCCATTTCGATAAAAGTATCTACACCCGAATGTGCCATCCACCCGATCGACTCTGTCCAGCGAACCCGGGAAGTGAGTTGAGCGTTCAGGTCTTCCCTGATCTCCTGGATTGAAGTAAGCGGCTTGGCTGACACATTGCCCACGACAGGAATGAGAGGGTCATTGAACGATGTAGCTGTAATTGCGTCGTTTAAGCGATCCTGAGCAGGGATCATCAGAGGGGAGTGTGCGGCGATGCTCACTGCCAGGCGGATGACTTTGCGTGCACCGGCGTTGTCCAGAAGGTCATGAGCGAGTGCAAGCGCATTTTCATCTCCGGAAATTACGACTTGCCCGGGGCAGTTGTCATTTGCTACAGCTACAGTACCAACAGATTGCGCTGATGCTTTTTCGCAAGCTGCTTCAACTTCAGTTACATCAAGTCCGATCACGGCGGACATTCCCCCGGGGTGGATCTCACCTGCGTAGCGCATTGCTTCCCCTCTTTCGCGGGTGAGAAGCAATCCATCCTTAAAAGATAGCACGCCTGCAGCTACCAACGCGCTATACTCACCCATAGAGTGTCCGGCGGTGCTGGCTGGCGTAAAGCCGGGGTGCCTGGCTTTGAATACCTCGAGCACGGCGATGGAGTGTGTGAGCAGCGCTGGCTGTGTATATTGGGTGGAATTCAAGTCTGCTTCCGGTCCATGCCAGCAGACTTGTGATAGAGGGTAACCGAGGATTTCATCGGCAAGTTGGAAAACCCGCGCTGCTTCGGGGGCGGCTTCAGCCAAGGCCATTCCCATGCCGATTGCCTGGGAGCCCTGGCCGGGAAAAACAAAGGCAGTCCGTTCGGGTGTTATGGGCATTTGGGTTTAAAAAAGGAGCCGTGCATCAATGAGCACGGCTTTGTGTGGATCGGGCTTAAGTGCTTTCGATTTCGATCACTTCTCGTCCGGCGTAATGACCACAATTCGGGCAGATATGATGCGGAAGATGTTGATCGCCGCAATTCGTGCAGTTGATTAGGTGACGTAGCTTAAGCGCGTGGTGAGTCCGTCGGCGATCGCGTCGGCCTTTGGAGATCTTGCGCTTGGGGACAGCAGGCATAGCTTTACTCCATTCGTAATCATAGAAACGCCCACCCTCGGGCAGGCGGGCTCATTATAGCAGTCGACGATTGTCTGTCAAGGTTTCATATACATTTATCGTTCAAAAACCGTTTACGAAGATGTCCTTACTCATCATGCGTTTCCCATCACGGCTTCTTCAGTGTTTGATCGTGATGGCCGACATTGCGAAAGAATAGTGCATCACCCTCAGTCTCGAATGTGATCCTCAAGGATTTGCTTGCGCGCGCCTCCCAGATGCCACGTGTACCTTTAATCCGTTTTACGCGCAGACTGGGGTGTCGAAGATCACTCGACATGAGCCGAATGGCTTTATTTACCCGTCCTTGGTCATCAGCTGCAAGGGATTGATAAGCCTTTTTTAATCGATTGGTGAGAACGAGGCGCATCAAGCTTTGCCAGCTTCAAGGGCGTCAATAAGTGTGTCAACATCACCGAATTCCTGGACGCGTCCTGCACCGATATCTTCGCTGGCTTCAAGTTCGCCCTTCTGCCAATCTTCACTCCAGAAATACGCCTGACTCTTATCGATCAGTTTCTGGGGACTCAATCTGATTGTGTCTCCCTCAACAAATACTGCGATGAGATCCCCCTCCTCGATATTCACCGCTTGCCGGACAGCCGCGGGCAGCGTGATTTGTCCGTTCCTCGTGACCTTTGTTAGCGTAAAGTCTTCGGTCATAAAGTGCTCCTAATTTGCTAGTATAGTAATATAGTAAATTACTAATACTTGTCTGTCAAGTGTTACAGTGCTGCGTTTCTGGTTTGGTGGCAGGGACGGACGCCCTGTATAATTTGACAATTATTTTAGATCAAGTCAATGGAAAAGAAGCCCGCGCCTCGAAACGTAATCTGCGCGAGACAAATATCGGTGCACGCGGGGATTGGATCTCTAGAAAGGATAACGGATGACGTTGCGGATTCTCTATTTTGCTACGATGCGGGATTTGGCGGGCGTGAGGGAAGAGATCGTATCGCTCCCTGATGGATTACGGGTAAAGGACTTGAAGAGCCTCCTTGGCGAGAAGCACCCGGAGCTCATCAAGGCGTTTAACTCTGCAATCTTCGCCGTGAACCGCGAATTCGCGTTTGATAACCATCCACTCAAAGAAGGCGATGAAGTAGCGATCTTCCCGCCAGTGAGCGGCGGAAGCGTCGACCAGCTAACGATACTCCGCATTGCTCGGGAACCGCTGAATATGAATGCCCTTTTAAAAGAGATCATCACACCAGCTTCGGGAGCAGCCTGCGTCTTGACCGAGGGCGTGCAGGCACACAGCGAACGAGCTGAGCCTCTGGAAAACCCTCACCAATCCTCTGACCCCCAACGCCCGATGGTTAAAGAGCAGATGGAATACGTCGCTCAGGAAATTCGTGACCGCTGGGCTTCAGTTGAGGGTGTGGCACTTGTCCAGCACCTTGGTGAGGTACAGCCGGGCGCACCAAACGTTATGGTCGTTTGCACCGCAGCCCATCGTGATGCCGGAGTGTTTGAAGCTGCAAGGTATGGCCTCAAGCGGATGAAACAGACCATCCCACCGAGGGAGAAGGAAATCTACCCGGAATAAGCGCGAACTATTGAGGGCTCATTCCATCATGGGGATGGTGGTTGAGCTATTCGCGGAGAGTTATGTCTGCCGACAGAAATTCCTGGGAGTGGCCGTTTCGCTGCACGAATTGCGGTCAGCCTTATCCAGCACAGGGATTCCCTTACTGCTGCGAGAAATGCGGCGGTCTTTTCGATTATCAAGATCAAATCTCCTATGATCCGGTCCAACCAGCTAGGCCTGGTCGCCGGTCGATCGAACGCTACCGGCGGAGTTTCCCCCTGCCTGCAGATGTAGATTTCGTCAGCCTTGGGGAGGGAGACACGCCGCTTCTCTCTCAGCGAATATCCTCGCGCGAACTCTTCTTCAAGTGTGAAAACCTGAACCCCACCGGTTCTTTTAAGGACCGGGGAACTGCGGTACTGGTCAGCGCGTTAATCGCTGCCGGAATTGAAGAGGCAGTTGAGGATTCATCCGGGAACGCAGGAGCTTCCCTGGCCGCATATGCCGCGCGGGCGGGTGTTAAGGTGCGCATCTATGTCCCTGAATCCACATCGGGTCCCAAGAGCTCGCAGATCAGCGCATATGGCGCGCAAATTGTTCGGATTCCAGGTCCACGCTCGGCGAGCGCGGAGGCTGTCCAGCGTGAGGCCGAGGGAGGGGTCGTGTATGCCAGCCATGCATATCTTCCACACGGCATTGCCGGAATGGCGACCATCGCCTTTGAAATCGCGGAACAACTGAAAGGATCTCCGGGAACCGTCATTGCACCTGTTGGTCATGGGACGCTGCTATTAGGGTTGCATCGAGGGTTTCAAGCGTTGCAGTCAGCAGACGAAATCGATCACATCCCAGCCTTAGTTGGCGTTCAGGCGAGCGCGTGTGCGCCGCTGTGGGCGGCCTTTTCCGACGGCGTTTCGGGTTTGGATACGATCTCTGAGGGGGTAACAGTCGCCGAGGGGGTACGCATCATCCAGCCGCTGCGCGGGGACGCCGTTCTGCAAGCTATCGCCGAGAGCGGGGGGAAGATGATCGCCGTCGATGAAGAAAATATCCTGAAAGGACGCGACGCGCTGGCTCGAATCGGGTTGTATGTAGAGCCGACTTCTGCACTCGTCATATGTGCGCTTGAAGAGGTTTTCGAAACTTGCCCGGACCCAATCGTCCTGATCCTCACGGGATCGGGGTTTAAGACGCTGGGCGTTTGAAGCACGTAAGATTAGGGCCGGCGGCGATTGAGAGCTGGTTGTTTCAAGGGGAAAAGTGAGTCAGTGGAGGATAGGTGCATGGAACGCAGGATTGTTATAACAGGGATGGGCACGATCAACCCGTTGGGTTTCAACGTCATGGAGACCTGGGAAGCTCTCAAGTCTGGTGTATCAAGCGTTGGACGGATCACGTTGTTCGACTCGAGCGATCTCTTGGTTAAGATTGCTTGTGAAGTTAAGGAATTCGACCCTGCGTTGTATATGGATCCGCGCCAGGTGCGCCGTCGGGATCGTTTTGAGCAGTTCGCAAGCGCGGCAGCTTCACAGGCGATGCAGGATTCTGGGCTGGAAATACAACCTGAGGGTGCTGATCGGGTCGGAGTTGTCATCTCCTCGGCAGTGGGCGGTCTGGGTACGCTGCAGACGGGCACGCAGGTGATGGCCGACGATGGCCCGCGTCGGATTAGCCCTTTTACGATCCCTATGTTCATGTCCAATGGGGCTTCAGGGGGTGTGGCAATCGACATTGGCGCCAAGGGACCCTCCTTCTCCATTGCCTCAGCTTGCGCCTCTGGCGCCGACGCGATTGGCCTGGCTGCTACGCTCATTCGCACAGGTGTAATGGATATCTGTCTGGCCGGTGCTGCGGAGGCGAGCATCACCATGTTCGGCGTTGCCTCCTTCGATCGTTTAGGAGCGCTTTCGAGACGAAACGAAGATTTTTCTCAAACTCCCGCACCGTTTGACGCGAACCGTGATGGCTTGGTGGTCGGAGAGGGTGCGGCGGTGCTCATCCTTGAAGACCTGGAGCACGCACGCAATCGAGGCGCGGAGATACTCGCTGAGTTGGTAGGATACGGTTCAACGACCGACGCATTCCATATCACCGCGCCATCAGAAACGGGCGCGGGAGGCGCTTCGGCCATTGAAAAAGCGCTTGCAGCTGCCGCAGTCAACCCAAATGAGATTGATTACATCAACGCCCACGGGACGGGAACGAAGTTGAATGACATCTCGGAAACGAAGGCGATCAAGGCCGCGCTGGGAGAGGCTGCTTATAAAGTGCCTGTCTCTTCCACGAAATCTATGACAGGGCACATGATGGGTGCGACCGGCGCCCTGGAAGCTATCATTTGCGTCATGGCGATTCGAGATGGGATCCTACCGCCAACGATCCATCTCAATGATCCCGATCCCGAATGCGATCTGGATTACATCCCTAACCACGCCCGCGAGGCTGAAGTTGAAGTCGCGTTGAGCAATGCTTTTGGTTTTGGGGGTCACAATGCGGTGCTGGCGTTTCGGAGATTCAAAGGTTAAAATAGGATCGCTTAAATCAATCGGATTTGATGGAACTGGCGGAACGCGGAGTACCCAGATCGGCTGAGTTCTCGGCGTCCCCCAAGTTCATGGAGAGTGTCATAGTGAAACCGGATGAGTTCATCCGGCAAACGGGGTTGTCCTTCTCAAATCCCAGTTTGCTCCGCCGCGCCCTAACGCACCGCTCATACTTAAACGAGCACCCCGAGGCATTGGAGGATAACGAGCGTCTGGAATACCTTGGGGACGCTGCTCTGGATTTCATTGCCGCGGTCTGGTTGTATAACCGCTTCCCGGAGATGGATGAGGGTGCACTCACCCGGCTGCGTTCGGCGCTGGTTCGAACGGAACAGTTAGCAGCCTTCGCCAGCGAACTCGGGTTGGGTGAGGTTATTTTCTTGGGCAAAGGAGAATGCGCGACGGGTGGCCGCCAGCGACCTGCGCTGCTCTGCGCGGCATTCGAAGCATTAATCGGTGCGCTGTACCTCGACGCCGGTACCGAGACAGTTATTCGTTTCATTGAGCCGCGCTTCGAACGCGCAGCTAAGGCAGCGCTCGAGGATGAGCGATTAATCGATGCGCGCAGTATATTGCAAATGTGGTCTCAGTCTGAGTTTGGCGAGATACCGGCCTATCGGACGACGGGCACATTTGGACCTGATCACGATCGAGAATTCGCTGTCGAGGTCTCGATCGGAGAGCGGGTGAAAGCTGATGGAAGAGGGCGAAGCAAGCAGGAAGCTTCGCAAGCGGCGGCGGAAAATGCGCTTCAGAAACTAGGGCTAAGCAATTCGACATCAGCCCAACGATCGGGTAAATAACTTGGAAAAGAGAATTCCGCATCTGAAATCCCTCGAGATCCAGGGCTTTAAAACCTTCGCGACGAAGATCAATTTTGGCTTCGCACCAACCATTACGGCGATTGTTGGCCCAAACGGATCGGGGAAATCGAACATCACTGACGCCATTCGCTGGGTGTTGGGTGAGCAGTCCTTCTCGCTGCTGCGCGGGAAACGAACAGAGGACATGATCTTCTCCGGTTCGGAAACACGACCGCGCGCTTCGATGGCCGCGGGCACAATCACCTTTGATAACAGCGACGGCTGGCTTCCGATTGATTTTTCAGAGGTGACGATAGGTCGTCGCGCCTATCGCGACGGGCAGAATGAGTACATGCTCAATGGTCAACGTGTCCGTTTGCGCGACGTGAATGACCTGCTCTCAAAGTGTGGACTCTCCCAGCGCACTTACACCATTATTGGGCAGGGGCTTGTCGATGCGGCTCTGTCGCTGCGAGCCGATGAACGCCGTCAACTGTTTGAAGAAGCAGCCGGTATCGGTCTATACCGCAGCAGAAGAGAAGAAGCCTTACGCCGGCTGGATACGACCAAACGCAATCTCGAACGGGTCCAGGATATTCTGGCGGAGTTAAAGCCGCGCCTGAGAAGCTTGAAGCGGCAGGTGGACCGCTCGAAGGATTACGACCAGGTCCGGACGGATCTGCAAGAAATACTGCGAATTTGGTACGGGTTTCACTGGTATCGTCTGATGGACACCGTATCTGCACAGGTGGCGGAAGCCGACCGGCAGGTTGGATTGCGGGATGACCTGAGGGTGAAGCAGGCTGAAACTGAGACCGAGATGGGGACAGTGCGTACACAGAGTAATGACCTTCGATCTCAGTTGCGGGGTTGGCGACAGCGGGTTTCAGACCTTTATCAGGATCGTGAGCGGTCTGGGCGCGAACTGGCAGTGGGAGAAGAGCGACTGCGCTGGCTGACGGAACAGGATGGCCTGCTTGGCGGTGAAATTCAAGCGCTTCAGGAGTCGCTGACGCTGCTGGGCAAGCAAGTCGTCGAAGCCGAGACCGATCTCGCCCAGGAGAGAACCATCGTCGTGGATTTCGAGCGGAGACTCGGGACGCTTCTCCAGGATGGAGAGATCGACACAGCGCAACGGACAACCTTGCTTGAGGAAGCGCGGCAGGTGAAGAGTGCATCAGAGACACTGCTCGCGCGGGGAATTACATTCGAGGCGCAGGAGACGCAGCTTCAAATCAGGCAGGATGCCCTTCTTGGACGCGAGGAGCGTCTGAAGGAGGACCTGCAGGCTTTACAGAAAGAAAACGAGGCGGGCGAGGGGGCTCTGCTGGATGCGAAGCGATCTCTCCTGGAAGCGGAGGAGATGGTTAATGAAGCTCTTTCTGCCGAAAGCGCAGGGCGCGATCGATTAGAGACTTTACGGTCTGAGGAGGAAAAGCTCGCACAGCAGATCAACGTGGAGAAAGTGGAGATAGGCACGCTGAGCGCACAACTCTCCGTCAGTCAGTCGAATAAACTGGACGAGGCGAAGCTCTCACGCTTGCATTCCGCCCGCGACGAAGGCCGCCTATCCGGCTACCTGGGAAGCATCACGCAACACATGCAGATACCCCGAGAGTACGATCAGGCCATCCACGCTGCGTTGGGGGATTTCTTTGACAGCCTGACCTTTGCCGACCTGGACCAAATTCTATTGGCGCTTGAAGGGCCGGAACTGGATGCAACGGATACTGTCCTTTCGCTTCTGCCCTTGAAGTCGGGACGCCCGCTTAAGCATTTAGACCCCATTGATGACGCGGACTGTGTCGGCAATGCTGCTGACCTGGTGACGGCTGCCGATCAATATCGTCCAGCGGTAGAACTTCTATTGGGGCGAACCCTCGTCGTACGCGACCGGCGTTCGGTGAAACGATTGATTGACCACCTGCCGTCCGACGGACGGCTCGTTACGCTTAAGGGAGATATTTTTTACCCGACCGGCCAAGCGGTAATCGGTCTTGGAAAGGGGATCGGTGGGCTCGAGCGTGATGCCAAGAAACTTCAGGAAAAACATGATTCGAAACGCAAGGCGCTGGAAACAATGTTGGCTCAATTGGAGGAGATTCAAACCCAAATCGTATCCAGCCGCAGGGCGATCGAAACAGCAGTCGAGGATCATAAAGGGAGCGAATCAAAGCGCCGGCAGTTCAGGGATCAATTGGAACAGGCTTCACTTGACTTGAAAACCATCGAGCATAGGGTTTCGTTCGTGGAAAATGAATTAGGCACCGTCGAAGGAGAACTTGAATCGGTCCGGCTCGAACTTGTTGAGGCTGGTGAGCATGCTGCACGTGTACGTGAAGAGAGGCACGATATCGAAGCAAAGCATCAATCCGCTCTCCTTGCCCTGGATGGTATCGGCGAAGGATCAGAGGTTGCGGGGATCGAATCACGTCTGGAGCGGGCGAGGGTTTCCCATGACAAGTCGCAGGTCAGGGTCCAGGCGCTTATGGATAGGCGTACACTTATCGAGCGAGATCTCACCGATCGCCAGGAACGCTTGAACGCCAATCGGGGGGAATCAGAACAGTTGCAGGAACAGGTTCGAGTTGGCCAAGAAGCTCTCAATCATATTCGGGCGAAATTAGAAGAGCTGCAGGAGCAGATGAGACCTGCGGAAGAAGCGCTTGCTGCTGCGGAAAGCAGCCGGCTCGAACTTGAGGCACAAGAGAGCGAAGTGCGCATAGCGCTTCAGGCTGCCGAGCGGGCGCATTCCCAGGCACAAATCGGGTTGGCACGCAGGCAGGAAGAGCTTACCGGCTTGAAGCGGCGGATCGAGGATGATTTCGGCCTGGTGGCTTTCGAGTACGAAGAAGACATCCCGGGGCAGGAACCGCTGCCTTTCGAGGGCATCGTCGAACGCTTGCCGCGCGTTGAAGAACTGCCGCCAGAGATCGAGAAACAAAGCCGGAACTTGCGCATGCAATTGAGGCGTATGGGACCGGTGAACCCTGAGGCGCGGCGTGAATATCGTGAGGTGAACGAGCGGGTTGAATTCCTGACAACACAGGTCGACGATTTGCGTAAAGCCGAGGGTCAGATCCACGAGGTTATCGCCGAACTCGATGTGCTCATGGAGAGGGAATTTCGGAAGACCTTTGATGCTGTCGCCATTGCGTTTCGTGATGCTTTCACGCGGCTATTTGGTGGCGGATCGGCGCATTTAACGCTAACAGACCCGGACGATCTTACACGGACTGGAATCGATATCGATACTCGGCTTCCCGGCCGCCGAACGCAGAGTCTGGCGATGCTCTCCGGTGGCGAGAGGAGCCTGACGGCGAGCGCCCTGATCTTCGCCCTGCTTAAAGTTTCTCCGACGCCTTTCTGTGTCTTGGACGAGGTAGATGCGATGCTTGATGAAGCGAACGTGACGCGCTTCACCGACATGCTTGCCGAGCTAAGCCAGGATACCCAATTCGTCCTCATCACCCACAACCGGCTGACGGTTCAGGCGGCAGAGGTCGTTTATGGGGTCAGTATGGGCACCGATACCACCAGCAAGGTCATTGGGCTCAAGCTGGACGAGTTGGAAGAGGAGCTTGCTGTATAGACGCCATGTGCAGGTTTGTACTAGAAACAAGCGGAGTCCAGAGAGGGATAAGCGCCCTGCGCGTTGATATCTAACACTACATCAGGTAGAATAGCGGAGCGAGCCGAAGTGGCGGAACTGGCAGACGCGCTGCGTTCAGGGCGCAGTGAGCTTTATGCTCTTGCGGGTTCGACTCCCGCCTTCGGCACTCAAAGCCCCGTGTGGGGCTTTTTAATTTAACTGTCTTGCGGAGCGGCGTTCCCTCAGGTAAGATGACCTCACAATGAGCGAAGATGGAGAAGGGCGTAATCGCCTCTCGAGTGTTTTAATACTTGCGTCCGTAATCGCCGGGATTCTCATCCTCGGCGATCTGAATCGCCGTATGGCGAATGCGCGCCGTCTAGAGCGAGATGCGGTGCAGTTGGAGACGGAAGTTGCGGTGATGGCGACGGAGCGCGTGCAGTTGATGACCAGCGTCGCCGAGGCAACGAGCGAGTCCATCATCGCGGAGTGGGCGCATAGCGATGCGAAGCTTGTGCGCGAGGGGGAGACGCTCATTATTCCGCTGCCGCCGCCGGATCAAATATTTGGCGCAACTCCCGCGCCCGGGCAGGACCTCGAGACGCCAAGCAAATGGCAGGTCTGGTGGGCTTTGATCTTCGGGGGTTAAGAGCGGTTTGGTGTCGAGTTCATCCACTTGAAGCAGTGAATCATCCTTAATTTCAGCTTTCCCGGCTTGTTTAGTAACGATGCCTTGACGCTGATTCTGGCGCTGTGATATAATCTTCGACGCTGTCAGACAGCAATCAAAACGTTGCGGGGTGGAGCAGTGGCAGCTCGTCAGGCTCATAACCTGAAGGTCCTCAGTTCGAATCTGAGCCCCGCTACCTTAAGGCACCTGAAAGGGTGCCTTTTTCCTTCCAAGCCCCCTTGTACAGGA
>JAIWHF010000005.1:0-31991 GCA_048629905.1 Methanosarcinales archaeon
CACATCCACGCCGTTCATTTCAGGCATCATCACGTCGAGCACCACCAGGTCGAGTCCCGGCTTACGCGCCTCGTCCAGAGCAGCCCGCCCGTCATCGGCCAGGCGTACCTCGAAACCCTCGGTCTCAAAATATTCTTTCAGCAAACCGCTGAGTTCGGTATCGTCATCCGCTAACAGGATCGTGCTTTGCATGGCTCACCCATTGCATTGTTCAGGCCGCCATTCTAACCCGTTCCCCGGTAAAAAACGCTCAATCCTGCTCTGCGGCAATTTCGGCTACGGCGTCATCGAGGGAGATGTGGCGGATATCCCTGCCGTGGACCAGGTAGAAGATGTACTCGGCGATGTTTCCGCAACGATCACCCATTCTTTCCATGGCCCGGGCGGCCCACAGGATATTGAGAATGGTAGGGATTGATTTTGCGTCCGCCGCCATGTAAGTCATGAGCTGGCGCGTAATGGACACGTACTTGGCGTCAACTTTTTTGTCCGCTTTGACGACCCGGATTGCGCTGTCAACATCGGTTCGTGCAAAAGCGTTCAACACCAGGCGCAGCATGTTACGCACCAGGTCGCCCATGTGTTTAACAGGATTACATCGTCTTTGTGATTGGCGAGTGAGACTGTTGATCCTGCAATATCCGTAAGTTGAATTGCCGGAGCAGGATAATCGACTTTCATTGGCTCTACGCAGTCCTGGGGTTTCTCGGTTCCTGTAACACTTCGTGCTTGATTAGACGCAATCACTGCTGTGACAATTGCCATGGCAATAAAGATTGCGCCGGTTCCGAAGAGTAGTATATGCATGGTTCGACGCAAGGATTAGATCCTTTCCTTGAAGGTAGCTTGTGTGGAAAAAAGATTAAACTGGGACGAGGAAATATCAGTATTAAGAATTGAAGCAATATAGATGCTTCGGTCCTCGCTCATTGGATTTAGTGGTCCTCACCCGGAGGGGGAAGGTCCTATCAGTGGAAAACGCCGCCTGAAATGTAATCGCAATTCGTGCACACCAGATTTAAACAGCCATCATAATCCAGATTAGCCTTACCGCAATTGGGGCAAGGTTCTCCGGCTCGAGGTTCTTTTGAAGTCGAGTGTTTTTTCGCTTTCAAGGTTATCTCTGCCGACTGCCTCTTGTATTCGTTTTTATTGCGGGGCATCTTGTCTCTCAAGCTTAGCTCTGAAAACAGGCAAAAGTTTCGTCAGCGGGTCAGATCATCAAGGCTCAGCACTTTAAATAATCGCCCTCGAACTTCACTAGGAACGTCGATGTCTGCTTCTTGCTGCTGATAAAGGTAGACTGTTTTCTTAAGCGTGTCGACGAGGACTCTACAATTGGGGCAATCGACAAGGTGTTTCTCAAGCTCATCGCAGGTTAATGGATCAATATTGTTTTCCAGATAATCTGAGATCTGGCTGAGAAATTCTTGGCAGAGGTTATGTTCAGACATTTGATAACCGTTCCATTCTCTCTGAGAAGTAACTGGAAAGAGTTTCCCGAAGCTGCAGTCGGGCTCTGAGAAGGCGGGTTTTAATGGCCGACTCGGAAATTTGGAGAACATCCGCCGCCTCGCGCGTCGAGAGTCCATGAAGATCGCGCAGAACAAATGCTGCCCGGAGGGTAGGGGAGAGTGAATTTATAGCGATATCCAATGTGTCCTGCGCCTCTGCGCTCATGAGCTCGGCTTCCGGTAGGCAGCACCAATCCTTTAATTCACGAGGGATCTCTGCGCCATCATCGAGAAGTAAAGGTTCGTCGACAGGTACTGTATCCAACTCATGTTTGCGGAGCCGCATCAGCGCCTCATTCGCAGTAATTCGGTAAAGCCAAGTGCTTAGTTTCGAGCCGCCCCTGAAGTTCTCAAGCCCTCGATATGCTTTTAGAAAGGCTTCTTGAAGGATATCTTCCGCCTCAAGAGGATCTCCCAACATACGCAGAGCAAGCTTATACAGTTTAGGAGAGTACGCGTCGACCATCGCCGCGAAAGCTTCACGGTCACCGGCTTTTAATGCTTGGATTGAGATCGGTTCTCTCTCTTGCATTGGATGCGGAATCCGTTAAAAAGTTGCCTGATTAATGTTGCCGGAATAAAGTATACACGAAGGCAATGATCAATTGCTCTTCAAAACCGAGCGCGGAAATTTACATATCCCAGGGTAGATCGTATTTTGCCCATAGTAGAGAGCTCACCTGACCATGTCCACATCACTTTCCACAGACCAATTGAATTTCACCTTACAACCACAATCGGACACGTGGTCGATTCGCACACTCTCCCAAGATTTGAGGATCATGAATGTTTCGATGGCTTTGACTTGGAGGGAAGCCGGAAGGACGCATACAACACATCTGGAATTTTCTCGAGCGGATGAGGTTGCTAAGGAGCAAGCTGCGCACTCGTTGGGACCTGCAACCAACATGACGCTGAGAATTCCGATAAATTCTAGCTTGGACGCGGAGCTGTGCTTCTCGCTGCTTCATTCATCTCCGACGATGCTGTGGCGACTCGAGATAAAGAACAAGGGAGCCTCCGCTATCCAGCTAATTTCGGCAGACATGATGGCAGCGGGGCTAGATAAGAGAACGGGCTTTTGGGGTCGCATCAGACAGTCTCGTGCACATTCCAACGAAGAGAGAAATGGCGGGCTGAGCGGTGTTCACTTCTCATCACCTGATGTTGACTTAGCGTTTTATACCAACGGGTGGCAAAGCTGGAGTTACGCTGGATTGGTAGGAGCAGAGCAAACGATGCCCGGGACTCGACTAGGGCCGATCAGGCGCACGATGATAGACCGGCCGGGCGCGAGGTTTCCCAGAGGACGAGGTCGGGTTCATTCAGACATGTTCGGCGTGCTTCTGGACCGCAACAGCCATACTGGAATTCTAGCGGGTTTTCTATCTCAAAGTGCGGCATTCGGGACGGTAGAGTCTTGTTTAGACGGTGCACAACCTTCGCTCCATTTACAGACTAACCTGGATGATGTGCTCCTGGATGCGGGTGAAACCTTCATCACAGATTGGGCTTGCCTTGATTTCATCGACACGAAATCCAGTGACCCCCTGTCAACATATCTGAAATTGTCGGCTGACGAGAACTCGGTTCGAGTCGCAAAACCATCTCCGCTGGGGTGGTGCTCCTGGTATTACTACTTTCAGGATGTCCATCAAGCCCATATTCGTGATCATCTCAAATGGGCAAAAGAATACCAGAATGAAATCCCGCTGGAGGTTATTCAAATCGATGATGGATATCAATCAGATATCGGCGATTGGCTAACAACGAATGAGCGCTTTCCCAGCGGCATGGCTCAGCTTGCTAGCGAGATCAAAGGTGCGGGTTATGAGGCGGGTTTATGGATTGCGCCTTTTATTGCCCTTCGTTCCGCGCAAGTCGTGCAAAGAAATCCGGATTGGATTCTTCGAAACCGATATGGTCTGCCGGCAAACACGGGTTGGGTTTGGGAATCTTTTGGCCGTGCTCTTGACGTGACCCATCCTGGCGTACAAGAGGATATTACCAACGTGATCGATACTGTTGTAAACCATTGGGGTTATTCATACCTCAAGCTTGATTTCTTGTATGCTGCCGCGCTCGCTGGCAAACGCTACAACCCGCGACTCACAGGTGCGCAAGCACTGCGACAAATATTGATGAAGATCAGGGAAGCGGCAGGTGACGAGAGCACTCTCGTCGGTTGTGGCGTTCCGCTAGGTTCTGGTATTGGCATCTTCGATTCGATGCGTATTGGTCCAGACGTAGCGCCTTCCTGGAAGCCAAGATATGCCTTCGTCGACGCGCTCATCCAGAACGAGATGGACCTTCCTTCAGTGCGCAATGCGCTTCATAACACGATCACACGATCCCCGCTTCATCGCCGCTGGTGGATTAATGATCCAGATTGTTTGCTCCTAAGGAAGGACGAGACACAGTTATCTGAAGCGGAAGTCCAGACCTTGACGACCGTAGTAGCCCTCTCGGGTGGAGCAGCGATCGTCTCCGACGATTTGCTCGCACTGGATGAGGAGAGAAGAAGCTGGCTTGCTCGCTTGTGCCCTCCGTTACCTGGGAGAATGTGTGTTGCCGATCTCCTCGAGGAAGAAAAACCAAAGCTATTGCACATGGAGCTTGCGGGGCCTATTGGAAAATGGTGGCTCATCGCTATTTTAAATTGGGAGTCGGAAGAGCGGCAATTCGAAATCCCGCTCGAAGTGTTCGGACTTAATCCTTCACTCGATTATCATTGTGTTGATTATTGGCATGCGCAGTACAAGTCTGTTAACGATAGCGTTCTTCACTCGGGTCCCATCGCTGCTCATGGTGTAAGACTGTTCGCGTTGCGTGAAGCGCGAGATGTGTCACTATGGGTCGGGGATACTTTACACATATCGCAAGGATTGTGTGTAAAGTCCTGGGATCATCGTGACCAAACACTCACAGTGATGATAGACTGTGAGCGGAGAGCACAAGGTCAAGTTTGGCTTGCTCTACCTGCCCCCCCGAAATCTTTGCGAGTCAAGGGGCGTGAATTGGAATATGAGGTAGTCAGTGCAAAGGTCTATTCAATTTGTCTTGAGGTCGATGGACCGACAATCCTGGAAATTGAACAGTCGTGAGGTCGGGAATGACGATTGATCAAACGATTCTGCTCATGACGATAATTTTTGGGTTGGGTGTATTGGTAGCCGTTCGTGTTGGCTGGGTGCAAATCCAGGCTGCACGGAAATTACCCTATTATCTTTTGCGCAAAGAGCGGATGCTCATCGGGTGGCGTTGGTTTGCGCTTGCTGCTGTGTTTGTCGTTGCGGGCATCGTATCGGCGTCTCTTGGGCGCCGGGCGGTCTATGCAATTTATCCCCCGACTCCCTCCACCACCCCAACAGCAACGAAAACAGCCACACCCACAATAACGCCAACTCTAAAAAACACAAACACACCGACGATTACTCTCACACCCACGGTTACCCCGACAGCGACGCAGACGCCCACACCATCGCTCCCGGATGAGATCCGCATTCTGCTCTTGCGTGAGACACAGACTCCTGATCCCGAGGCGGTCTTCAGTCCCGTGCTGGTGGCTAGGCGGATCGATCGCCAAAATCTTCCGATCGGAGCGTCCGAGAATTTTACGAATCCAATCAGAAGACTGTTTGGGACATTCAGCTATAACTACCTCACGGACGGGTTGCGATGGACTGCGATCTGGTATGCAGGATCGGAATTGATCTGTTTGGAAACACATGCGTGGGATGGGGGAACCGGTGGTTATGGATACACAGAGTGTGAACCGGGAGTCTGGTTTCCTGGTGAGTATGAGGTCCAGATCTTCTTAGGTGAAACATGGAGGGTCTCAACGCGGTTCAACGTTGAAGGCACTCCTCCTACGCCGACTCTGACACCAAGCCCGACAATGCTGCCGTGATCCTGTGTAAATTGCTCACACTTTAGTTTGCTTGTGAAGGAGGGAAACATCCATCTGGGCCGTAGAGTCCGTGCTGATTCTGGATGGTTTCCCGATAACACTGATTGGTCTCACAACCTCCCGTAGGTTCTAAACCTGCGGGAGGTTTGCGCGCAGACCTCAAGGCTCATGCTGCTTCTCTACGGATGGGGCATATGCCCGGCCGACTGAGGGTAATCTATGGTTATGTTACCTTTCCACAGTAATTAGAGGAGAATCAAAACGGATAGCGGCTCTTACAGCGAGCGAATGAGATTCGTCAGTGCGGTGTAGCCTCTTTCGAGGGGCGATATTTCAATATATTCATGAGGGGTATGCGCACCGTCACCTCTCGTTAAGCCTATGCAAATAGCGGGATATCCTTTGCTTAAAGGGGCATTGGCGTCTGTTGATCCTACTTCCAGACGACACTCACGGACCCCGGCTGATTTTAGAGCCCTACATGCTGCTTTAATGAGTGGGTGGTCGTCGGGAAGCGAACCTCCCGGACGATCACCGATCATGGTAATTTTGACCTTGATTTCATCCCGATGGTAATCATGGCATAGGTCTTTTATCGCTCGATCCAGAGTGTCCAGTTGAACATCACCCTCGGAACGCAGGTCGAGTTCAAGACTGGCCTGATTGGCAATCGTGTTGATGGAAGTTCCTCCTGCGATTACTCCCACATTGAGAGTCGTTCGCTGGTCAACGGGCAGGTCGGTATCGATGATTTCAGAACCTAGCTTGAAGAGGGTGTGAATAGCGGAAGGCCGACCCGCATGTGCCCAAGAATGCCCTCCTTCTGTCTCGACAGTGATCCGGTACCGTTTTACCCGAAGTCCTTTGTGATAGATGTTACCAAGCGCCATTCCCTCCAGAACGATATAGGCTTGTGGCTGATCTTGAAAGCGATTTACAACCTCTCGCATTCCACGAATATTACCCAACCCCTCCTCACACACATTAGCAACCAACCAGATATCATGTTCAAGCTTCTCTGATGAGAGATCAAGTGCCAACTCAACAAGTGTCGCTAAGGCGATGGAATTATCCCCAATTCCTGGACCAAAGATACGGTTCCCATCGCGGCGCGAGTCTAAAGGTGTATCCTCTGGGAAGACCGTATCCAGATGAGCAGAGACAATAATTGAACGGTTGCCTGAACCTGGGATCAGACCATAAAGATTTCCAACAGTGTCCAATTCAATATTCTTGAGGTTTGTGTTCTCGAAAGCTTTCTTGAGGTAAAGAGCACGTTTCGATTCATTGAAAGTAGGTGCGGGGATAGACTGAATCTCGATTGCACGGGTGATGAGTCGTTCTAAATCCATCTCTTATATTTCCCTTAGTCCTGATCGTAGCGCAGACAATCTCGCTTGTTTCAACCCGGGTGCAGCACCCAGAGCGTACAGTGCACCGCTTCCTTCAACAACCAGCGACGACGAAACGCTGCCCCAGAGCGATGCTTCCACAGGGTCCTGCGTTTCGTTTAGACCGACGAGAAATCCACCACAGAAGGCATCCCCGGCACCTGTCACGTCCTGAATCTTGCTCGGGTAAGCCGGGATGAGACAACGACGTTTCGAATCGCGATCCCAAAGTGCCTGCCCTCGTTTCCCTTGTTTTATCACGACAAACCTTGGTCCCATTTCGCCAAAAGCCTCCGCGATTTCCCATGTGTCCATTTTCCCCTGGTAAAAGAACTCGCGCGCCTCGAGTTCACTGGGAAGAAAGACATCGACGCCCTTTAGAAGGGTCGGCAAATCCCGCTTGAAATCAGGGTTCATGTACCGGATTGAAGGGTCCAGGGTAATCCAACGGATGGCATCGCCTTGGAGCTGTGGGGGGATGGTTAAATGGGATAGATAATCCGCTGGCGCCAGATGTATGCCTTGGACGCCGTTCAACGATTGGGGGATGTCGGTCGGTCGAATAGATAGGGGGGTGAAGCTTTCTCGATTCCCTTGTCCCTCAGTTGAAGATTTGTATTCCAGCAACGCCTTCGGAATGGGTTTATTAATCCGGCGGTAGTGAAGTGCTGGGTTAACGTCAACACGCTCTTCGGGCGAGAGATATGCGTAGAAAGTGATCGTTGAAAGTGGTTCGGCGAGGGTATAAACGTTGCTTGTATCGACTCCCGCCTGTTCGATTCTCTCCAACTTCGTCCTATCGAAGTTGGAACCGATACGCCCGAGAATCCCGACGGAATCGGACCATATTCTGGCGCCAACCGCGGAGTAGATCGCGTTTCCCCCAAGTGCGCCTGAAATTGCCCGATTTGTATGGGTGATACAATAATCTTCCCGGATACCTCCTAGGAAAAGATACTTTGGAGATTCTCGTTTCATCGATTTGATTATACACTCGTGGACAGGAGCGAGTCATGCAGGAATCACTCACGATCCAAATCGAAATGGCTGTGGATTTCATCGCCGAGTTCTGGAATAAAGCATCCAATCAGGCTTCGCATCTAGTGTTAGAGAGCGATGCGGTGAGGAAGGTTGTCCTTTTTGGCTCAGGGGATTCCCATCACGCTGCCCTCGGCCTGGAGATGATATTTCGAACCCTGGCAAAGCGGCAAGTGCAGGCTGGATCGTCGATGTATATCTCCCGCTATCTAATTCCAGATCTTGGGGAGACTAGTCAGGATACTCTTCTTGTAGGGTTCTCCTCCTCGGGGGAAGTTGCCCGGACTATAGAGGCGCTGGAATTGGGCAATGAGATCGGGGCTCAAACGCTGGCGATTACAAGCGATGTCGAAAGTACGCTCGCTGAGACAGCGAGTATTGTTCTCCCAGTTGAACTCCCCGATCTTCCATCTGGTCCTGGTCTGCTCAGTTACTTGGGTTCATTACTCATGGGATATGCGCTTGCTGCAAGGTTATGCGATGACGACTCAGCGCAGCACTTATCAAAAGTACTGGAAAGATTGCCGGTGATCCTTGAGCGGTGGATGCCAGACCAACTCGAATCGGGTAGGCACTTCGCTAACGAAGTTCAAGATGGAACCTGTGTGATGGTCGGTGGGGGACCGGCTTTTGCCTCCGCATTATTTGGTGCGGCAAAAGTCATCGAGGCTGCAGGAGAGAGGGCTTGGGCGCAGGAGTTGGAGGAGTGGACTCACCTGGAGTATTTCTGCGAGCCCGCGGATATGACTACGTGGATACTGAAGGCCGATGGGCGCTGTCGTTCACGTGAAGATGAAGTCATTAACGCGATGCAGACCATCGGTCGCAATTTTGCTATCAGCTCGTGGGATGGTGGAGAGGATTGGCATCCTCTCCTTCGGGAGAGTTTGTCGCCATTAGCCTTATGGGTTGCCCCAACGGCTTATGCTGCTGAGCGATCGAAACTTCTTGATGAAGTTCCTTTTAGAGGGTTCGGAGGAGGGCGTGACCCGAAAGAGGGAGGCGGCGTCAGCCGAATACGAAGCAGTCAGAGGCAAGATCTCAAAACTGTTCTTCGTCAGTCTGGCTAATCCGCGTTATTTATTTTTTGAGAAAAACAATCATTCTGTCCAGAACGAATGTCCCAGTTGCGGTCGAACCCAAAAATGGTAGAATGGAAATCCGGCAGCGCCATAAGGGGGCTGTCCAATGTTTGAGGGAACCTGGATCCCCTAATGCCAAAAGCAGATGTCCTGTTGATTGAGAGTGGTCGTGCAAACGCTCCTTCATTCGCTCCTGCCCTTGAACGCAAGGGATACGAAGTTCAAGTACATCACAAAATAGAGAAAGCTGTATCTTCGGCGAAGAAAACCACCCCCGACCTTCTGGTTCTTGATGCTGCATCAATGAAAACTTCAGGCACGCGTATGTGCCGGAAGGCGAGAGCGGAACTCGATGGGGTCCCAATAATCCTCGTTTCGCCCGAAGACACAAAGCCTGATCCCGGTAGCGGAGCAAACCTCACCTTAGTCCACCCTTTCACGCCACGGAAACTGCTGAATCGTGTTGAACGAATGCTTCCCGGTGATGTTCAGTACACACTAGAAGCCGGACCCATCAAGTTGAATATTGCTAAAGGGCGCGTGCGCTGCATGAAAAAGGAAACGCGCCTCACCCCCAAGTTGACGAAGCTCTTGGAAGTATTTCTACGGAATCCTGGCCGGCTTATGATGAGGAAAACGCTGATCAGAAAAGTCTGGCAAACAGACTACACGGGGGATACACGCACGCTCGATGTCCACATGAGCTGGCTGCGGAAGGCGATTGAAGCGAATCCATCACGTCCAAAATATTTTAAAACCATTCGGGGGATGGGCTATCGGCTCGATCTACCTCAGGAAAAATAACGACAGCGTGAATGACATTAACAATCGACGCCCTTACGGGCGTTTTTTTATCGCGCTTATCTAATTTGTGTGAGTGCCCCAACGGATTTGCGCTGCTCAACCCTGGCACATTAATTACGCGTAGGGGTCGAACCAAGTGTCGGCCAGCCAATCTTACGGGTCCAAATGTCAACTAACCTCCCGCAGGTTTCAAACCTGCGGGAGGTTTAGTCCGCGAACTTCAATCTGCGGGCTGCGCTGACGCCTGGAAGAAAAGTAGATTCGCAGTATGCTGCGTATTTACAGAGGGGCATATGTCTTCCCCTCTGGATGTTCAAGCAGGTTGATAAACAAGTGGATTATTGTTTGATTTGAACCTTGTATGAGAAAAGTCCATACCGACCCAGGGAATCAAACGCCCGAATGCGAAGTTCATAAACGCCTGCTGATGAATACTGATGCTGTAATTGAAGAGAGATCTCATCACTCCGCCAGGATCGGATCACCTGAGATTGGCTTTGGAATATCTCGTTTTCGTGGCTCCAATCCACCTCCCAGAGGACCAAGTCTTCCGGGAAATGAAGCTCAGTTGAATCTCTTGAGCTGATCGTTTCTATTTTTATGTTAACCAGGGTTTCGTTGGTTGTGATTTGCACCTCGAGGTCCAGCGTGGGTTCGGTCTGTGTATCGGCAGTCTTCCATAATGTAAAAGGCTCCACACCAGAAGTCATTAGCAAACGACGATAGGTTGTCGTGAAGGCCGTTGGAGCGGGGTCGCAAGCAAGCCAGCGTCTCTTCAATCGAGCTGCTACGCTGACAGAAGTACCCGAGCCAGAGAAGAAATCCGCAACGAGGTCACCCGGGTTGCTTGAAGCGAGAATTATTCGCTCCAGCAGCGCTTCCGGTTTCTGGGTGGGATATCCTGTGCGTTCCTTGTGAAGTCGGGCGACGACTGGAAAATACCACCAATCCTCCGGAACTTTGCCGCGCTCAAGATCCGGCTGTTTCCCAAACCCTGCTCGTGGAGAGCTTTTGAAAGTCTTTATCGTAGATGGGTTGTAGGCTACTCGAACATCGTCGGCGTTGAAGGTGTACTCTTTTGATTTTGTGTATGCAAGGATCGTGTCGTGCTTGCGATTAAACGCTGACCGTATGGGTGAGGGTCCATGATATACCCAGACGATCTCATTGATTAACCGGTCCGGACCGAAGATTTCATCCATTAAAACCCGCGCATAAGCGGATGCGTGCCAATCTAAATGCAGATACAAGGTCCCCGACTCGGAGAGCAGATTGTGCATCAACTGCAAGCGTGGAAACAGCATATCTAAATATGCTGCACCATCTGACCAGTTGTCATGAAACCCTTGAGTTGTGCGCCAAGATTTGGGGGCGCGAGAATCTTCACCCTGTCCGATGCGGGCGCGATAGGCTTTACCTGTTAGGAAAGGCGGATCGGCGTAGATTAGATCGATTTGACCCTCAAATTCATCCAATAGAGCCGTCATTACGCTGGCATTCTCGCCGTGAATTATGCGACCCTGAATCGCAGTATTCGTTTGTATTGATTGGGGGAATGCCTCCGACCAAAGCTGGAGTTCAGCCGGTTTCAGTTTCGTATCTGAGCTTCTATCCCACTCGAGCCTGGCGAATGGCTTGCGGTGAGAGGCACGGGTCATAATTGTCTGAGCCTACTTTCGTCCGAATCGTTTGCTTGGTATCGCCTCCGCTGTCGGCCGGTCAAGCATCGGCGAGTAATAATCCATTACAACGTAAAGCTTCCAATCACATCGCCTCTGGAGCTTCAATCCCTAGAAGTTTAAGAGCGATGGCAATCGTTTCCTTCGCGGCGGCGGTGATGCGGAGGCGAGCATTTATTTTCTGCTCCGTATCAGCTTTGAGAACGCGCACAGCGTGATAGAAATGATGGAATGTCTTGGCGAGTTCAAAGGCGTAGGTTGCTATGAGCAGCGGCTTGTAATCCTCCGCCGCTTTCTGAAGCAAAGCAGGAAATCGGGAAATGACGTCGATGAGTTCGATCTCTGTCGGATCAAGATCATAATTAAAGGATGCGCTTTCAGGAAGCCCTTCGACCTTTCGCAGAATACTGTTTGCTCTTACGTATGCGTTTTGGATGTAGGGGGCAGATTGGCCATCGAAACTTAGGGCTTCATCTAAATTGAATACGATGTCTCTATTATTATCGACGGAGAGCATGCCGTAGATTAAAGCCCCTAGTCCGATCTGCCGAACGACAGTCTCGCGTTGCTCACCGGTCAGGTTGGGATTTCTCTCTTCGATGATTGCCCGTACCCGGCGTTCGGCCTCCGCAAGGACATCCATGAAGAGGATCACATTGCCCTTACGGGCTGACATGGCGCCTTCTGGTAAGGTCACGAAGCCATATGCAAGATGGTAGCATTTCTCGGCTTGAGGGAAGCCCCACAGCTCGAGGATTTTGAAAACCTGCTGAAAATGCAAGCTCTGGCGTACATCGACTACATAGACCGATCGATCAACGTGATAGTTCTCAAATTTATTCTTCGCAAGCGCCAGGTCTTTAGTGCTATAGAGCGTCGTTCCATCGCTGCGCAGGATGACTGCGGTGCGGTACTTCTCCTTGTTCAGCTGGAGCTTCTCGTCAATTTTCACAATGACGGGACCGTCCGGGCGCTCATCTTCAGCAATTCCCAGCTGGATCAGCTCCTCGGCGATTTGCTTTGCCGGTTCATCCACTTCACTCTCGAAGAAGAAGACATCGATGTTGATATCTAATATCTTCAAGATATCTGCGAGTTCGTCCAGGCTCCACTGCCGGGTTTTGTGCCATAGCTCACGCACATGCGGGTCGCCCTCATCCCACTTTTTATACAGCGTCCGTCGCTCCGCGTCATTTTGCAGCTTTTGTTGTTTCTCGCTCTCGCTGTCATCGTCTTCGGGCGTTACTAGGGTTGTCGCCTCGGTATAGATATTTCCCAGCCACTGTCCACGTTCATGAACCCCCTCGGGTTCTTGGTCTTGGTAGAATTTCTCATACGCCCAAACGCAAGTGATCACGCCCAATCCGATGTCGCCTGGATAGGATGCTCGGATTGTGTCGAAGCCTGCGAATTCCACCAGCCTGGCGAGGACCTCACCGAGGATGGCATTTCGGGCGTGTCCAATATGAAAAGAGTGGTGGGTGTTCGGCTGAGCATATTCGACCATTACCCGTTCATCTTTTTTTGCACCCCGGCCGAAATCCTGCCCTGTGTTAATGACGCTGTCGGTCACTCTTTGCGCGTAAACCGAGGTGTTGATATGGAGATTCAGGTATCCTTTGACCGCTTCAGCACGGTCGAACCCTTCAATATCTTGTAGATCATCGAGAAGCAGGTTTGCTATCTCGTGAGCTCGTTGGGGGACCTTGATATTTCGATCGCTTTTTGCTTCCACTGCGGCTATCTTAAAACACACGGCGGTCCCATAGCCCCAATCACCCTCGAAAGGTGTTGGCAGCCAATCGATTGTTTCAGGTTCAGGCAGGTTCAAGCGCTTTAGACCGTTGTGAACTGTCTCAGCCGCCTGGTGAAGTTCTTGTGTAAACATAACGCTCCCATTCGTCCGCTGCGATTATAGCATGGGGGATGATTAGGCTGATGAATGCAAAACGACGCATTGGAATATGCGTCGTTTTAGGTATGCAAGAATGCACGTGAATTTGATTATTTGCTCATTTCCAGCGTGGATAACTTCTTCAATAAACGGCTCTTGCGACGAGCAGCGTTTCGCTTATGAATGACGCCCTTGGATGCTGCTCGATCCAGTTCTGAGATTGCTGTGTTTACAGCTGCAATCGAAGCCTCTGAATCCTTAGAATCAATCGCTAATCGTGCCTGCTTAACAGTTGAGCGCGCACGTGTTAGCCAAACGCGGTTCCGCATTCTGCGTTTTTCATTCTGTCGTACCCGTTTCTTGGCGGAAGCTAAGTTTGCCAATTCAACCTCCCGAGATGCTTCCTGTTTTTTACTCATCAGATTTTACCGGACCGGATGGATTCTGTCCAGTTGTGTCTGAATCGTTATTGAATCGAAGATGGGTGCCGAATCGATCGTAAGCGGTGGCTGAGATAGAAACTAAGCGCTGGCGTTGCCGTTAGGTGGCTTCATCAGGCGTGGTGGTAGGCGACGGCGTGGGGCTCACTGTAGGTGTCCGTGTGGGTCCAACCCCGGTGAGCTCGTTGTAGTGTCGTTCAGCAAGGGCACGTGTGACTGGGAGAACGTGTTCAAATCCCAGGATCCAACTCCACCGCCGGATGGCATCATTTAGATTGTCGGGGTTAAGCTCATAAATAAGAGCTTGGAGTGCGTAAGCCTCTGCAAGCTTCCGTTCCCGCAAGAATTGATCGCCGATATCCCTGGCATACGAGAGCGCTGGTTCAATATAATCAGTTAGTGCATCTGTATACTGGCCATTGAGGTAGAGGGCATTGGCGGTGGCGATCCACAGATCGAAAGTTTCAGGCGCAAAACGTCGAGCCGAGTTCAGATCCTCGATGGCAGCATCATACATTCCGCGCTCTGTGTGCAGGATCCCACGCGCGAGGTAGGCGGGTCCGTTGCGTTCATTAAGCTCAATCGCGATATTTAATGCCTGTAGAGCTTCTTCCTGCTGGCCCGCGCCGAGGAGCGCACGGCCGAGGGTTGCCCAACCGGCAGGGTCGTCTGATCTGTAGGCGGTATACGTTTGGAGCGGCCATATAGCTCGTGGGAAATATGATTTATCTAATGTCTCAATCCCCATGGCGACATAAGCTCTACCCACCGCCAGGTATCCCTCGAGAAGCGTGGGATCATCTGCGCTGCCCTCTAGCGCGGATGCGAGGGCCTTCTCGTATTTATTCAAGATAAGTTGAGCGTTGCTGAGATGGATCTGCATTTGTGGAGATCGCGCCCCGGCGTCCAGTGCTTGCTCCATTACTGTTTCCATGCGCTGCCAGTATGTCTTCTGCTCGTAAAATGCAGCCAACTCCTCGTAAGCCTCAACAAACAGTGGATCACTCCCTATTGCGCGGTCGAAATCTTGTTCAGCGATT
Organism: Methanosarcinales archaeon; assembly: GCA_048629905.1. Lineage (GTDB taxonomy): Bacteria > Chloroflexota > Anaerolineae > Anaerolineales > E44-bin32 > E44-bin32. Next base: position 14,793 of record JAIWHF010000005.1, read on the forward strand.
TCTTCTAGATTGCGCCCGAGAAGTACTCGACCCCTGCCGAGGTAAACTGCGGCGTAATCCAGGTCGAACTGCACTGCTTGGTCATAGAAATTAATCGCCTCGGCAACATTCCCGTTTAAGCGATAGGCTTCCGCCTTAAAATACAGCGCTTCCGCCAATTCGGGATCATAGGTTAACGCCTGATCCAGGAAGTGGATCGCTTGTTCGTAGTCGCCATCTTCAATCGCCCTTACGCCAGCTGTATAAGATTCAATGCTAGGGTGTGGGGTGAAGCCGGCAATCGGTGTTGGAGTCCTCGTTTCAGCGACTAATAGAGCCAAAGGAGTTTTTACGAAGTCCGTAGGGATAGGAGTGCGGATGATGCGTGTTGCCGCGGGGATCGGCGTCGCCGTTGGGGTGCCTGGCAGCGGTGTATCCGTTGCGGTAGGGCTGGGAGGTGGAAGCGTGGAAGCCATGCCGAGGAATCTCGGAGCGAACATCGGTTCGAGAATATATACCACTCCGCCGACCGCAGCGATAGCCATGCCAGAGAGCAAAATAATTCCAATAACCCGAGCAAATGACCCGCGCCTCTTCGGTTTGAATGGACTAGCGGCAGGTTTTTTCTGAGCGGATTGTACGACCGGCTTTTCTTCTGGTGTTGGCTTGATTTCTGTGGGCGTGATCTCGCGTCGCGGAAGCTTCAGCGCTTGTGAAAGATCGGATGAGGAGGGCGAGCGCGCTCCAAATAAGACAAGACCACGCATGGCAGCGCGGTTGGTCGGGTCGATTTTCAGTGCGGATTCAAGACAGTACACACGCTCGCGCGGCGAATCGACAACCGCACTCATCCACACCCAGTTTTCTGCATTCTGGGAATCGGCGCGCAATAATCGAGATAGCAGCTCACGTGCATGCCGCCGGTCGCCCAGGCGTACCGCGGCGATTGCTTCAGTCAGGGTTTTTGATGTTTCAGCAGCCACTTCGTTCCCCTCCGTACTGCATCACGGCATTTGAAAGTCTAGCATAGCGGTATATTCCAGGCTACCCCCCATTGGTATAATCTAGAGATCATGGAGAAAAGCCATTTGCGCCTCTCTGGGATTCTCTTGTTCTTCATGCTGGCTGCTTGCTCCAGTGTAGAAGTAGAGAATACTCCTATAGCGACTACAACCCTGCGGTCAGTTTCCTCATACACGCCGACATCAAAACCGGCGAGCTCGCTCACCCCGATTGGCACGCCGATCCCTGCTGGACCGACACCAACTCCATTTGTCCACATTATTCAACAAGGCGAGACACTCCTGGAAATTGCCTTCCGGTACGGTGTTCAATTTGATGACATCGTTCTGGTCAACCCTCAGATTGACCCCAATCTGCTTCGTATCGGTGAAGAGATCAGGATTCCCGGTTCTGATGGTGAGCCGGTCGAAATATTACTTCCCACTCCGACACCTATCCCTGTCCACATAGAGACTTTGGGTTGCCACGAGAGTCCAGCATTGGCGTTTATTTGCATGGTCTCCATCACGAACAACGAAGAGTTTATGGTTGCCGGCGTTTCGGCGCATATCACTTTGCACGATCGGGATGGGCAGATTTTAGATAATCAAATCGTATATACACCGCTTAACCAAATACCAACCGGACAGGAAATCCCTTTGATCGCGATATTCGACCGTAAGCCGTCAGGATATTCCGAATTTCATGTTAATCTTCTCTCTGCAGTGCAAGTTGCAGACCTAATAGATGAGTTGCCTGAGATTGATGTGCTTGATTCAAGAACGATTTATAAGGCAGAAAAGAGATTGGCAGAAGTCAGTGGAACGCTCTCGATCGCGGCTACTGAAGGAGATGAATTTCTTGTACGGGTTGTGGGAGTGGTTTTTGACGCGAAGGGGGAGACTATTGGAATGAATGTTTGGGAAGAGTGGATTGATACCGCCAAAAATGCGGAAATTGAATATCGATTTTCGCTTTTTAGCCTTGGACCTGAAATTGCCGGTATAAGCATCTACCCAGAAGTTATGCTTAAGTGAAGCTTTTCTTGAAGAGTTATGTCCCGGAAGATATGCCCCTCTGGCTTGGCGACGACCAGCCTCGCCTATAGAATCTCTTTCAAAATGACTGCGATTGAACTCATCCCTCGAGAAGAACGACAAAAGCTTCGGAATCTTGTGGATATCCATTCCACTTCCGATGCGATGGCGGCATACTATGGACTAGAACACCCAGACGAACGTGTCTCAATTTTTGGCTATTATCCCAACGGCAAAGTACTGAGCGGTTTCATGGCAATTGCGAGTACGGGGTTGGATCTTTTTAAACCTCTATTAATACCCTTTACGGCTACAGATGAAGCGATTAGAACACTGATTGCCGGAGCGCTCGATCCTGGTCGACCCTATTTAATTTATCTGCCAATTGAGCAAAGCGAATCATTGCTCGACATCGCCGATATCGAGCCGATTTCCGTATTGAATTTATTGAGACTGGATTCAAAGAGATTTCAACCGGTAATTAATGTCTTGGTACAGAAAAGTGAGGGGCTAGGTGGTTCTCCCCGCTTTGAGATTCAATCCCGGGGAGAGGGGCACGCTGCCTCGGGGATTAATTGGATGAGTTCTCAATCCGCAGAGATATATGTGGAGTCAGATTCATCGGGATACCGTCGGGGTTTCACAAAGTCGGTGCTGGCAGCATTGATCCAGGATCTCCTGAAAGAGAGGATACGAATCCTGTTCCGTGTAGCGGATGATGATTATTCTGCCTTTGAAGATGCCTTCGATCTTGGATTTTCTCCGACGAATGTGCGCACCCTTTTCGCTCAGATCCGCCTTAATCGCGACGCATCAAGCGTGAAAGTGAAGGAAGTGGAATGATTCAAGCAAACCTTCATTTCCCAAAGGGTTTCTTATGGGGAACGGCGACTTCATCTCACCAAGTTGAGGGCGAGAACCGTGATAATGATTGGTGGGATTGGGAGCAGGAACCGGATCGAATCTTGCACGGGCATAAGTCCGGGAAAGCATGTGATTGGTGGGCAGGTCGCTGGGCAGAGGATTTCGATCGAGCAGCTGAATCCTTTCAAAACGCGCACAGGATGTCGATTGAGTGGAGTCGCGTAGAACCCAGTCCTGCAGTTTGGGACGAAGCCGCAATTGAACGCTACCGTGAAATACTTCTGGGGGCGGTAGAGCGAGGGCTCACGCCGATGGTAACGCTGCATCATTTTACGAACCCAAGCTGGGTAGCTGAACGAGGGGGCTGGCTTAATCCAGAGATCGACAAGCTCTTCAAACGCTATGTGGAGAAAGTCGTCACAGCGTTGAAAGATATCGTAAAGATATGGATCACCATCAATGAGCCAAATGTCTATGCCTACTCGGCTTTTGTGGACGGGATCTTTCCCCCCGGCGGGCGTGATCTCAGAACTCTTCCTACGGTGATCAGGCACCTTATACGAGCGCATGCGGCTGCTTACCACGCGATCCATCGACTCCAACCATCCGCTTCTGTTGGGCTTGCCCATCATTATCGGGGGTTCGAGCCTGTGGAAGGAATCTTGCCGTTCAACCGAATGATTGCGAAATTACGAAGCCGTGGGTTCAACGATGTCTTCCCTCGAGCGGTCACGGATGGGAAAATTCGGTTCCTACAGATGCGAGAAAGCGTTCCTGAGGCTCGGGGAACACAGGATTTTCTCGGTTTGAATTACTACACTAAGGAGCAGGTTTCTATCCAATTATCTAAACCATCGGCGATCTTCCAAGCCGGAGGGTTTGCCGAAGATGCGGATCTCAGCCCGACGGGGTTTATTGCCAACAAACCGGATGGATTCTGGGATGCACTTCGATGGGCACATGGTTATGGAAAGCCGATCTACGTCATGGAGAACGGCATTGAGGATAGTGAGGATGTGATCAGGCCCCGCTATCTCGCCAGCCATCTCCAGCAGCTATGGCATGCTGTGAATTTCAACTGGCGCGTGAAAGGTTACTTCCATTGGACTCTGGTCGATAATTTCGAATGGGAGCGGGGTTGGACTCAGCGATTTGGGCTCTGGGCACTTGATCCCAGGACACAAAAACGGACAAAACGACCGAGCGCTGATTTCTTCGCTGAGGTTTGCAGGGAAAACGCGCTTTCTTCCGACCTGGTTCGGAGATTCGCGCCAGAGGTCCAGGACCAAATATTCCCGCCGCGTGGTCCAGCGGAACTGGTAGAACGAAATAAGTAACGGAAGAGATATGTCTGTAAGAGTTAAAGTTCGAGTGTGCATCATGTTGGGGCTCACCGCTCTGCTCCTGGCAACCACAGGGCTTAGTGCGGCGAGCGCTGACCCGTCTCCACCACAAGAGCGGCCCTTCATCATGCCCTTTGCAGGACCGCCTGGGCCCGATACCTGGTTTTTTCTGCAAGCATATGGGAATACGACATTCGCATATCGCTTCCGGAACAATGTTTATTATGGGGGCCAAGGGCTTCATTTTGGTCTCGACCTGGCAGCTCCCTGCGGTACGCCGGTGAGGGCAATTGGCGATGGAGTTGTGTTTTCTGTCGATAGTTGGCATGGCGCCGGTCCACATAATTTACTTATCAACCATCCCAATGGCTACGCATCATTTTATGGCCACTTGTTGGTCCGCTCTCGAATGAAGATTGGACAGAAAGTCGTTGCTGGTGAAGTTGTGGCCCTAAGCGGAGACCCGGATCGCACCTGTATTTCTCGCCCACACATCCATCTGGAGATTCGCGACTCCGAGACTCACGCATTTGGCTACAACCCTCTGAATCTCATTGAAGCAGATTGGGAGCGGTTAGCTTTAATCGGGTCGGAACCCGTACGATTTGAGATGGATATGGAGAACCCAAGACGCTGGACCGATCTATTCGAGCAACCCGAGACTCAATTCGGGCATCCATTGGTGAATGATTATGCCTCTCCGTGGCCATTTGATTGGTAAGCGTCTGCTATTGGTTTTTCTCAGTTTGACCTTTATGGTCTTTTTGGGAGTGCTTGCGGACGCTGCTCAGGCTGGACCCCTACCTTCCGCTGGAAGCGAGAAAGTGCTTGCGAGGGTTACAACCATACCTCCATTTCCTATTTCGACGCCAGAGCCTGTTCTCACCATTGAACATTTGCCGAGAAACAGCCCTCGGCCGATTCCAGTTCGCATCTCCGATGGTGAATGCTGTCCATATCCTCGTTGGTCCGCAGATTCAGAATGGGTGATGCTTTTTGATGCAGGTGAGAAAGGCGAGGTCCCTGGTTTATATAGTATTCCCCGGGAGGGCGGACCCCCCACACTGCTCACAGAGCGAATTGGTGTGTATTCACAAGATTGGTCTTTAGTGGCATACCCTGAAGCTAGCATGGTTTACATCGAGCGTTGGGCGGATGGCGATCGTTGGGTGGTTCCATCGCCGGGAAGAAGGATCTTTTTTTCTCCCAGTGGTGAACAGATCGCATGGGAGGTCGGGTCGAGTGGAATTCGCCATCCGGACCTGCGCCAAAACGCGATATGGTTGGCAGAAATTGATGGAGGGGCGGCGCGCGAAGTTGTTACCGTCAATGGTGGTCACTTTATAGGCTGGACTTCTGGAGAAGAGGCGGTTATCGTCTATGGTCGTCTGGCTCCAAATGGACCTGCTGGGATTTGGCGGGTTTCAACAGATGATGGCGCCGGGCGACTACTTTTTGAAGTAGAAAAACCACGAAGTCTCCTTCTATCCCCCGCAGGTGGTTGGCTGGCCTTCTTCGTGACGTTTGAGAACCAACCCGATCGGAACGGCCTTTGGATCATTGGAATGGAGGGCAGCGTAAAGCGACACTATTCAACCATCGGTGCTTACCGCTGGCGAGGAGAGGGTCAGCTGCTTGTGATCCCGCAAGATTTGGACGCTCCGGGTGCTTACCTGTGGCAGATTGACGTTGATGAAAATGTCGTATGGGAATTAACGGATCCCATGCGTGACGCTCTTCCGATTGCAAGTAATGACTGGCAGCCATCTCCAGATGGCTCTGTGATTGTTTTTCGTTCCCATGAAGATCACAATCTTTGGGTATTTCCGCTTCCTGAGCTGCCGTTATCCCCATGATATAATTGCGGCGCTCACGACCAGGTGAGCAGTAGGACCAATGGAGAGGTAGCGTAGTCTGGCCTAACGCGCTCGCCTGGAAAGCGAGTGAGCTGAAAGGCTCCGTGGGTTCGAATCCCACCCTCTCCGCCTCACGACACCGCATACGCGGTGTCTTCACTTTAATCAGTCACCAGATCTCCCACAGGTTCTAAACCTGCGGGAGGTTAACGTCTAGGCCTCAAGGCGCCAGATGCCCCTGCAATCGGAAGCAGCGCTTCCCGACTCACCATCATGTAGAGCTGTTTGAGGTATATCCCGGGTCGAACAAACTCTCGATAACGGTGGGCTGGCCTCGCAAAATCAATGGGGGCCTCAAGTTATTAGGCCAAAGATGGTTCTTCTATTTACTTGCACCCAAGACGACAATTCGGATTGACAGCATTTGTAGCGCGCGATATCCTCCGTAGTGGCGTCTGGGCAGGTCTGACGCAGCGGAGATCTCCAAACCCCGTCAGGTCCGAAAGGAAGCAGCGGTACAGAGATTTCTCCGGGTGCAGTCAGGGTGCCTGTCCAGACGCTATTTGATTCCATTAAAGGTGTCTGCTAAGGAAAATTGAAAAGGTCACCACAAAACAATTGCGGCGACCCAGGTAGTTCTAAGCCCACTCTTATGTGGTTTTCTTACGAGAATATCTGGCACACGGCCAGCTTAACGCGATGGGATCCCTCAAGTGCTAGTTGTGCAAGAAGCGTAAGATGCGTCGGGTTTTGTACCACTTCCCGTTGTTCCGAAGAGCGAGATCTGCTTGTGAATTCGAGTGCTCTTACAATTTGGGCAGCAGACTTCATCTATCTTCGATGCGCTAAAAACCAATTCCTCAAACGGATGATCGCATTTGTCGCATTGAAACTCATAAATTGGCATGGAACTCAACACCTCGTTCACTTAATTAAACTTCTCAATACTATTTAGATGTCTGAATCATCAGTTCGTTACATAAAGTGACAAACGATACCTGAACTTGGATTCTACATCAACCATCGCTCTAGCGCGCTGATCGAAGGAAGGTATTATAGTCCACAAGAGTCACGCAGAGGATTCGGCTGTTCTTCCGACAGGGAGCGCTATTTGATTCTTTTGGTATACTCAGCGCGGTTTATGGAAAAAGTCAAACGTACCCTCGATCGTTATCCTCAGATTCTCCCCTTGGGGATTGTCGTCTTTGCCCTGTGTGGGTTTGTGTTGATTTACTTTGCGACAGCCCGAACTGTACATCTGGAGATCAATGGATCTGAGCGTTCTCTTCGAACGCACGCGCGGACAGTGACGGCTGCGCTCCGTGATGGTGGAGTTACAGTAGGAGACGAAGATCAAGTACAACCGCCGGCGAGCGAGAAGTTGACTCCTGGAATGACGATCCGAGTTCAGAGCGCTCGCGAGGTGACTATTCATACCGGTGGTGAAATTGAGAAAGTTCTGACAACCGAATCCTCGCCAGAGAATATCCTGCTTGAGGCAGGCATTCGGGTTTTCCCCGGTGATCAAATAGCTGTCACCATGTGGTTTGAAGACCCTGCTGGAGTTCAGGTCCCAGAATACCCACTTAGCATCCAATTGCATCCAGGGGTTGCCCTAGAAATTATTGATGCCGGCATTTCAATTCCTGTTCGTAGTGCGGCCGCGACAGTGGGAGAGGTGTTGTGGGATGCAGGCATCATCCTCTACGAGGGAGACCTTGTTGAGCCACATCCAGGTGCCTCTGTGTCCGCGGGTGATGTGATTGAGGTCGTCAGGGCCCAACAACTTGTCTTTGAAACGGATGGTGAGGTTGTCCACACGCGGGCGACTGGTAAAACAGTCGGCGAAGCGTTGGTGCAATCTGGCATAGCATTAACTGGCATGGACTACGCAATCCCTGATGTGGACGGACCTATTCCCGGCGATGGACGGATTCGTGTGGTCAGGGTGCGTGAAAATATTCTATACGAGATGGAGCCGATCCCCTTCGGCACCGTCTACCAGCCGGCTGATCATCTGGAGCTAGATACGTTAGAAGTTATCAGCACCGGTTCCTATGGTGTGGTGGCGAAACGAATCCGCCTGCGAATAGAGGATGGGGTTGAGGTGGAGCGGTCTGTGGATGAGGCAGTCAACATTGTTGAGCCAAACCCACGAGTTGTGGGTTATGGCACCAAGATCGTTATCCGCACGTTAAACACAGCGAGTGGAACGATCGAGTACTGGCGTGCGATCCCTGTTTATGCGACGGCTTATTCACCCTGCCGAAGTGGGGTTTCGGAATGTTACCCCCTTACGGCCAGTGGACGCCCCGTTACCAGGGGAATGGTCGCCGTTATCCGAAGCTGGTATAACCAGATGAGAGGCTGGCCGGTTTTTATCCCTGCGTATGGATCTGGATCGATTGAAGATATCGGGGCAGGATTTGCTGATAAAGATTGGATCGATTTAGGGTTCACGGACGATGATTTTGAAGGCTGGCACAGCTGGACAACACTTTATTTTCTAACGCCAGTCCCGCCGTTAGACAGCATTCCTTGGATCCTTCCCTAAGATACTAGTCGAAGAACTGATCCCGGGAATCGAGTGCTAATCGATTTCGTTTATCTCGGGAAATGATTGTGTAATCCTGTTGGAGGCATAGATATGAGGAAAACCATTAGGATCGTTGGGATTCTTTCTTTTCTGATCCTTATCATTACTGCTTGTCTACAGCAGGGATCGGCAGAGGATGCGATTGAAGCATATCTAAATGCTATTGTGTCGAAAGACGTCGTCCGGGCGGTTAATAAATCATGTCTGGATTGGGAGGAAGGCGCGCATGCTGAAGCGTCATCGTTTGAAGCCGTCATCGTTCAGCTCGATAGGTTAACCTGCACCTCAATTAGTGCGAGTGGAGAGCAAACACTCGTCAACTGTGAGGGTAAGATTATTGCAAACTACGGTGGGGAGGACCAGGACATCCCCCTTTCGGGGCGGATCTACGTCGCTGTTCTTGAGGATGGCGAGTGGAAGATGTGTGGGTATTCAACAGGGACAGGCGAGTGAAGGATCGTAAGTCGAGCGCCCGCGAGAATCTATATGCACTCGCACTGTGTTTGATCATTCTTTTGATAATCATCCTCACTGCTGATGCTTCACCGCAGTGGATCTATCAGGGTTTCTAATGACCCTGATCCACATTTTAATATTCACTCTTCTAGTCAGCGCTCTGGTCCTAACCGCATCCCAAAGATGGCGGAGATGGTCTCTTTTCATCATCAGTCTGGTCAGCGTTTACTGGCTTCAACCCGCTGTTTCATTACGACAGTTTAGTTTCTGGTTTCCAACGGCGTCCATAGGGTTGACAGTGATAGCCTGGTTGGTGACTCGGCATCGTGAGCGGGGGTTGAGCCGGGAGGACCTCACCGCACTGCTGTTCACCGCTCTTCTTCCGCTGCTCATCAGCCTGAGCCGTTTTCTCCCCGAGGGATGGCAGTTAACAGCTTCCCGTCCCCCATCCATCTATTTGGTGGTTATTGTAGGTTCCATTCTGGTTATCCTGGGTTTCGCCGGCGAATGGCTCGCAAAATGGTCACGCCTGATGAGTGTGCTTCTCGGCGTCATAGTCATTGGTGTTTTCATTGTTTTAAAAATTGAAACTCTTTCTGTGTGGACCAGTAGTCTTCTGCGAGGAGTAACGGGACAATCGCGAAATCTAGCCGCGTCTACAGATTTATATTGGCTTGGTTTCTCCTATATCGCCTTGCGTCTCCTTCATGTCCTAAGGGATTATCAATCCGGCCGTTTGCCCCCGGTGTCGTTCCTTGATTTTCTGACATTTGTCCTTTTCTTTCCTGCGATTACTGCCGGGCCGATTGACCGAGTCGAGAAATTTTCATCTAAGATGCAGAGTGCGGTTGCACCTACAGCGAGCGAATATTTTACTGGCGCCAGGAGGATCGTTCTCGGAGTATTTCAGAAATTTGTCCTGGCGGATGGATTGGCAATCATCGCCCTGAATTCGACCAATGCTGCCTTGACACGTTCCGTCCCCTGGCTCTGGGTGCTCGTGTTTGCCTTTAGCCTGAGGCTGTACTTCGATTTCAGCGGTTATACGGATGTTGCCATAGGGATAGGGCTTATATCCGGCATACAGCTCCCAGAGAACTTCGACCGCCCATACTTAAAAACCAACATCGGATCTTTCTGGAATAGTTGGCATATGACGCTCGCCAATTGGTTCCGGGCTTATGTTTTTAATCCGCTCACGCGCGCGCTGCGAAAAGGGCGATTGAAGATGAATCCTGCGCTTATCATCCTGATTGGTCAGCTGGTGACGATGACGTTGATAGGGCTTTGGCACGGGGTGACTTGGAATTTCGTCCTATGGGGATTATGGCATGCTATCGGGTTGTTTATCCATAATCGTTGGGCTGTTTTCCTTAATGCCCGGCGGGATCGAATTCCTTCAGCCTTCTACACGAGTAAAGCAATGCGAGCCGTTAGCCTCGTTCTGACTTTCAACTTCGTCGCGCTAGGATGGGTCTGGTTTGCTTTACCGAGCGTTCAGATGTCCTGGGAGACCCTCATACGAATGTTCGGGGGAGTTCGATGACCGAAACTCAGCGTATGGAAAAGGGTGGGATGAATATCTCATGGGGCTTCATCGGGCGTGTCCTTCTAAAAGCCTTCGTTCTATTTGCGGCGATTAATATCGTTTATGCACTACTTAACCCACTTCCCGTGCTTGGGCGGCTCTCGTTTTACAACGTTCTTTTCCCAGGCCGGCTGCGGCTTCCTTATGGGGATGACCCGGATCGTTCGTTCAACATCACACTATCCCATTTAGATGCCATGTTTGCTGCGCATGAGATACAGAACACCGATAAGAGCGAAGAGGAGTTTCGTGTTCTGGTTATCGGCGACTCGTCGGTGTGGGGCTTTTTACTCGAGCCAACGCAGACCCTTTCGGCTCAGATCAACCAGAGCGAAATAAAAACAGACGATGGAAGAACTGTTCGAGCCTACAATCTTGGATATCCAACGATGTCTGTCACAAAGGATCTACTAATCCTTGAACGCGGGCTCCTCAATCATCCTGATCTGATCCTCTGGTTGGTCACGCTGGAGTCTCTTCCTAAAGTATCCCAGCTGGATTCACCTTTTCTACAACTCAATCCAGATCTCACACGAGAGCTCATCACTCGTTATGCTCTCGATCTTGATCCCGAGGATGAGCGGTTTGAGATCTCAACGTTTTGGAATCGCACCATCGTAGGACAGCGGCGAGAACTAGCCCAACTCATTAAGCTTCAAATGCTGGGTGTTCTATGGTCTGGATCGGGTGTTGACCATGAGATTCCGGAAACTTATAATGAGCGGTTGGAGGATCTGCCTGCCGATCTAGACTTCCACAATTTCATGCCAGGGGATTTGAGCACCAACGAACTTGCGTTTGATGTGCTTGAGGCGGGAGTGCAAACGGCAGGCGATATCCCGGTGGTTTTCATTAACGAGCCGGTGTTTATCAGCAAGGGTGAAAACAGCGATATTCGGTACAATTTCTACTACCCACGCTGGGCGTACGACTTCTATCGGCAGGAATTGCAGTTTCAGGCGGTTGGCAGAGGTTGGGTTTATGTGGATCTGTGGGACGCACTGCCATCCAAAGAATTTACGGACAGCGCGATTCACTACACGCCTCTGGGGTCCAGAATTCTGGCACAGGACATTATCGGAGTGATAAAAGAGTTTCTCCAAGAGCCGTGAACTTCAATTTCATTAGGGATTGGGGCACTTTCGAAGGTAATAATAAATGGTACATAAACGAAATGGTTTGTCTAACTTAACCTTGCCGGTGTCGATCGGAATTGTGGTTTTCATCCTGGCTGGATGCACAAGCCCAACGGGGAATGACCCTCAAGCCTCTCTCGAGGGAGGTTCTTCTTCATCGTCAGCTGAACCAACAGAGACACCTCTGAAGAGCACAACTGTGGAAACCGAGGGTGGAGGAACGCCAACAAGCGTTCCCTCATCAAGCCCTGATCAAACTTCGGAGGCGGATGAAGTCGAGCGCTCAACTCCAGCACCAACCGCAACTTACGACCCGAGCACATGGCAAGATCTCCCCGTAATCCCGGTTGTGAGCGATAGGGCGAGAGACATTTATAACCATGGATTGAGTTTAGGGAATAACCCCCGTGCTTTCGCGAAAGTCGGCGACTGCCAGAACGTCCCCTCGATGTTCCTGTCGATCTTCAGCCATGAGGGGTTTTACTCGCTTCGTGAGGAAGATGCATATCTTGAAGAGACAATTGAATGGTTTGAGGGATCTTTCGCGAGGGAGAGCGAGGCTGTACGCAGGGGTTTTAATGCAGCGTCGGTCGTTTCTCCGCTATGGGCGAACCCCGAATCCTGTGACCCGGGTGAAACACCGTTGGATTGTGAGATCCGCTTGCAGCAACCCAGCATCGCTTTGGTGAGTCTGGAAACCTGGTGGGAGGGAAATCCTGAGAAATACGAGCAGTATGTACGGGAGATCCTGGAGACCTTGATCGACCGCGGAATCCTTCCAGTTCTTGCGACGAAAGCGGATAACCTCGAGGGAGATCATCGTATCAATTTAATCCTGACGAGGTTAGCTTACGAATACGATATCCCGCTCTGGAACTTTTGGCGAGCGATCCAACCACTTCCAAACCAGGGTTTAATGGAAGATGGATTTCATCTTACTTTTGCTGAAAATTACTTCGACGACCCGGAAGCAATGATGGCGGCTTGGCCCTGGAGAAATCTCACCGCTCTTCAAGTCCTAAACTCGGTTTGGCAGGGCGTTTCTGCTCCATAAAAACATCACCCAAAGCGCGGGAATAGGTTTTCTCGAGCGTGGAAGGAAGAGTATCAGTGCAGGATCAAATCGCTGCCTTTATTTCAAATGAATTACTAAAAGATCCGACTCGGGCAATTGCGTTTGATGAGCCGTTGATTTCCAGTGGTTTGGTCGATTCGTTCAGCCTGGTGGATCTTGCGCTCTTTATCGAGGAGACATTCGGCGTGCGCATTGACGATACCGAACTCACCGCAGAGGTTTTTGACACGATCGAAGAATTGGCTGCATTAATCTCCGCACGCAAAACTTCTTAACCGACATGACGACAGTCACTGATGTTCTCTACCAGACGATCCAAGAGGAGCCCGATCGAATTGCGCTAGTCCTCCAGTCACCTGATGGAGATCAGGCGATCACGTATGCTGATCTCATCCGCGGTGCACTCGGCTATGCAAAGCTCCTCGAGGGCGCGGGTGTGCGGAGCAAGGAACCGGTCATTTTGCTTCTCCAGCATGGCAGACCGCTAATCGAGGCGTTCTTCGGCGCTATTCTGCATGGCGCAGTCCCCGCCATCATGCCCTTTCTCACAGAAAAACTATCGCCAGAACGCTATCGCCAATCGCTTGCAGCGTTGATTGAGATTACCAAGCCGGCTGCGATCGTTACCTATCCGGCATTTACAGATGAAGTCGCCAGAGCAAGAAAAGAAGGCGATTCAGTGCGATCTGTAATTCTTTGGACTGAAGCCGAACCACCAACGGATATTTCTTGGGAGACGCTTGGAGGAATGAGAAGTGAGCCGGAGGACATCGTTCTCTTACAACACTCATCCGGGACAACTGGCTTGCAGAAAGGCGTTGCCCTATCTCACCGAGCCGTTCTTTGTCAGCTTAAAACCTACGCTGAAGCGATTAATATGACCCGTGACGATGTCGTTGTGAGTTGGCTTCCTCTTTACCACGACATGGGTTTGATTGCCGGCTTTATCATGCCAATCTTGTTGAGATCCAAGCTTATTCTCATGTCACCATTCGATTGGATTCGCGCCCCTTATCGGCTCTTATCGGCGATCTCGCAATACAGTGGAACATTGAGTTGGCTGCCGAATTTTGCATACAATTTCAGCGCTCGTAAAGTGCGCGATCGTGATCTTGACAACATCGATTTATCCAGTTGGCGAGCCGTGATTAACTGCTCTGAGCCGATGCGATGGAAAAGTCATGAGGATTTTTTCAACCGCTTCTCAAAGTACGGACTCAAACGCCAGGCATTAGCGACGTGTTATGCAATGGCAGAGAATGTGTTCGCAGTCACGCAAGGTGGCATTGAATCAGCGGTAGTGGTGGATGAGATCGACCGGCGATCCCTGTTGGAGGATCAAATTGCGATTCCCGCGAAGGCGGGTGAGGATGCGATTAAAATGCTTTCAGCGGGCCGACCGATTGATGGAACGAGCGTGCGCGTTATAGATGCTGAGGGGATGGATTTACCCGATCGGCACGTTGGGGTAATTGCACTGCGTGGGGACTGTCTGCTATCCGGCTATTACAACCGTGATGATATAACCCAAGAGGCTTTTATGGGTCGTTGGTATATCACCGGGGATCTGGGTTATCTTGTTGATGGTGAGTTATTTGTAACCGGCCGTAAGAAAGAGCTGATTATTGTCGGTGGCAAGAATGTTTTCCCCCAGGATCTCGAAGAACTAGCGATGGATGTTGAAGGTGTTCACCCAGGCCGAGTGGTTGCTTTCGGGTTATTCAATGAAGACCTTGGGACCGAGGAGATTGGGGTAATCGCCGAAGTGGATGTGACCGAGGATGACCTGCGAGTGAAAATCGCACGTGAGATTAGAGACCAGATCGCGCGCGGGACGGATGTCACGGCGCGATATGTTTTAACCGTAGATCGCGGCTGGTTAATTAAAACGAGCAGCGGTAAAATCGCCCGCGGGGCGAATCGGGATAAGTATTTACAGGAAACCGCGTAACTTTTCCGGCTTTAATAAATCAGGATATAACCTGTGGAACCTTCATTACTTGATGCGCCCGAAGTGCTGAAAAAATATGGGATCTTGCCGAAGAAAAGCCTTGGCCAGAACTTCATAATCAATCAGCGCGCCTTAGATGATGTGATCTCTGCCGCGGATCTGACCGGACACGAGGAAATCATCGAGATTGGAGCAGGGTTCGGAACGCTGACAATCGAATTGGCTCAACGTGCGGACCAGGTGTTCGCTGTTGAAATCGACAAACGACTGATCCCTGTCCTCCGGGATAATCTGCAGGATTTCGAAAACGTGACTTTACTTCATGCTGATTTCCTACAGCTTGATCCGGTCGAGTTGGTTTCGCGATCCGGATATTATGTCGTCGCCAACATTCCCTATTACATCACCTCATCTCTTCTTCGACACTTAATGGAATCTTCCATGCCTCCGGCGAGGGTCGTACTGACGATGCAGCGTGAAGTCGCGCAGCGGATCATCAGTTCGCCAGGTGACATGAGCCTGCTTGCGTTGAGTGTTCAGATCTATGGCCGTGCCGAGATTACGGCGCGCTTCCCGGCGGAGTGTTTCTATCCCATTCCGGAGGTGGATTCGGCAGTATTGCGCATAGACATATACGATGAACCTGTGGTTCCACGTGAGGTGATCCCGGCAATCTTTAGTTTAGCCCGCGCAGGGTTCAACCAAAAACGGAAAAAATTACGCAATTCTCTTGCACGTGAGCTGGGCTCGAGCCCGGAAGAAGTTGAGAAGTTGCTTGCTAAAGCGGGGATTCAACCGAAGAGCAGAGCTCAAGAACTTTCAATCCAGGATTGGGAAAAGATCGCTCGAATTGCTGCCGAGTGAGATCGATTGCGGAGTTGATTTATTGTGGGGATGGCTTGTGTTGATCTGCTGAAAGCTGACGGTGGGTCATGAGCACTTGCCAAACACGGAAGGCCGCTTCAACCTGAATTCGGAAGGACATCTTCGATTGCCCGATCTGTCTGTCCTCAAAATATATTGGGCTTTCAATTAACTGATATCCCAAGCGTTGTGCCACATAGGCCATCTCAACCTGAAAAACATATCCATTTGATCGAATGCGGTCCAGGGGCATTCCCAGCAGGGTTTCGCGTCTCCATATGCGGAACCCTCCCGTCGTGTCCTGGATTTTCATCCTGAGGATCGTGCGCGCATAATAATTACCAAACCACGATAAGAGTAATCGACCCACACCCCAGTCCTCGTCTAATTTTCCGCCTTCAATATAACGGGATCCGAGAACGGCATCATGACCTTCTAAAAGATCCATGAAAGTGGGGATGTAGGCTGGGGAGTGGGAGAAGTCGGCGTCCATCTGCCCGATTGCTTCAGCGCCGGACTGAAGCGCGTGTTTAAAGCCGGTGATATATGCAGTCCCCAAACCAAGTTTACCGGTTCTATGGAGTACCGAAATCCGTTCTGGTCTACTAGCCGATAAGTCATCCGCGATTTCCCCGGTCCCATCGGGAGATGCATCATCAACAACCAGGATTTTTAGATCGGGTATGGGTAATGCCCAGAGTGCGGCTGCAAGTGCCGGGAGGTTTTCAGCTTCGTTATAGGTCGGAATAACGACCGTAAGTTGTCTCATGTGTTTGGACTATTCAAGGACGAGTTTTGTGGTTTATTTCGATCAGATTTCCTGTGCACGAATGAGTCGCACCCATATTACCGCTGGTTTGCCTCCAGCGTGGGTACTGTTTACCCTACAGCTTCCTCAGTGATGGAAAATGTACAGGCATCTCCTCCAGCAGCGGAACATTCCTTTTCAGTGATTTCAAAGCCTTTGTCTGAACCCAGCCATTGCAAACAGCCTTCAAGTAAGCCAATAAATCCCTGACAGGTTGGTTCAGAGCTCTCTCGCCCCCAGCAAACCGGGCAATTCTGGACACGGAATAGAATGATGTTATCTTCCTCTTGAACCTCGCACTCGAGGTCGCTCGCTGCCGAGAGTACTTCTGCAAAGATTGTTAACCCTTCCTTGTTTCTCGCCTGTGCGGGGAGGGAGTCGAAATCCGCAGTTTGCTGATTCTCAAGAGCGCCATGCTGTTTCCAGGTTAGATCGAAGGCGGACTTGGAGGCCCGACGCGCTAGGGCATGGCTGCCTTTGGAACCATAAATCTCATCGAGCGCCGCGTTCAGAGAAGAGAATTCAGAAAGATCAACTTCACGTTCGAAGTTCTCAGCGGGGTAGGTATCAATCCATCCTTGAAGGCCTCCTATGCGAAGTAAGGCATTCAACCCAGTCTTGCCGAGCACATCGTCCAACTCCAG
>JAIWHF010000006.1:0-30636 GCA_048629905.1 Methanosarcinales archaeon
CGCGCTCGTGATTGGCGGCGGATTGAGCGGCATGACGACTGCCCTGGCGATTGCCGACTCGGGGTACGACGTTCACCTCGTCGAGCGGCAGGGTGAACTGGGTGGCAATCTCCATCACATCTACTACGTCGCTGAAGAGGAGAACCCGCAACGTCTGCTCAGAGATCTTGTTAACCGAACTGTCGGGCACGAAAAGATCCGCCACTACCTGAACAGCGTG
The DNA here is from genome assembly GCA_048629905.1 of Methanosarcinales archaeon. Taxonomy (GTDB): domain Bacteria; phylum Chloroflexota; class Anaerolineae; order Anaerolineales; family E44-bin32; genus E44-bin32. Next base: position 221 of record JAIWHF010000006.1, read on the forward strand.
GTTACAACTCATACAGGCAGCGTTGGAGATTTTCGGGCGCGCATTGAAACGAAAGCCCCCGATGGATCCTTAACGGAGCATGAAATTCGCCACAGCGTTGTCATCGTCGCCACCGGGGGGAAGGAAGCCTCCGGGAAGCATTACCTCATGGGGCAGGATCCGCGCGTCATCCCCCAATCTGAGCTCGAGGAGATTCTCACCCACCAAACGGAGAGGACATCACGGCTGCGATCGGTGGTCATGATCCAATGCGTTGAGGCGGATGACGGGGTTGAATATTGCTCGCGTATTTGCTGTACGAATACGATTAAAAATGCCCTGCGCCTTAAGATGCTCAACCCGGAGTGCCAGATTGTAATCCTGTACAAGAACATCATCACCTACGGTTTCCGGGAAAAACACTACCTTGAGGCACGTCGAAAAGGCGTACTCTTCGTGCGCTACACTGAAACAGAACCTCCGCTTGTTTCCCTCGAACCTCGCGGCGCCGGCCAGGCTCTGGTGGTCTCCGTACACGAGCATATCTTCGGTAAGACGTTAAATTTCGAGCCCGACCTTGTCGCTCTGAGCATGCCCGTAATTCCTTCCCGAGGCTCACGAGAACTCGCCGAAATGCTCGGCGTCTCTTTATCAATTGAGGGATTCTTCCTTGAAACCCATCTCAAGATGCGCCCGATGGAGTTTCATGATGATGGCATCTATCTTTGCGGAATGGCGCATTACCCGAAGTTTATCGAGGAAAGCATCACACATGCCCTTGCTTGTGCTGGTCGAGCGCTGACCATCCTCAGCAGGCCGATCCTCCACCTGGGCGGTGTGATCGCCGAAGTCGACAATACGAAATGCACCGGATGCCTCACTTGCGTCCGGACCTGTCCCTTCGGCATTCCAGAAATGCGATACGATCTGTGTGGAGTCGGCGAATTGGGCGGTGCAGCGTGGATCGACCCCGCCCGGTGTCAGGGCTGCGGCACCTGTACTGCAGAGTGCCCGGCACGTGCCATACAACTGCATCATTACCACGATGACCAGATCCAGATTGGCTTGGGTCGTTGGCAAGTCCCTGCTGCATTGTCTGGAGATTAGGTGTTCCCATCGATGGCTGTAATCGAAGTCACATACATTGTCTACCTGGATGAAGAACTTTGCGATGGCTGCCGGCTCTGCCTGCCCGTTTGTAAATTTAAGGGAATGATATCCATCCCCGGTGAACGTATGCCGATGGTCGACCCGTGGTCATGTACCGGCTGTGGCACATGTGTTACCACCTGCCCGCAAGACGCGCTCACTTTGCGCCCAAAAGAAGAATGATGAGCAAAAACGAGACTTTCACCCCTGAAATCACACTCTTCACCTGCATTTACTGCGGGTATATGGCCGCCGATACCGCGGGGTCGCTGCGCCAGGAATACCCGGCCGACGTCAAGATCGTGCGCTTGCCTTGCACCGGGAAGATAGACATGCAATACATGCTCGACGCCTTCGATGAGGGTGCAGATGGGGTGATGATCGTAGCCTGCAGCTTGGGCAATTGTCATCACGAACGCGGCAACGAACGAGCGCGCGCTCGAGTTCAACGCATGCAGAAGATACTAGAGAGTGTCGGGCTTGAACCGGAACGTGTGGAAATCCATTACGTCTCCGGCGGAATGGGCGCTACTTTTGCTGAGGACGTGCGTGAAATGACCTCTCTCCTGCAAGAGCTCGGCCCGAACCCAATCAAAGGCAATCTTAAGTTTTCAACCACAGAACAGACATCGAAAACAGTCTAATAATCGGTCTCCCTGCCCATGATCATCAAGCTGAGGCTGATCACCCGGCCGGCTTCTTCCAGGTTTTCCACGGAAATGCTTTCCAATTGATCCGCCGCGGTACGAGATGTGGCTTCCCACCCTTCGCGGTACACCTTCACTCGTGGGGCTTCCTCACCGCTGTCGACTATGAAGAGAAAGGTTCCCTTGGGTTGAGTTCCCATTTGGTGTTAGCACACGAAGGTGAAGGAGAATTTTGCTCGGATACAAATTTGCGTAATTAATCGTTTAAGGATTCGGTCATTATAGACCCGAATTTTTCTTGAACCTCACATGAGAAAAGACGATAATGAGGTTGGGAGGGATAACTAATGACTGACTCAACGAAGAAAGATAAATTGGGAAAACTGCTCGCGGATGTGCGCGCGGAAGAACAGGCGCTCTGGGATTCTCTCCGCGACGAGGAGCGCAACGCCGCTGGAGAAATCGACCGCTGGGCACCAAAGGACCACCTGGCACATGCCACTTTCTGGACGGAGCGGCTGGTCACACAGCTACAGGCTGCGACCGGTGGCGAGCCGCCCGAATCGATCGAGGACTACCAGAAGACGAACGATGAAGTATTCGAAGCTAACAAGAATCGGAAATGGGAGGATGTCCTAGCCTGGGCGACAGATGTTAACCGCCAGCTCCACACGGCGTTCGATGCTGTCTCAGAGGAGATGCTCCAGGGCATTCCAGGGCCTGAGGGCACGGGTGGTCTACCGCTATGGCAGAATGTAGCTTTCACCGGTGGGTATCACCCTATGCACCACATAGCCGATATTTTTCTCGAGCGCGGGGATTTTCAAAGCGCTCAATCGGTGCAAGAGCGCGTTGCTGAGGGATTGGCCGCTCTGGACGATAGCGATGCTTGGCAAGGAAGGACGCTGTACAACCTGGCTTGCTTCTATGCGCTTCACGACAAACCCCAGCGGGCGCTTACTCTGCTCGAGACAGCAATGAAACTTTCGCCCAACCTTATCGAGTGGTCTAAGCAAGACGGCGATCTCGACTCGCTGCGCGAATTGCCTGAGTTTCAGGCCTTGGTGGTCGATGACTGAACAAGTCTCAATCTTGTCATTAATAAACCCACCATGATCGAGGTCATTGCCTTCGACGCCGATGACACCCTTTGGGAAAACGAATCGCTCTACCATTGGGCGAAGGGTGAATTAGCGCGCATCCTTTCACCTTATCAGGACCCAGCTTGGGTGAACCGTAAACTCGACGAGATCGAGGTTTCCAATATACAGGTCTATGGATACGGTATTAAGAGCTTTACCCTCTCAATGATCGAGACCGCGGCTGAAGCCGTAGACAGCAAGATCGAAGCTCACACAATCTCTGCGATTCTAGAGATCGCTAAAAAGATGTTATCAGCCGAAGTGGAGCTCCTCGATCACACAGAACAAGCCCTGCTGCAGTTGTCCTCGGACTACAATTTGATACTGGTGACCAAGGGAGATCTGTTCGAACAACAAAGGAAAATCGCACGCTCGGGTATCGATCATTGCTTTAAACTGATTGAGGTTGTGGCCGAGAAAACGCCCGCAAGGTACCTCGAGATCCTAAAGAAACACCATATCGAGGTTGACCGTTTCTTAATGGTGGGAAATTCTTTGCGCTCTGACATCTTGCCCATCGTCGCCATCGGCGGCAGGGCGGTCTATATTCCCAACGAACATACCTGGTTTCATGAAGTACCTGAACAAGAGGAGATCGAGGGTGCGCAATATGACGAGCTCGAGCATCTCGGCCAATTGCCTGAGTATATGGCTGCACTCGAACGCTCCCTGACCTGATGCCATCGTCCAGGGTCAAACACGGAGATACAAGCAGAGGAATTCGCACATGAGCGATAGGAAACGTCATCGACAACCTTCTAACGCTCAATCCTAGCAAACGAGGTCACTATGCCATTTATCGATCTGGACCAAATAGAAGCGAAAGAAATCGTCCCGGGGTATCGGGCTGTGTTCGTTCACTCTGATGCAATGACATTAGCCTATTGGACGATTGAAGCCGGCGCCGATCTCCCCGAGCATAGCCACCCGCACGAACAGGTCGCAAACGTCCTCGAAGGGACCTTCGAATTAACGATAGCCGGGGAGACGAAACGCCTCGAACCAGGCGTTGTCGCCGTGATCCCCTCTAACGTTGTTCACGTAGGAACTGCGATTACGGATTGCCGAATCCTTGATGTTTTTCACCCGGTGCGCGAGGAGTACAAATAACCTTACTTTGGTTATGCAAAATGTCCTCCTGGGAATAAAATTCTCTGAGGCACAACCCTAATTCCCCAAACCATAATCTTCATGGGAAATGTATTGTTCAAAATGGATGAAGTTTGTCCGGTCTGCTTATGACATCTTCCACTACTGACCTTATTGGCCCGCCACCTATCATTATTGGCAGGACGGCGAGCCTGAAGCTAGCGCGTTATTACAACACCTATACGGCTCCTAGCCACGGGAGGGGCGTTCCGTGACCGACGGCACGCAGGCAGACACCCTCAACTTGGCAAACCGGCCAGTCGACCCTGCCCCTGTTGGGGCTGTAATGGTCGTAGGCGGCGGTATTGCCGGAATGCAGGCCAGCCTTGACTTGGCTGACCAGGGCTACCGCGTCTACCTTGTGGAATCCCAATCCGCCATCGGCGGACACATGGCACAGTTCGATAAGACCTTTCCTACGAACGACTGCGCTATGTGCACCATCAGCCCCAAGCTGGTCGAAACCGGGCGTCACCTCAATATCGACGTGTTGGTTGATACCGAGGTCGTTAAGATCGACGGTCAAGCCGGCGATTTCACGGCCACGCTGCGGCATAAACCCCGTTATATCGATCTCGATAAGTGCGTCGGTTGTGGGGATTGCGTCGATGTCTGCCCGATAATCCTGCCAGACCCCTTCAATGAAGCGCTCAATCTACGGCGAGCAGCGCACATTCTCTACCCACAAGCCGTCCCTGGTGCCTTCGCAATTGATAAGCTGGGAATCTCCCCTTGCCGTGATGCCTGCCCCGCAGGCCAACGCGCCCAGGGCTATATCGCTCTCATCCACGAAGGCCGTTACGATGACGCCTTGCGTGTGATCAAAGAGGACAACCCCTTTCCGGGAATCTGCGGCCGCATCTGCAATCACCGCTGCGAAGAGGCCTGCAACCGCGGTCTAATTGATGAACCCATTAATATCCGCGCCCTGAAACGATTCGTCACCGACAAGGTATACGAAAACCCGCGCCAGCCCGTCCCCCCGGCCGAGATCACCCAGGACAAACGAGTGGCGATCATCGGCGCCGGACCCTGCGGGCTCACCGCCGCACAAGATCTAGCCGGTCTCGGTTTCCATGTCAGTGTTTTCGAGGCTTTACCCGTCGCCGGAGGGATGCTGCGCGTCGGTGTTCCCGAATACCGTCTGCCAACAGACATCATCGAGCGAGAGATCGCTGACATTCTCGACCTCGGGATCGATCTGCATCTCAACACAGTTATCGAAGATCTCGACAACCTTTTTGAAGAAGGCTTCGATGCCGTCCTGATCGCGGTCGGCGCCCACGAGGGAATACGTCTGCCAATCCCGGGCGCCGATCTCGACGGTGTCTTGATCAACACCCTCTTCCTGCGTGATGTAAGGCTGGGCAACAAGCTGGAACTTGGGAAGAAGGTGCTCATCCTGGGCGGTGGGAACGTAGCCATCGACTGCGCCCGGACGGCTGTGCGCCTCGGTGCCGAGGTCCATCTTGCCTGCCTCGAGCCACGTGATGATATGCCCTGTCACGCAGAGGAAGCCGACGCCGCAGAAGAAGAGGGCGTGACCATTCACCCCGACCGCACCTTCATGCGTGTCATCGCCGATGGCGATGGCCGCGCTGCTGGTGTGGAATGCTCCCGAGTCACCCACTTTGAGTTCGACGTCGAAGGTCGGCTCAGCATCGACACCGAACCGGATTCGGAGCACGTTATTGATGCTGATACGGTGATCTTCTCCGTTGGGCAGCGCGCCGGTCTGGCTTTCATCCCCGACGACGCCGGTGTGGGAGTTACACAACAGCGCACAATCTCCATCAACCCCAACACCATGGCTGCAACTCGACCGGGCGTATTTGCCGCAGGAGACAGTGTCTCTGGAACATCATTCGTGATCGAGGCAGTCGCTTCAGGCCACCAGGCAGCCGAGAGCATCCAGCGCTATCTCTTGGGCGAGGATCTCGAAGCCCCTCCCAAACCGGATTTGCCAGTCGTCAAATTCACGCGTGCCGAACTCTTAGAGCGGGTAGCTAGAGGCGACTTCGAGATTCAGAGCAGGGTGCCAATCCCCGAACTCACAGTCGAGGAGCGGAAAACCGGCTTCGGCGAAGTTGAACGCGGTTATACAGATGAACTCGCGCAAGAAGAAGCCGCCCGCTGTCTTGCCTGTGCGGTGTGCTCTGAGTGTCTCTCCTGCCAGTATATCTGCGGTGCGGAGGCCATTAACCACGATGATGTCGAAACAATAGACCAGGTCAAGGTCGGAGCCGTAATCCTTGCGCCGGGCTACCAGATCTATAACGCAGAACTCTCCCAGGAGTATGGTTTTGGCCGCTACCCCAATGTGATCACGGCACTGCAATTAGAGCGCTTACTTTCGGCCTCCGGCCCTACAGAAGGCCACGTCAACCGACCCTCCGACGGCGCACCAGCACGCAGGGTCGCATTTCTGCAATGCGTCGGCTCGCGCGATCAGAGCCATGATTACTGCTCCGCGGTTTGCTGCATGTACGCTTCAAAAGAAGCGGTGATGATCAAGGAACACGACCCACAAGCCGAAGTCCATATCTTCATGATGGACATGCGGTCCTACAGCAAGGGCTACGAGAGCTACTATCAGCGCGCGAAAAACCAGTACGGTATTGAATACACTCGCTGCCGGATATCATCCTTACAGGAGGATGTAGAAACCGGGGATCTGATCCTCCGCTACGCAGAGGAACAGGGCTCCCCAAGCAATGGTAAGGATAGCCCACGGCCTATCATCACCGAGGAGAAATTCGACCTGGTCGTTCTTTCTGTGGGGATGGAAATCTCCGATTCAGTCAAAGAACTCGGCCGCACGATGGGGATCGAACTCGATGAGTATGGCTTCTGCCACACGACTCTCTTTGATCCGCTTGCGACGACCAGACCAGGTATTTACGCGGCCGGACCATTCCGCGAACCAAAAGATATCCCTGAGTCGATTGTAGACGCCACCGGCGCAGCCGCAAAAGCAGCAGGTCTACTAGCCCCGGCGCGCTTCTCGCTGACGAAGGCCGTTGAATATCCACCGGAGCGTGAAATCGCCGGGGAAGAGCCGCGCACAGGTGTGTTCGTATGCCATTGCGGTTCAAACATCGGCGGTTTCCTGGACGTCCCCGACGTAGCAGAATACGCCAGATCACTTCCGGGCGTGGTCCACGCCGAAGATAATCTTTACACCTGCTCTCAAGACAGTATCGCCCACATTACCGAGCAGGTGAAGGAATTGGGGCTCAACCGCGTGGTTGTCGCCTCCTGCACACCTATCACCCACGGACCTCTCTTCCAGGACAGCATCCGCTCTGCCGGTTTGAACCCGGCCATGTTCGAGATGGCGAACATCCGCAATCAGTGTTCCTGGGTGCATTCGCACGATCCCCAAGCTGCCACGTATAAAGCTAAAGATCTGGTGCGGATGGCAGCCGCGAAGGCAAAAACGCTGCAACCGATCCACACGACTGAGGTTCCGATTGAGAATGACGGTCTTGTCGTCGGCGGTGGTGTGGCTGGGATGAACGCTGCGCTCGCGCTTGCCGATGGCGGTTTCAACGTGCATTTGGTCGAGCGGAAAGATAAGTTAGGCGGAAACCTGCGAGAGATTCACTTCGGCCTGAACGACGAAGACCCGCAACAGTATTTAGGGCAATTAATTCAACGAGTTGAAAACGAGCCCCGAATTCAGATTCACCTCAGCACAGAGGTTGCACACACCAGCGGTTTTATGGGGCACTTCACTTCACGACTGCGCTCTAGCGACGGCGACGAGGTTGAAATCCCCCATGGCGCAACCATACTAACGACTGGCGGCGTCGAATACCACGGTACGGAATATGGCTACCAGGAAAGCACGCGCCTGGCGACGGGGCTGGAATTCGAGCAAATGCTCGCTCATACAGAGAACCCAAAGGTCGCGCTCGAGGGCAGAGCAAGCGAAGCGTGGCAGACACTCGGTGAAAACCTGCCCGACGAAGTCGCCATGATCCTCTGCGTCGGTCCAGCGAAGGATTTTTGTGCCCGTACCTGCTGCATTACAGCCTTGAAGAACGCACTGGAACTCAAACGCCTCAAACCGGAGGCGCACATTACAGTGCTTTACAAAGATATCCGCACGTACGGCTTCAAGGAACGACTCTACACACAGGCCCGGAGTGAAGGCATCGTCTTCATCCGCTACGACGATGACAATCCTTTAAATGTATCGGCAACGAACGAAGGCGTAGAGATTAGAGTGCGCGATCCTAACCTCGGTCGTGAAATCCTACTCACACCAGATCTGGTGATGTTGAGCAACCCGGTCGTGCCCCCTGATGATTCACGGGAAGTGGCAACGATGTTTAAAGTTTCCGTCGACGCTGACGGCTTCTTCCTAGAAGCTCACGTAAAACTCCGGCCCGTGGATTTCGCCTCCGACGGTTTATATATGGCCGGCATGGCACATTACCCCAAGCTTCTTGATGAAACTATCGTCCAGGCGGAAGCCGCAGCGGCGCGCGCCGCTATGGTGCTCTCTCGCAGCCATCTCACGGCAGGTGGAATCATCGCTGAGGTTGATCCCGAACTCTGTGTTGGCTGTCTGACTTGTGTGCGCATATGCCCCTTTGACGTCCCGCTGATTAAGGATGAATATACCGGAGTTGGGGGGATCACCGGCACCGCCTATATCGAACCGACGGTATGTCAGGGATGCGGAAACTGCGTCGCGGAGTGCCCGGCGAAAGCCATTCGGCTGGCGTTCTACCAAGATGACCAGATTATGGTCAAACTTGATGCGTTATTATTAGAGAACTGAGGAGAATGATGGCGGAATTCGAGCCCCAGATTGTGGCCTTCTGCTGCACCCATTGCGCCTACAACGCCGCCGATTTAGCCGGAAGCTTACGGATTCAATACCCTTCGGCGATCAAGATCATCCAGGTCCTCTGCAGCGGAAGGGTTGATGTTCTTCACATCTTACGCTCTTTCGAGGACGGCGCCGACGGCGTAATGGTAGCCGGTTGACTGCCCGGTGACTGCCATTACCTGGATGGTAATGTCAACGCAAAGCGCCGAGTGGAATACGCACGCCGCCTTCTAGAGGAGATCGGTCTCGATGGTCAGCGCTTACATATGATCAATGTCTCCGCGGCGATGGGAGGCCAATTCGCTTTCGCGGCAGCGGAAATCACATCAGAGATTGAGCGCCTAGGACCAAGTCCATTCCGTATCACTCACGGGAGTGGCAACAAGCAGAGTAAACCGTCCAAAACCGTGAAACCCGTTCAGGTGAAAGATGACGCCGGCGACTGAAACGCTTGAACGATTTGAATTACTCTCAGGGCTTCCTGCAGAAGTGCTGGATTTTATCGCGCAAAAAGCCCTTGATAAGAACTATAAAGAAGGAGAGTTAATATTCTCCGAAGGTGCCAGTGCGGACCACCTTTACCTCATCTTGAGTGGCAAGGTTTCTCTCGAGATGAAAGTCCAACTAGGTCAAACTGGCACAGTGCGTCGAGCTACCATTGGGGTGATCGGACCCTGGCAGGCCATGGGTTGGTCAAGTCTTGTTTTCCCTTACGAGTACACAGCCTCGGGGGTCTGTCTCCAGGACACCAAAGTTCTCGCCATCCCAAAAAAAGATCTCCGCTTTCTTATCTCACAGTATCCTGAGGCCGGCTGTGATCTCATGGAACGCGTGGCTTCAATCACAAGAGCTCGATTATTTAGCGCAACATCAACACTGACTTATTTCCTGTCCATTGTCTCCCACGAATTAAAAAGACCGATCGCTGCAGTTGAAAACTATCTCCAAATCACACTGGGTGGGTATGCCGGCGATATCAGCGATAAACAACGGCGTTTGCTTGAACGCAGCGCAATTCGCCTTAGCGACCTGCGGTCTCTGATCAGCGATATCCTCGATTTCGCAAGGATGCAACCTGAACAGATACGCGCTGATTTCGAGATTGTGGATCCATTGGAGATTGGCACTGAGGCGTTTGAGGAAGTCCGTCTCGCTGCCAGTCAAAAGAACATCCGATTAAAAGCCACAGGTCCCAGTGAATATACACCGATCGTGGCCGCAAAACGACGCCTGCGACAGGTGATATCCAACCTGCTCGCAAACGCCATCAAATTTTCACCTGAAGAGAGCACGGTCACCCTGGCGGCGCGTGAAGAATCCGGTATGCTTATTGTAGAAATTCTCGATGAGGGTATGGGTATCCCTGCCAAGGATCAACCACACATCTTTGACGATTTCTATCGCGCTAGTAATGCCGAGGAAGTTGGCGGCGCGGGATTAGGACTCTCGATTGCCAAGAAAATTGTGAACGCCCATGAAGGACAGATCGAAGTCCAAAGCCCTTACGAGTCGGGAAAGAGCGGCACAAAAGTAACCATTCGAATCCCCCAGACGCTGCCGCTACCTAAAGACCGCGGGGCAATATCCATGGATGGAAAAGTTACCAACTCTGATTGATAATAAGATTGTCGGGTGCATATCGTGAAAGGCAAGCATCGTGAGTGAAAAGCCATATGTCCTGATCGTAGACGATGACCCGGACATACGCGAAGGGATCATCGCCGTCCTGGAAACCAATGATTACCGCCTGGCTACTGCGAGCAACGGGATCGAATGCATGGAGCATATCAGGGACGAACCCCCCGATTTGCTCATTCTCGACATGCTCATGCCGCGAATGGACGGCTTCGCGGTCATACGCGAGCTTCGTAGTGACCCCGACCTCGCTGGAATACCAATTATCATATTAACGACCGTTATAGAAGATGCCGCCTATCGGCGCTATGAACTCGAGACTGGTGTGGCGATGGGTGTGGCCAATTACATCGAGAAACCAGCTCCTCCTGACGAGCTGCTACGTAGTGTTAGCGCGATTGTCGATCAACCTTACATTATCGTAGCAGATGATGACCCAGACATCATCGAAGCCATCAGCACCGTTTTAGAGAGCCGCCCATACAATGTCGCCACGGCTCGTGACGGCGAACAATGCCTTGAGATGATCCGGAAACGCAGCCCGGACCTGCTCCTGCTTGACTTACTTATGCCCAGGATGGATGGGTTCGCCGTAATTCGTGAACTGCAGAGCGATCCCGCAACCGCCAAGATCCCCATACTCGTGCTCACTACGGTAGTGGAGGATGCCAGTCGCAGGCGGTATGAGCTTGAGACGGGTCGCGATATGCCTGTTCGAGCCTACCTGCAGAAGCCGATCGCACCAGAGCCATTGCTGCTTGAAGTCGAGAAAACATTGGAGAAGATTGAGTCGTGAGTTCAGCCCGCACGTCAGAGCTACCGTCGGGTGCCGTCATGGTCGTTGGCGGCGGAATCGCCGGCATTCAGGCCAGCCTAGATCTGGCCGATCAGGGCTTCCGCGTGTACCTGGTGGAGAGCAAATCAGCCATCGGCGGTCACATGGCGAAATTGGATAAAACATTCCCGACCAATGACTGCGCCATGTGTACGATAAGCCCTAAGCTGGTCGAGGTCGGTCGGCATTTAAACATTGAATTGCTAGTCGACACGGAAGTTTTGGGTGTCGAGGGCGAACCGGGCAAATTTAATGTTTCACTGCGCCGCAAACCGCGATATGTGGATCTCGACAAGTGCGTCGGTTGTGGCGACTGCGCAGATGTGTGTCCAGTCGTTCTCACCGATACATTCAACGAGGGACTGTCTGAGCGGCGTGCGGCTTATAAGCTCTATCCTCAAGCTGTCCCCGACGCTTATACCATCGAGAAACTTGGGATCGCTCCCTGCCGCGGCGCTTGTCCGGCTGGGCAGCGAGCGCAAGGCTACATCGCACTTATCACAGAAGGTCGGTACCGCGAAGCCCTGCGAGTGATCAAGGAGGATAACCCCTTCCCCAGCGTCTGCGGCCGAACCTGCCACCACCCTTGTGAGAGCTATTGCGCCCGATCTCTCGTGGATGAGCCGGTGGCGATCATGTCCCTCAAGCGTTTCGTGGTGGATTATGCCCTCGCCTATGGGCGCGAAAGGGTCGAACCCGCCCCCCGCACCAAACCTCATTGGGTAGCTGTGATCGGCGCCGGCCCGGCCGGTCTGACTGCAGCGCACGATCTGGCAAAGATGGGATACGGCGTCACGGTTTACGAAGCGCTGCCGGTCGCCGGCGGCATGATGCGGGTCGGCATACCAGCCCACCGTTTACCGAAGGGCATACTCCAGCAGGATATCGATGACATTCTCGCCCTCGGCGTGGTCCTAAAAACCGACACTCCGGTCCGCGATCCGGTCAAACTCCTAAGCGAAGGATATGATGCTGTCTGTGTTGCGACCGGAATCTCATCGCGTGATCACTCCTTGAGCCTGGATGGCGAGGAGGCGGAGGGTGTGATCTCCGCCGCTGCCTTCCTGCGAAAGATCAATCTTGGAGAACCGTTTGAGATCGGCAATCACGTCGCCGTCGTTGGCGGAGGGATCACGGCTCTTGACGCAGCTGCGGTTGCGCGTCGTTTGGGTGCGCAGGAAGTCTTCCTGGCTCTCGACAAGCCCCGGGGCGAGCTGCCCGCATATCACTGGGAGATGGCCGCCGTCGAGGCTGAGGGTATTCGGCTTCTCGAGCACACCACACCCAAACGCATCCACGTAGAAGAGGGGAAGGTCATTGGGATTGAGCTCGCTCAAACAGCTAAGGGTACCATCGTTGACGAGCATGGTCGCCGCCGTCCCAAGATCAAACCCGGAACGGAAATGACGCTCGATGTAGACACCGTTATCATCACCGCAGGGCAGCAATCCGATCTGTGCTTCCTTGATTCTCACTATGATGACCTGATCGGTGCCCCCGAGACGCTTGCCAGTGAATACGGCGGAGTCTTTGTTGTTGGCGGTCGGAAAACCGGTGCCAGCTACATCATCGACGCCGTTGCTTTGGGGCACCGTGTCGCAGTTTCGATCGACCGTTACTTACTGGGCGAGCCGCTTGAGCAGCCTGAAGCGGCGAAGCCACCGGCAATAAAATTCACGCGAGAACAAATCGCTCAGCGTGTAGAGGCTGGTGAATTCCAAACACAAGCACGTGAGGAGCCTGCCCTACTCTCGATGGAAGAGCGCGTGATAGGCTTCCGTGAAGTCGTACTCGGGTTGACTGAACGTCAGGCGCGAGCCGAAGCAAATCGCTGTTTGCAATGTGGTTTATGCTCAGAATGCCTTGCCTGTGTCTACGCCTGCGGCACCGATGCGATCGATCATGATGCTGTCGAAGTCGAGGATGAAATTGATGTAGGCGCGGTCATCCTCGCGCCTGGATATCAGGTCTATCGAGCAGAGCACGCAGCTGAATATGGCCTTGGACGTTATCCCAATGTCATCACATCTCTTCAACTCGAGCGACTTCTTAATGCAAGCGGACCGACCCTGGGAGAAGCACGTCGACCTTCTGATGAGAAACTCCCACGTAAAGTCGCCTTCCTGCAATGCGTCGGCTCACGCGACCAGAGCCACGATTACTGCTCAGCCGTTTGCTGTATGTATGCAACCAAAGAAGCCATGCTTCTCAAAGAACACCATCCAGAAACGGATGTACAAGTGTTCCTCATGGATATGCGTGCTTTCAGCAAAGGATATGAAACGTACTTCAAGCGTGCTCAGGATCAATACGGCATCGAGTACACACGCTGCCGGATCTCGGCACTTGAAGAAGTCCCTGAAAGCCGCAATCTTATCCTCCGCTATTCCAAAGACGAAGTATCCGACCCTCATTCCGGTGACCTGTTTCAGATCGCCACTGAAGAATTTGATCTTGTAGTCCTTTCTGTCGGAATGGAGGTGTCCGATTCGGTCCGGGAATTAGGGCAAAGAGTCGGGGTTGATCTCGACAATTTCGGGTTCTGTCGCACATCCGCCTTTCACCCGACCGAGACCAGCCGACCCGGTTTCTTCGCTGTCGGTCCGTTTGTTGAGCCCAAAGACATCCCCGAGTCGATCGTGGACGCCAGCGGGGCAGCAGGACTGACGGGGGGGTTGCTTGCACCCGCACGCGGTTCGCTTGCCCGTGAGGCAGTCTATCCAGAAGAGTTAGCAAGTGAGCAAGAACCGCCTCGAGTGGGTGTCTTCGTATGTCATTGTGGATCCAACATCGCTGGATTCCTCGACGTCGGGGATGTGACGTCGACAGCAGCACAACTGCCCCACGTCGTGCACGCCGAAAGCCTGCTTTACGCCTGCTCACAAGACAGCACGAGCCTCATACAAGAGCGAATCGAAGAGCACCAGTTGAATCGCGTGGTCGTCGCTTCGTGTACACCGATGACCCACGGACCGCTCTTCAAGGATGTTATCCGCCAGGCCGGCCTTAATGAGCACTTATTCAGCATGGCTAACATCCGCAATCATTGTTCGTGGGTCCATTCTGACGATCCAACGATCGCTACGGCAAAAGCAAAAGCACTGGTCCAAATGTCGGTAGCGCGAGTAGTGGGTTTGGAGCCATTGACCAAGACACCTGTCGCGATCCAGCATTCAGCCCTGGTGATTGGCGGTGGAATTGCCGGTCTAATTTCCGCATTGACGCTCGCCGATCAGGGCTTTCCTGTCCACATCGTCGAGCGTGATGATGTGCTTGGCGGGAATCTGCGGCACATCCATCTTAGTCTCCCGGAATTTAACGTAGATGACCTCACTAACCCACAGACCTATCTTTCGGACGTTATTTCCAGGGTGGAGACCCACCCGAACATTACGCTCAGAATGAAATCCGAAATTATCACAACGCATGGTTTCGTCGGCAACTTCACGACTCAGGTGGCGGGCTCTAAAGGTGACCCGACCGAGATCCAACATGGGGTCACGATTGTCGCCTCAGGCGGACAGGAGTACCGAGGACCAGAGTATGGCTACGGCGCGCATCCGCGCATCGTGACCCTGCAACAGTTTGAATCGCTTCTCGCAACTGGGGCTTATACCGACGATGATTCTGAAACCCGTCGAGTCGACATGCAGTCCGTTGATCAAATCGTAATGATCCAATGCGTGGGTCCGGCGGAGCAGTATTGTGCACGAACATGCTGCACGATCGCTTTGAAAAACGCAGTCCACATCAAAAAGTTGAACCCAGAGATCGAGGTAGTCATCCTCCACAGGGACATCCGTACCTACGGATTCAAGGAGCGCATATATCACGAAGCGAGGGATCTTGGCGTTATATTCGTGCGCTACGATAGTGACCGGAAGCCGGAAGTCGAGACGGCAGGGAGCGATCATCTACTCCAAATCCGGGTGCTGGACACCACTTTAGACATTCCCCTCCTGCTTGAACCCGATCTGTTAGTCCTCTCTATGCCGATGGTTCCGTCGGAAGGGTATCGAGAGTTGGCGAGATCGCTGAAAGTCCCTGTCGACTCAGATGGGTGGTTCCTGGAAGCGCATGTCAAACTGCGACCGGTGGAATTCGCCAGCAGCGGAATTTTCCTCGCCGGCGCAGCACATTATCCGAAGTTGCTTGATGAAACGATCGCACAGGCGCGAGCCGCAGCTTCTCGCGCGGCTGTGATACTGACTCAGGAAACGCTAAGTGCAGGTGGAGCGATCGCTCTGGTAGACCCCCAGGCATGTGTTGGTTGTTTGACCTGTGTTCGTATTTGTCCGTTCAGCGTTCCGGAGGTCAAGGACGACTTCACAGGCGTCGCCGGGATCGTTGGAACTGCGTTCATCGAGCCGACGATATGCCAGGGGTGTGGAACCTGCGTTGGAGAGTGCCCTGCAAACGCTATTGAATTACTTCATTACACTCACCAACAGGTGGAGGCCCAAGTCCTCTCGCTGTTCGATGCGGGGGCGATGAGCAAGGGCAACTGAGGTTGCAACATGAACGACCGGGAAGAGACAGCACTGCAGATCGTAGCCTATTGTTGCCACTACTGCGCCTATGCGGCTGCGGATCTGGCTGGTGTCCTGCGACTCAGCTACCCGGCCGAAACGAGGATCGTGGAAATCCCATGCTCCGGACGCCTTGATCCGTTGGAAGTTCTCCACGCCCTAGAACGCGGCGCCGATGGGATAATGGTGGCCGGCTGCCTGGAAGGCGACTGTCATTTTCAGGAGGGAAATCTCAACGCCCGACGACGGGTCAACCACATCAAGGAAATCATCACTGCTATCGGTCTCGAGCCGGAGCGAATCGAGATGTTTAACATGTCCGCAGCGATGGGGAAGCAATTCGCCGAAGCCGCAACCGAGATGACCGAACAGATAATGAAACTAGGACAAAATCCACTACGGCAAGGCATGTAGAAAGGTGTAAACTTGCCAACAGAATCAAGAATGTACAGGTAGATGGTACCCGAGGGTGATCGCAAGGAACCTGAAAAGGTTTTTAATCAGCGAAGCCCTGAGGAGAGACGTATATGATCACTGCAGAACAAAAACCTCTTGATGAAATAAAAGGTCTGATCGCAGACGCGGAGAATGTGCTCGTCGTAGGATGCGGCACATGTGTCACGGTCTGCTTCGCGGGCGGCGAGAAGGAAGCCGGAATCCTGGCAACAAGCCTGCGCATGGCCTCCAAGCTGGACGATGCTCCCAAGGAAGTCACGCATACGACCGTACAGCGACAGTGCGAATGGGAATACATCGACCCCCTCGCGGATGAGATCAGCGCTGCGGATGTTGTGGTGTCCATCGGCTGCGGCATCGGTGTACAGGCGATCGCCGAGCGTTTCCCGGACGCCATCGTCGTTCCCGGTTTGAATACCACATTCCTGGGGATGCCAACTGAGCAGGGAATTTGGGAGGAGCGCTGTGCAGCATGCGGCGAGTGCATCCTGGGCCTGACGGGCGGCATCTGCCCGATCGCGCGCTGTGCAAAGCAGCTGCTGAATGGACCCTGCGGTGGATCCCAGGATGGGATTTGTGAAATCGACCCTGACACTCTATGCGCGTGGCAATTAATCTATGACCGCCTTAAGGCTCAGGACCGGCTGCATCTCCTCAAGGAAATCCAGCCAGCGAAAGATTGGTCCTCGAGCAGAGACGGTGGTCCGCGCCGAATCACACGTGAAGATCTGCGTCTCGAAGCCGAAGCGGCAGAGTAGACCAGAAGGAGCAACGAACATGACAGAGGCTCAAAGCAACGGCTATAAATCCGGTTCTAGACTGGAGCGCATTTTGCGCGACGGTCATTTTGCCGTGACCGGAGAGCTCGGTCCCCCACAGAGTTCCAACGGCGACGTCATTCGCGAGAAAGCTAAGATCCTACTTGGTTTTTGCGATGCGGCGAATATTACCGACAACCAGACGGCCATCGTGCGTATGTCGAGCGTCGGCGCAGGCACAATCGTGGTTCAGGAAGGCTTAGAACCCATCATCCAGATGACCTGCCGCGACCGCAACCGCCTGGCGATGCAATCCGATCTTATGGGCGCTTATGCGCTCGGAATGCGCAATGTCCTTTGCCTTACCGGCGACCACCAATCCTTCGGCAACCACCCGACGGCCAAGAACGTCCACGATCTCGATTCCCTGCAGCTTCTGCAAATGATGGTCGGAATGCGAGATGAGAAACTCTTCCAATGCGGAGACGAGATCAAGGGTATTGAACCGCGCTTTTTCCTTGGAGCGGCTGCAAACCCCTTCGGAGATCCTTTCGAGTACCGCCCTTACCGCCTGGCTAAGAAAGTAGAGGCCGGAGCGGATTTCATTCAAACCCAACTCATCTACAACGTGCCCCGCTTCGAGGAGTATATGGAGAAAGTCCGCGACCTGGGCCTTCATGAAAAAACCTACATTCTGGCTGGCGTTGGCCCGCTGAAATCACCGGGGATGGCGAAGTACATGCGCGATCAGGTTCCCGGTCTCGATGTTCCGGATGAAATCGTGGATCGCATGACTGATGCGGCGAAGGGCATCGACAAGGAAGACAAGAAGGCTCGCCGAAATGCCTGGAGAGGGGAAGGCATTCAGATTACGATTGAGTTAATCCAGAAAATGCGCGATATCGAAGGTGTGAGCGGCGTTCATGTCATGGCGATCGAGTGGGAGGAAGCGGTCAAGCCCATTGTTGAGGGCGCGGGATTAATGCCTAGACCGGAAGTTGAAGCGCTACCTGCGGCCAGCACCGAGACTGGGGAGTAACGAGGCGCTTATGGAGACACAACTCAGCACGGATCTCGCCCGGCGAATTCAAAAGGCCACTGGGGAGAACGTCTTTCTCTGCTATCACTGTGTGAAGTGCACTTCCGGCTGCCCGCTTGTCGAACACTTCGATCTCGCACCTAACCAGATCATGCGCGCCGCCCAGTTGGGTATGGAAGATATCATCTTCGACAGCAAAACACCGTGGCTCTGCGCTTCCTGCCAGATCTGCACGACACGCTGTCCACAGGGGATCGATATTGCCAAGGTGATGGATTTCATCGTCAGCGAAGCCCTGGCTACAGGCGTAAAGCCCAAGGTCCCAGAAATTGCATTGTTTCAAAAAGTCTTCTTGCGTGATGTGGATATCCTTGGCCGTGCCTATGAACTGGGGCTGACGCTCGAGATGAATATGAGGACCAAGCAGCCGTTTAAGGACGTCCTCTTCGGCTTGAATATGATCAAACATCGCAAGATCAACTTCCTGCCGAAGATTGTGAGGAAACGAAAGCGGAAGGCGCCTCTCGCTCCGGCTTCCAGACCTTCAAACGAAGTCGGCTATTACCCGGGCTGCTCCCTTCACGCGATGGCCAAGGAATTCGACGATTCCACTCGTTCCGTGCTTGAAAAGTTAGGACTCAAGCCTGTCGAGCCCGAGGGATGGGTGTGCTGCGGATCGACTCCAGCCCACCGAGTCGATCATAAGACGGCGACTCGTCTTCCACTCGAGAGTCTGGTCTTAATCGAACAGGATGGGTTGAAAGATGTAACCCTGCCATGCGCCGCATGCTTCAACCGCTTTAAAGCAGCCGCGCGCGATCTAAGACTCGACCCGGATCTAAAAAGCGAGCTAGACGCCGAACTCGGATACGTTTACCAAGATAGCGTCGCCATCCACTCGGTCCTCGACCTCATCGATGAACGCATTGGCAGCGAAGGCGTCGCCGCACAGGTCAAGCGCCCGCTCGAAGGGCTTAATGTTGCTTGCTACTACGGTTGTCTGCTCACGCGCCCTCCCGAGGTGACCGAATCGAAGGACCCTGAATACCCGATGGCAATGGACCGTCTGATAAAAGCTCTGGGGGCGACGGTTGTGGATTGGGATAGCAAAGTCTCTTGCTGCGGGGCTTCATTGTCACTGACGCACACGGATATCGTGCTCGAAATGAGCGGCAATATTCTTTCCAATGCACGGGCGCGGGGTGCGGATGTGCTCGCCATCGCCTGCCCGCTCTGCCATATAAACCTAGACGGTCGTCAAACGCAAATGGATCTCGATGAGAACATGCCCGCTCTATACTTTACACAACTCATGGCAATAGCTTTCGACATGCCACGGGATGCCGCTCTTGAACGTAATATGATTGACCCCCGTCCGTTGCTGAGGGAGAAAGGGCTTCTCGATAATTAGCGTTAGAACAAACAGAGACCCTTCGGAAACGTACATGGCAACACAGGAGTTTTCGTTGACGACCGCGCCTCGACCGCGCGGTCCACTATAAGCGAACACCATCAGCTTTACGGACTCCAGATTGATAATCAGCCCTGAGACAGGAGAGAGGTGACTCAGATGAAGATCGCCATAACGGGTAAGGGTGGAGTAGGAAAAACAACTTTAACCAGCCTGCTCGCGTATACATACGCTGACCTGGAATACCAGGTGCTGGCCGTCGATGCCGATCCCTCGCCATGCCTCGGTGCGGCGTTGGGATTCCCAGACGACTTGCTCGCAGGGTTGACGCCGATCGCCCGTATGGACGAGTTGATCTATGAACGGACCGGCGCTCAGCCGGGAACGACCGGTGGTTTCTTCAAATTAAATCCACGCGTCGACGACCTGCCCGACCGCTTCTCAGCCGTCCAGGGCAACATCCGCCTGCTGGAATTGGGGGCGGTCGAGATGGGTGGTTCTGGCTGCATCTGCCCTGAAAGCACGATGCTGCGTTCACTGATCACGCACATTCTCTTGCGAATGGATGAGGTTGTGCTCATGGATATGTATGCCGGTGTCGAACATCTCGGTCGAGCTACAGCCGACGCCGTCGATGCCATGATCATCGTCGTCGAGCCCACGGCACGCAGCATCGGGACCGCAACCCAGATTAAATCTCTGGCCGAGGACCTAAAACTCGCCAAGCTTTACTTAGTGGGGAGCAAGCTGCGCAACGAGGATGATCGCGCTTTTATCATGTCTCGTTCTCCCGGGCTCCCTATCCTTGGCTATCTTTTTAATGATGAGCGCGTGATCGAGGCTGACCGAAAAGGCGTCGCTGTTTACAACGAATCGCCGGAGTTGGTTGAGGAAACACGGAACATCGTTAATAGCCTCCAATCTGCCTAAGGTTATACTCCCGGGAGGGCTTGCTCACTCATTCAATTATTAACTTCATGTACTGTGTGAGCGGACCATGTACACTTTTCCCCCTGGTTAGAAGAATACCCCCCTCTGAAAACAATTTTGGGACTGCCCCGTTTAGGCGACAGTCCCAATAGCTTATGCGCTGTGAGTGTTGGATCTAAACCCTTATCTTCACCTAACAGATTCGAGGCAGCATCTCGCCGGCAAGCACATCGACAACTCGAGTTCCCCCGATCGCGGTCTTCATTAAAACCCGGCCCGCAGGTTCAGCGGTAACATCCCCGATTCTCACCGCTTGCTCGCCAAGAGGATGAGCGCGCATGGAATCGAGCACTGCATCTGCGTATGCTGTCGGGACGATGGCGACAACCTTCCCTTCATTCGCCACATAGAATGGATCAAAGCCCAGCATTTCACACGCGGCCATCACCGGAAGTGTGACTGGAATGGTGATTTCGTCGATCTGAATCGAGACTTCACTCTGTTGAGCGATCTCATTTAAGGTCGTCGCTACGCCGCCGCGCGTAGGATCTCGCAGAACATGGATCGATGGACAAACTTTAAACATAGTTTCAATGAGTCCGTTCAATGGGGCTACGTCTGAGGTGACATCAGCTTCAAATTCAAGCTCTCCCCGTGCGGCGAGGACCGCTATGCCGTGTTCACCTACGGGACCGGAGAGCAGGACAGCGTCGCCTGGTTCTGCCTTCGCACCGCCGACATCTCGCCCTTCGGGAATGACACCTACGCCGCTCGTGGTGATGAAAATGCCGTCCGCCTTGCCCCGCTCAGCGACTTTTGTGTCCCCGGCAATGATGACGACCCCTGCCTCAGGCGCAGTGGCTTTCATGGACTCGAGCACTTTCTCGAGGATGAACATGGGTAATCCCTCTTCGAGGATAAAGCTTGCCGTCAACCAGAGCGGTTTTGCTCCCATCACTGCCAGATCATTTACGGTCCCTGCTACGGACAGACGGCCGATATCGCCGCCCGGATAGAATAACGGGGCGACGATGTGAGCGTCCGTGCTAATCGCCAGGCGCCCTGATTGCGGGAGATCCACAACCGCGGCATCATCACCGCGCAATAAAGCGGGGTTCTCAAGAGGGGGGTAGAAAGTCCTCGTGATTAAGTCCTGGGTCATTTTCCCCCCGCTCCCGTGTCCCAGAACGACGATATCGTCATGGGCCAATGGGCGGGGACAAACCAACCCGTGGATTGTAACTTGGTCTTTTTCCTCACTCATAAGGTACCTTCTCTGAGCTTATGGCGCTCTGCTGCCAGCCGCAAGCGAAGCTTGCGCATTCCAGATTATTCGTTTGTAAAGCGTCCATAGCGATAATATGCGGCGCAAGCGCCCTCCGCTGAGACCATGGTCGCCCCTAAAGGTTTTTCCGGTGTACATTGTCTGCCAAAAGCTTCACAATCATGCGGCTTTTTTAACCCCTGCAGGATCAAGCCGGCGATGCAAAGCGGTGATTCCTCCGCTTGAATATCCGCAACATCAAAGCGTCCCTCAGCATCGAAGGCGGCAAACTCCGGTCGCAGCTTCCATCCGCTTTGCGGGATCACCCCGATCCCGCGCCATTTTCTATCACATGTCTCGAAAACGCGCTCTATCAGAGCCTGCGCCGGCTTATTTCCCTCAAAAGTCACCGCTCGCGCATAGGCGTTCTCCGCAGCCACTTCTCCGCTCTCCAACAAGCGCACCACATGCAGGACTCCGCGCACGATATCCAGCGGCTCGAAGCCCGTAACGACAATCGGAACGTTATAGGTCTCCGCAATGGGTGGGTATTCCCAGTAGCCCATAACGGCGCAGACGTGCCCGGCGGCGAGAAATCCCTGCACCCGGTTGTGAGGCGAACCGAGAATGGCGTGGATGGCCGGAGGAACACGAACGTGCGACACGAGCACACTAAAATTGTCCAATCCAAGCGCTTGCGCCTGCGAGACGCTCATCGCATTCGGCGGCGCGGTGGTTTCGAATCCAATGGCGAAAAATACCACCTCACGATCCGGGTTCTTCTGCGCTATTTTCACAGCGTCCAGCGGCGAGTACACGACGCGGACATCCCCACCCCTCGCGCGCACAGAGAAAAGATCCCGCTCTGACCCCGGGACACGGAGCATATCGCCGTACGATGTGAAGATCACCTCCGGACGGGAGGCGATGGCGATCGCTTTATCAATCAACTCCAAAGGCGTCACGCATACGGGGCAGCCCGGGCCATGGACCAATTCGATTTCAGAGGGTAAAAGCTGGTCGATACCGTAGCGCACGATGGAGTGCGTTTGCCCCCCGCAGATCTCCATCACCACCCAGGGTTGAGTGACGGTGCGGCGAATCTCATCCAAAACGCCTTTCACCAGATCGGCGTCACGGTATTCGGTTACGTATTTCACGCTGCGCCGCCTTCCGGACCAATTTCTTCACCGATGTCGATAATCTGGCGCAGCAAGTCGAGTGTCTCTTCCGCCTCTTCTTCGCTCATCTGATTGATGGCGAAGCCGACGTGCACAATGACGTACTCCCCGATCTCAACCTCAGGGACATATTCCAAACACACCTCGCGCTTAACACCGCCGAAGTCGACCTTCCCCATTTTTAAACCATTTGCTTCATAAATTTCATCTACTTTACCAGGCACACCTAGGCACATCCGCATTACCTCCACTTCGTCGACTGTAAGCTTATCTCATTCCCCGACAGAATTCGTCAATATCTTATGGGCGGCGATGGCAGCTTGCCCGAGAGCCAGTCCGCCATCGTTCGCTGGAACCTGGCGATGAATTAAGATTTCGAAATTACCCCCCCGCAATAGATCAACTGTCCTTCGCATCAGGAACATATTCTGCCACACTCCGCCGCTGAGGACGACCCTATCTAATCCGTGCTTCTCGCGAGCGCTGGTGCAGACTTCGAGAACCGCCTGCGCAACCCCATTGTGAAAACGGGCCGCGATCACCGGTACCGAAACGCCATCACTCAAGTCGCTGACGATGGAACGGATAACCGGGGCAGGATCTAGCAACCCTTCACGGATGCCAAATTGAAAGGACCCTGTTTCGTCCCGGTCCGCATGAGACTCGAGTTCAATGGCCGCTTGCGCCTCGTAGTTGACCTCCTGCCGCAATCCGATCAACGCGGAGACAGCGTCGAATAAGCGCCCCATACTGGATGTTTGCGGGCTGTTCAACCCGATCTCGAGCTGCCTTGCAACCACGCGCTGCTCCTCTTCGCTCGCTGCATTGACAGGAGGAAGATCATCTCTCCAGGGAAGCCCGGCCTTATGGAGCCATGCCAACGCCAAGCGCCACGGTTTAACCACGGCGGCGTCGCCGCCAGGCATGCGCATGTAGTCTAGATGAGCGAAACGCTCATATTGCCCGTAGGCAGCAACCAGCACCTCACCACCCCAGATCGCTCCATCCTCTCCATAGCCGGTGCCGTCGAAGGCGACTCCGATGACGCTCTCCTCCGCCGGCAAGTTGTGCTCTGCCATACAGGCGGCGATGTGCGCATGGTGATGTTGAATTCCTATGGCCGGTAAATCATCGCGCTCCGCCCGCTCGATCGCGTAACGAGTTGCCAGGTAATTCGGGTGTAGATCGTAGGCGATAGCCTCTGGGGTAACCCGGAATAGACGTTCGAAATGGGTGATCCCATCTTCGAAAGACTGCAGGGTCTCATAGTTTTCCATATCGCCGATATGATGGCTCAGGAAGGCATAGGTTCCCTTCGTCAAACAGAAGGTGTTCTTCAATTCTGGTCCTGTGGCTAAAATGGATGGGCTTTCCCAGGCGAGGTTAAGCGGGAAAGGTGCATAGCCGCGTGAACGGCGCAATAGATAGGCTCCACCATCGAAGGCGCGCACGACAGAATCATCACAGCGCGTGTGGATATCGCGATCATTCATCAAAAATGCGTCAGCCAAGACAGTCAGCCTGGTGCGAGCATCTTCATTATCCGTGGCGATCGGCTCCTCACTCAGATTGCCGCTGGTCATGACCAACGCCTCTGGAAAACCATCGGCTTGCTCAAGAAGAAGTTCATGCAGAGGAGTGTAGGGCAGCATCAGCCCGATCGTGTTCTGCCCGGGCGCGACTGCATCGCTGATGGTTGATCCACTTTTACGATCGGCGATCACAACCGGACGTTCCCTCGAGAGCATCAAGTCCCTTTCCATCTCACCAAGTTCACAGTGATCCCCGGCAGCATCGACGTCATAAACCATGACAGCAAAAGGCTTGTTTACGCGCAGCTTGCGGCGCCGCAACTCGGTCACTGCTTCGTCATTCGTCGCATCACAGGCGAGGTGGAACCCTCCCAGCCCTTTAACGGCCAAGATTTTTCCCTCACTTATCAACTGCCGCGCTGCTTGAAGCGCCTCTTCCCGAGCAGCTCGCCGAACGCCGTTGTCTTCCAACCAAATCTGCGGTCCGCAGTCAGGACAGGCTACGGGCTGAGCGTGGAAACGTCGATCACGCGGATCGTGATATTCCGCGGCGCATTCCGTGCACATCTCGAAAGGTGCCATCGTCGTCTTCGGGCGATCGTAGGGGATATCCTGGATAATTGTGAAGCGCGGTCCGCAGTTTGTGCAGTTAATAAATGGGTAACGGAAGCGTCGGTCCGTTGGATCGTATAGTTCCCGGCGGCAATCCACGCATAGACTCACATCGGGCGAGATCGGTTGGGATGCATCCGCGAAGGACTTAGAGGGCAGGATCGTGAAATCCTGATGGTGCCCGGGGTCACATGTCTCAACCTCAATGGAATCGATCCTTGCCAATGGAGGAGCGTCCGTTCTCAAAGACGCCACAAACGTATCCAGCGCGTTCGGCGTGCCGTCGACCTCGATCTCGACACCAGCCGATGTGTTGCGCACCCAGCCCGTCAGCGACGATGCCTCGGCTAACGAGAAGACAAACGGGCGGAAGCCTACCCCCTGAACTACGCCCTGTATGTGGATCCGAACGCCGCTCACCTCACTCATTGAACAACTCGACGATGAGCCTCCATTTCGGCTTCCACCCATGCCAGATAAGCATCCAGCCCTTCCTCCGTACGGCAGGAAAGCGGGAAAGTCACTAGACCGGGGTTGAGAATCTCCACACCCTGTCGAAAATACTCCATGTCAAACTCAACATAGGGAAGGAGATCGATTTTATTGATCACCAGCGCTTCTACGCCGCGATACATCCCTGGATATTTATAGGGTTTATCATCCCCTTCGGGCACAGAAGCGATGAGCACACTCTTATGAGTCCCGAGCTTGAAGCTCGCCGGACAGATGAGGTTGCCAACGTTTTCAACGATAAGCAGATCTATCTCTTCTAGAGGCAGCTCTGATAGAGCCCCTTGGAGCATGACTGCATCGAGATGGCATTCCCCTCCTGTGTTGATCTGCACCGACTGCGCGCCTGCCGCGGCCGCACGGTCAGCGTCGATACTTGTCGCCACATCACCGTCAATGACGGCGAGCTTCAGCCTGTCTTTAAGTTTCTTTATCGTATGCTCGATGAGCGAGGTCTTGCCAGCTCCCGGCGAGGCCATGAAGTTCAAACCCAGGACCCCGGCCGAATCGAGGGCAGATTTATTCTGCGCGGCGATATGATCATTTGCGCTGAGGATTTTCTCCACAATTGGGATGCGGTCTTTCATGCCAGCCCTCCCTGTAAACAGGTCAACATTGTTAATAGCTACTCCACTTCAATCGCTTCCAGGCGGAATTCCTCTCCCGCCACAATCCGCACATCCCGGCTGCTGCACGCAGGGCAGCTCAGATCGAGCTCTTCGGGATGATAGCTCTCACCACACGCCTGACAGACAATCTCGATCCTCACACGACGAAAGTGCAGCACCGCGCCCTGCGCGGCTGTTCCGTCGCTGACAATATCCCAATAAAACTGCACCGAATCATCCACGATGGATGAGAGCTTGCCGATAACAAGGTGGATATCCGTGATTTTTTCCGCCTCGGCTTCTGCAGCATGACGCAGAGCGATCTCAAGGATGCTCTCCGTAATCGAAAGTTCATGCATTAGACCTCCGGGTTCCTAGCATATCCGCCCCATATTAACCGCCAAAGTGGAATATGTCACTTAATATCTACGAATTCACTCCAAATTAGGGGGATATCCCCGCGGATGTTTGGTACGAGCTACCAGAGAATCCTATACCTAATGGAAGTGCGACCGCACGCCCGATTTAGCCAGAGCGTGCGGTCTTGAGAGGAGGAGATGGTATACAGACGGTGATGGGTTGAACTTGCGGACGGGTTTCTATGGGTAAACCCAGGCCTCAAACAGCGAACTCAGGTCGCAATCACACTTCTCCTCGGCGAGGCGCTTGAAGGTTTCGCCCGTTCCGATATCCCACTTAAATTCTTGCGCATACGTCTTGATGAAATCATCAAACACGTCAATTCCCATCGTGTCTGCTAGCTCTGAGATGAAGATCGGTCCACGCCCGTAGACGATCGCACCATACTCGCTCCCTTCGTACTCGCCTGCCGGTAGCCCGATGGGGATATCCGCTCCATCGACTCGATCCCAACGGGCATACCAGGAAGAGCGATAACTTTCCGCCGCTGAGGAATCGTACGTATCCTGGTAATACAAGCCCGTCGCATATTGCGCCAAAGCCTCATCGAGCCAGGGTTCATCGGCTTGATCATTGCCCACCGTGTTATAGAACCACTGATGGGCTATCTCATGTGCGACGACCGATTCAAGATACACCCGGGATGGAAGACCGCCTAAGATTTCATCCGGGTCGTACATCCTGAGGGCGATGCCCATCGCTCCTGGGTACTCAATCCCTAATGCCAACATCGGGGTGCTCATCAAATCCATCTCGCTGTATGGGTATGTACCAAACCGAGAATTGAAGCTGCGTAAAGCACTAACCGAGCTCTGCAATACTACTTTTGAGTTTTCCTGCCACTCGGGGAAGGCATAGCTGTTGATCGTCGTATCGCCCACCTTCTCGCTTATGACCGTGAATCTCTCGCTCGCAGCCAGATAAAAATCGCGCGCCGGGCCATTGGCGAAGGTGAGTGTCTGGGTATCATCGGCGACCGCGCGCTGAAGACGAACGCCGCTCGCGACCACGACCAGATCCACAGGTGCATGTACCCGCACAAGGTAGAAAGCAGCGTCGTTGTACGTCAAATCTCCATTTATCTGTGGGACATCAGCATTCCACCCTTCATCATCATAGACGGGGATCATCGGATAGAATGTATCGAGCACCAATACTTCTTCAAAATAACCGAAGAGACCATAATAATCTCCCATTTCCCGTGGTATCTCTACACTAAAATCGAGCTCTAGCACCACACTTGAATTTGGTTCCAACAGCTCTGGAAGCTGAACATGCAGTGAACTATCCGCCTCCTCAAGCCTCGTCTCAACTTCTTCTCCATCCACGGTTACATTTGAGATGATCGAGCTGCCGCCCGTGACGTTGGGGTATAGACGAAAGTAAACGGCATCAAGCGGTGTGTCCTCTTGATTCGTGAAGAGGACCGCTTCATGCCCGCGGATCAGGTTGAAGTCTTCCGGTATTGTGAACTCGATGTGGTATTCCGTTGCGCCGGGCAGTTCGTCGAGGATCCCTTGCTCTGAGGGCACCAAATTCGCACGGAATAACTCGCGCTCTCCCCATGCTGTCTCAAAGATATCCGGGACATCCTGGGGCGGTTCACTTGTGCTCGTCGGCGCCGCGGTCTGGCAAGCCGCGAGCGACAGTAAGACCAATAGCGCAAAACTCATCAAAACTGTTGGTCTTTTTCGTGTGCTCATGTCTTCGCCGCTCCTTTCCCGAGATCCACGCTCCACCTGGTTCACACTATATACACTTAATATCCACAATCGGTTTGAATATTCAGTCTCCTCAGACGGAGGTGGTTACTCACTCACCCGGTCAGAGGCTCCCCATCTAACTCCGCATCATCTTCGCGAAGCAGGTTTATATTCAAGCAGGCGCTGTCTACCGCTGCGTCTCTTAATGCGTGTTTAAAAGATGTACCTTTCGCGGGATATCTTTTACTCCCTCACTCTCCAAAGCCATTCATGGGGTATGATGATTGTATGCAGAACGAACCCGTATCATCGCTCGATGAATCCCCTCAGACCGACCCATCATTCAGTTGGCGCCGCCTTCCCTGGGAATTGCGGTCCCGCTACTTCCGCGTCTTGTCTTTCTTCGCCGGTGTCCTGCTCAGCGTACTGTGGTGGGACATCATCCTCCGGCGGGTGGGATTGCGACGCCTATCTAAAAGAACCGCCAGCGGGCGCTACCGTCGAATCGCGCAACGCTTCAGGTCCCTCGCCTCACACCTGGGCGGAGTGTGGATCAAAGTAGGGCAGTTCCTCTCCTCCCGCCTCGATGTCCTGCCGGACGCCATCACGGACGAACTTTCAAACCTGCAAGACGAAGTCTCTCCTGAGGCTTTCGAAACCATGTTAGGCGTAATGGAGAGCGAGCTCGATGGAGCGGTAAACACACTCTTCGCTTCGATCGACGAGCAACCGCTCGCCTCTGCCTCCCTCGGACAGGTCCACCGTGCAAGGTTGCCCAACGGCGATGCTGTTGTGGTGAAGATTCAGCGCCCGAATATCCACGATGTGATACATACGGATTTGAAGGCGCTGGGATGGGTTGTGCATTGGCTCAAGCGCTATCGACCGATCACTCGCCGCGCTGATCTTGATGCGCTGCTGGAGGAGTTCAGCCGCACACTGTGGGAGGAGGTTGATTATTTGATGGAGGCCGACAACGCGCGGCGCTTCGCGATGATGTTCGCCGAAGATCCGCAGATCCGCATCCCCGAAATATATCCTGCCCTCACAACCAAGCGCGTCCTTACCCTCGAGGATGTGTACTTTATCAAGATCACGGATTTCGAAGCAATCGAAGCCGCCGGCGTCGACCGAACACAAGTAGCAAATCGGTTGTTCCACAATTACCTGCGCCAGATTTTCCTCGAGGGGTTTTTTCACGCCGACCCCCACCCAGGAAACCTGTTCGTCGAACCCCTGGGGCAGGGTGACTGGCGGCTCGTCTTCGTCGATTTCGGCATGGTTGGACATCTCACACCCGAGATGAAAGGCGGGCTGCGAGACCTGGTTATCGCCGTAGGCACACGAGATCTAGACCGTTTGATGCAGGCATTCCAGACGATGGGGGTGATCCTGCCCGGCGCGGACTTGGATCGTATCCGCCAGGCTGAAGCCGCACTGTTCGATCAAATGTGGGGGAAGAGCATGCGCGAGCTCACGAGAACACACCCTCAGGAAATGCGTAAATTCGCCTCGGAGTTCCGCGATGTTCTCTACGAAATGCCCTTCCAAGTGCCGTCCGACATGATCTACCTGGGTCGTTGTGTCGCCATCCTTTCGGGAATGTGCACAGGGCTCGACCCCGACTTCAATCTGTTTGAAGGGCTGCGTCCTTTCGCAGAGGAGTTACTTGTCGAGGATGGCGCCGACTGGCTTGACGAGTTACTTAAAGCACTTGAGGAGCAGATTCGAGTCCTCGTCACACTCCCGAAAAGGGTCGATGCGACGCTCACCGCGATCGAACGCGGCGACCTCATCGTGACAGCGAAGGCATCCCCTGAGTTTCAAAAACAACTATCCCGCCTGACTTCGGCGATAGACCGGCTGGTAGGAGTCGGAATATTCGCCGCCTTCCTGGTGGTTGGGAGCATCCTGTATATTAATGGTCAATTCGTGCTGGGGATTATCTTTTTCAGCCTGGCACTCGTATCTCTAACCTGGGCGCTGCTTAAACCGATGAGGTAGGCGGCATTTTAGGAAACTTCAACTGGGGAACAAGACGATGGTTGCTGCGTTCAATAATAAAGGTGATATTGTCCTATTAA
>JAIWHF010000007.1:0-30175 GCA_048629905.1 Methanosarcinales archaeon
GACAGACCTTCTCGAACATTTTCTCGGCGCTGAAGATGCCCGTGTTGTACTGGTACAGGTTCATTCAATCCAGAAGCGGCTGGAGGAGCGGGTCCCTGAAGGGCTGGATATAGCCATTGCTGACAGACGCTATGAGCGAGTGGGCAGGATCGTGGAACAATCACTCACGCGCCCAAAGGAACCTACCAGCACGCGCGCTGAGCGGGTAGACCGGGTTGTCACACATCCGTGGCTGGGGATTCCGATATTTATGATGGTGATGTACCTGGTCTTCAGCCTGGTTGTTAACGTCTCGGAGCCGTACCTGGAGTGGATCGACGCGGTTGTTTCAGGACCGATTACAAACTGGGCAGGAGCCTTGCTTTCTTCAATTGGCGCCTCCGCCTGGTTGCGCGGGTTGATCTTGGATGGGGCGATCGCTGGTGTTGGCGGTGTGTTGGTCTTTATTCCTGGTCTCGTGGTCCTGTTTTTCTTTATCGGCTTACTCGAGGATAGCGGCTATTTAGCGCGCGTTGCCTTTGTGATGAATCGCTTCCTCTCATTCTTGGGTTTAAACGGAAAGAGTTTCGTGCCATTAATTCTTGGCTTTGGCTGCGCGGTCCCGGGTATTTATGCCACGCGGACGCTCGAGAGCCGCCGTGACCGCTTGCTCACTGCGTTGCTGGTACCCTTTATGTCGTGCGCCGCGCGGCTACCGGTGTATGTTGTGTTTGGGATGGCTTTCTTTGGTCGAAGCGCGGATTGGATCATTTGGGGTTTATATGCGCTAGGAATTGCCATGGCGGTCTTGTTGGGATTTTTCTACTCACGGACGCTGCTTCGATCTTCTGAAGAAACTTCTTTCCTGATGGAACTGCCCTCTTATCGCCTGCCAAGACTGAGTAATTTGTGGATCCACGTCTCGCTAAGGACGGGCGAATTTCTGCGCAACGCAGGGACACTGATCCTGGCTGCATCCATGGTTGTGTGGCTGCTTCTGAACGTTCCGCCGAAAGCACCCGGATTGGAGCAGAGTGTATTTGGGCAAGTCAGCAGTTTTGTCGCACCCGTGCTGGAACCAGCAGGTTTTGGGACCTGGGAGGCTTCAGGATCGCTTTTGACGGGAATGGTCGCCAAAGAGCTTGTGATCGCGACGATGACACAGATCTATCTTGATGAGCACGTAGAGACTGAAGCAGAAAGTGAGATCGATCTGTTTCAGGACCTGGTAGATATCGGAAAAGGTTTTATTGAGGCTACTATTCGCGCTGGAGCGCGGTTATTAGATGCCCTCACTCCCGGGGTCCAGCTATTCGGAGGCGAAGGAGAGAGAGAAGAAGGAGGTACGGCACTCAGTTATTCTTTACAAAACTCGTTCACGCCTCTTTCCGCCCTGGCGTTCATCGTATTCGTCTCGCTTTACACGCCCTGCGTGGCCACACTGGGGGCGATCCGCGCCGAATTCGGCGGGCGGTGGGCTCTTTTCTCCGCGGTAAGCCAGACCGGGATGGCCTGGCTCGTGGCGACGCTTGTCTTTCAACTGGGGCGTTTGTTGGGTTTGACATGAGCGGGGCACAGAAAACATCTATTCTGGCGCAAATCCTGACGGAATTTGATCGTGAACGACGCCCTCTATCGAGCCGTGAACTGGCAAGCACGTTCGGCAAAGACATCGCGGTGGTTGAGGGAATGCTTGAAACGCTGGTGATGTCAGGGCGGTTGGTGGAACTGGGGCGCGATGGACTCTGTGGGCAATGTCCAGCACAAAGTTTATGTATTGTTCTTCCGTTGGAGGGACGTCGATTTTATCTTGTTCCGCACGAAGGGCGGGAATTCCCTGATGAGCACGGAACTTGCTGGGAAGCAAGAGATAGAGATAGGGCACAATGAACCTGTTTTCTTGGAACGTCAACGGCATACGCGCTGCGCAGAAAAAAGGGTTCTTGGAGTGGGTGACCAAGACTCGCCCAGATGTTATTTGTCTCCAGGAGACAAAAGCCCAGCCTGAGCAATTGGATCCTGAGTTGCTCGAGCCAGAGGGCTACAAATCTTATTGGTCATCGGCGGAGCGCAAGGGCTACAGTGGAGTTGCCCTCTACACCCGCACTGAACCGCTGAGTGTGCAGATAGGGCTTGGGCTAGATGAATTCGACTGCGAGGGTCGAACCATCTTAGCGGACTTCGATGACTTTGTCCTGCTGACGACCTATGTTCCTAATGGCTCCCGCGACCACAGTCGGGTCCCGTTCAAAATGGCGTATAAAAAAGCGCTGCTCGATACCTGCAATGCTCTGCGGGCCGAAGGGCGCAGCGTAATATTCTGTGGGGATATAAACACGGCTCACCGCGAGATAGACCTGGCTCGCCCAAAACAGAACCAGAAGTCGACCGGGTTCCTGCCCATCGAGCGGGAGTGGATCGACATGGTCGTCGAGCAAGGTTATATCGACACCTTCCGTGAACAGCACCCCGAGCGCGCCGCGTATAGTTGGTGGGCGTATTGGGGAAAAGCGCGCGAGCGCAACGTGGGTTGGCGGCTGGACTATTTCTTTGTCAGCGCGGACCTCTCAGGAAAAATCATTTCTGCCGAGATACATCCCGATGTCTTTGGCTCGGACCATTGCCCCGTGAGCCTAACACTGCGATGATGTGCGATTGCCAGTGGCGATGGCACTGGCGCTGCTGATGGAATCGGCGGCTAGGCTCACACGCCGTAAGCCTATGCTCACTCGCGAATTGGTGCGGGGTTTTACCGCCACTCGCGTGTTCAACACCAGCAAGGCCAGGCGCGAGCTGGGATTTCATCTGGAGATCGGTCTGGATGAGGGGATACGGGCAACAAGAAAAGGGTACACACCTAAAGGTTATTTATAAATATTTGGCTAGAAACCCTGACCCGGTAGATACAAACCGTTCCGTGAGCAGCTAAAGGGGTGTCTAAAATTACGGTTGCGTACGCTCGAATTCGTCGAGTATTTTCCCCTGGTTTGAATAGACTGTCGCCCCCAGGTGATTACCGTCGATTTCCAGCAGCACAAAATGGTATGCCACCGCGAAGGCGGCCCGTGTCAGTTCCGGCTCTTCCATCACGCACAGCGGCGCGCCTCCCCCACCGGTAACAATGTACGTAACGCCGTTAACTTCGTTCCGCTCATAGTTGTGATTGTGACCAGTGAAAACCACGTCTACTCCGTGTTGCTCGAAGAGCGGGGTTAGTGCCTGCCGCACGTCTTGCTCGATGTCAGGATCCTCCCGTGATGAAGTATAGGGTGGGATATGAAAGTAGACGAAGAGCCAGTGCTGTGTATTGGCCGCCAACTCCCTCTCCAGCCAGTCGTACTGTTCGCTGCCCGGGCCAAAATCCACGATGCCGTCCACCTGCAAGGAGATGAAACGGGCGTTACCGTAATCGAAGGTGTACCAGCGCTCGTTGCCGGGAAGATAGAAGAGATCAAAGTAGTGTTGATGGTTGATCTCATGATTCCCTAGCGCGGGGAAAATTGGTGCGCGGGCCATTAATTCCCTCTCGATCTCGAAGAAGGTCTCCCAATAAGGGAACATATTGCCCATGTACACCAGGTCACCGGTGTGCAGCACAAAATCGGGTTCCATGGCCACGATACTATCCACTACATCTTGGTGGATTTGATGCTGTGTGCGGGTATCTCCAAAGGCGGCGAAGGTGAATTTGGTTTGATCGGGGCCGGCAGCGGTACGAAAAGTGGCATCTGCGCTCAGGGGGTTACCATCACCATCAACGCGGTAGTGATAAGTGGCGTAGGGTTCTAGACTGGTGAGCGTAACTGCGTGATTTGTGCCCACCACCGGGTCGGTCACGCTCGAACCGTACTCATCCGTCTCGCCGTAGACGACCTCCCCGCGGCTGGAATGCTCGGTCTCCCAGACAACGATGATCGAGTCTGGTGTCACGGATTGGAGGTAAGGCCCGCGGGTGAGAGCGCCGCCGGTGTCAGTGGGGGTCGGACTGGCGGGACGAGTTGGGGCAGCACAACCGGTCATCCAGAGCAAATTGGCAATCAGCATGGCTGAGCTGATGCTAAAAGAGAGCGAGCTTCTATTTATCTTTTGGAACATTTTCTCATCAACCAGATGCCGGTCAGCAGGGCCATTAAACTACCGAAGCCGTAATAGCCGCTGACCCAATCAGCGATCACCGCCGCTCCGCTGACGAGGGCTACCCAGCGCGCCAGCCGCAGTTCATCATCGCCTTTAGCGCCCCGCAGCTGCCAACCCCAGACGAGGTTTAGCCCTGCCGAGGCCAGCACGATCAGCCCGCAGACCAGGCCCACGAAAGGCAGAACCGGATGCCACGACGGCACCGGCGCCAGGTTTCCCTCGGGGGCAAAGAAGAGCGTCAAGTCCTGCGCCCCGCCATAAACCATCAACACACCGCCCAGCAGGAACACGACAAGCCAGGCCCAACGGTGAAATCCACGTTTTTTCAACTAACGTTCCCCTTGTCTGTAATATGAGGCTTCGAGCGGCGGGGGTTGACCCACACCCAGTATTAGTGCTGGTTAGTATGGTACACCAGCCAGAGGAAGTTGTGAAATCTGAGCGCTGAAAGTTGCCGGTGCTCAAACGAGTAATTAGTCCCGCTACTGTGGATGTGACGCACCCCCTTGTGAGCTAACCACTCAAAATTTAAAGAGCCAATTATTCAAGGAGATACTGAAGACGAGAAGAAAAGAAAACCAATCCTGAGGCCTCTCTATTCGCATTCAGGCAGGAAGACCACACTCTACTTCCCTCTCCCGTCACCCGAGAGTGGTTGCAGGAATTGACTGACAACAGTATTGTTTTAGCAGGTGAGCCGGAGGCTTTTCTCGCCAAATTAAACCCAGAGCACTTAAAGGCATTGAATGTATAGACGCAAGTAAAGGAAAAAAACAGGTGACTGAAATGGATACATCCCTCTTAAATGCGTTCTGGGCAGCGGTGATCACAATGTTGGCGACTGGGCTTGGCGGGCTGCCCTTCGTCTTTGTGCGCCGCTTTCCTACCCGGCTTGCCCACCTGGCATGGGCAGTTGCCGGAGGGATGATGCTTGCCGCGTCTGTTTTTAACCTGATCTACCCGGGGATCGAAGATGGCGGATTCAGCATCGTGGCTGCTGGAATGCTCGCTGGCGCCCTGATCTTCGGTCTGGCCTCGCGGCGGATAGCGCACCACGACTTTACAATTAGCGGAGTGAGCGGCGCGGGGGGGAACCGCATTGCGCTGGTTCTTGGGACGATGTTCTTCCACAGCTTCCCTGAAGGTCTGGCGATAGGAGTGGCTTTCGGATCCGGGGATGCCAGCCTGGGCATAATGATTACCATCGCCATCGCCATACACAATATCCCTGAAGGAATCGCAGTCTCACTGCCGCTGCGCGCCGAGGGGGTCAGCGGATGGAAGTGTGTCGGTTGGTCAATATTCTCGAGCTTACCTCAACCGATAGCGGTGATTCCTGCTTACCTGGCCGTGGTTGCATTTCGGCCCATTCTTCCCTTCTCCTTTGGTTTCGCAGCAGGGGCGATGTTCTTTCTCGTCCTCAGCGAGATGATCCCGGAGAGCCTCGCCAGCGATGTGCAGCGACAAACGAGCGCCCTGGCGGCAATGGGCGGTTTTATCATGATGATGCTCATCCAGAACGTGTTTGTTATGTGATCCCATTCAACCCCTCCCTCTTGACATTTAGGTTCAACTAATATTATTATAAGGATAGCCTTATTTCCCGGGCTGATCGAGTCACTTCGCTATGACGAGATTCGTTGACGACCACCAGCGCCCTGGCGTTAGGGGCAAGGGAGCAGCTCTAAAAATAAGAGTCGATCATGATGCAGAGGTTGTAACCCGAGAGGAAACGAGAACGGTATGAGTGATTCGTTAATAACATTGTTGGTTGGCGTTGTTTTGCTGATTATTGCGCTGTGGATTTTTTGGCCGGAGAAAGGCCTTTATGCGCGTTTGCAGCGTGGGCGCAGGATGACTGCTCGCATCCGCCGAGAGGATGCACTGAAACATATCCACAACTGTGAGATGGGCGGATCGCTGGCAACGATTCAGAGCATTGCCGGCGTATTAGGCGTCAATCTCAACAGGGCATCAGCGACGTTGTCTGAGCTTGAGGAGCATAATCTGGCTGAAATAAGCAACGGGGGCATCCGCTTGACGCCCGCGGGTCGTGAGTCGGCACTGCATACTTTACGTGCACATCGCATGTGGGAACGATACCTGGCAGACGAGACAGGGTACAGCGAACGAGAATGGCATGATCTCGCCGAGCGTTATGAACACGAATTGACGTCCTCTGAGGTTGAAGCGCTCTCGGCGAAATTGGGGTATCCCACACATGATCCACACGGAGATCCCATACCCGCGGCGGATGGCGAGATTGTCCATCATGGTGGTCAGCCGCTCACCGCAGCCGAGATTGATGTCCCCTTACGCATCGTACACCTTGAAGATGAACCGGACGTGGTCTACGCGCAGCTCGTCGCCGAAGGATTGCATCCGGGCATGGTGCTGCGACTCGTCGAACGGTCACCAGAACGGCTGCGCTTCTGGGCCGGGGGGGACGAGCACACCCTGGCCCCGGTGCTCGCGGCGAATATCTCCGTTTTAGCCCTTCCCGAGATGGAGGCTGAGGAGCCCGTCGGAAAACCGTTGAGCCATTTACGGTCCGGTGAATCGGCCGTTGTCCTGTCGATTTCACCGGTAAGTCGTGGTCTGGATCGTCAACGATTGCTCGACCTGGGTTTGTTGCCCGGAACTAAAGTGAGCGTCGAGTTGATTGGTCCGGGTGGAGATCCGAAAGCCTATCGAATCCGAGGTGCGCTGATCGCTCTGCGAGACGACCAGGCTGACCGCATATTGGTTGAATGAGGAGTGAGTGAGATGGTAGATAAGAGAACAAAGGCTCCGATGAGTGAATGTGCAACCTGCCCCGTGCACAATGCCGCGAACCTATTAAAGCTGGGCGTCGATATGAAGGATTGGGATTATGTTGTCGCACTGGCCGGTAATCCCAATACCGGGAAAAGCACCGTGTTTAACGCCCTCACAGGGCTGCGTCAGCACACAGGCAATTGGCCCGGAAAGACGGTCACACGGGCCGAGGGTGGCTTTGAATATGCCGACCAACGCTTCAAATTAGTGGATCTTCCTGGTACGTATTCGCTGTTATCGACATCGCTCGATGAGGAGATCGCCCGAGATTTCATCCTCTTTGGTCAACCGGATGTCACCGTGGTGGTTGTGGACGCAACTCGATTGGAGCGGAATCTGAATCTGGTGATCCAGGTATTAGAAATCACCGATCGGGCTGTCATCTGCCTAAATCTGATGGATGAGGCTCACCGTCACGGATTGGAAGTGGATGAACGCCGCCTTTCGCGCGATCTGGGTGTTCCAGTTGTGCCCACATCGGCTCGTTATGGCCAGGGGATGGACGAATTGGTTGCAACGATCAATGAAGTTGCATCTGGCAAGTTCGCCTATCGGCCGCACAGAATCCAGGCGCTCTCGCGCGCCATGGAGAGCTCTATTAAGACTTTAACCAAAGAAGTGAAAGAGGTCTATCCGGATCTGCCCAACCCCCGTTGGGTGGCGATGCGTCTCCTCGATGGAGATGAACGAATCATTGAAGCTATCAACAAAGGCGAATTGGGCAACTTAAGGCAAACGGAAAACGAGATCTCGAGCGCGGAGATGGGACGGGAGCAAGGGGCGCTATCGTGAGCGACGAGAGATCGGCATCTCCAGAGAAACTCTTAAAATCTGCCCAGACACTTCGCTGGGAGGTGGGCGGCAACGTGCATGAAGCGCTCACCGAGGCCATTTACACCGACGCAGCGAGCATTGCCGATCGGGCGGTGAGCCGCCCCGAAGAGAGTCCGAAGTTTGACCTCGACCGGACGATCGACAAGATTGTGACTCACCGGTTCTGGGGCTTCCCGGTCATGATCCTGCTTTTCGCTCTCGTCTTCTGGATCACCATCACCGGAGCGAACGTCCCCTCTGCATGGCTTGCCTCTCTGTTGATTGGCAAAGGACACCCCTGGTTATCGGAGATCGCCTTATCACTGGGCTTCCCGCTGTGGTTGAAGGGGCTGCTGGTTGACGGGATGTACCTGGCAACAGCCTGGGTTATCAGCGTAATGCTGCCGCCGATGGCGATCTTCTTCCCGCTCTTCACGTTATTAGAGGACTTCGGGTACTTGCCGCGCGTTGCCTTCAACTTGGATAGCGCCTTTAAGAAATCCGGCGCACATGGCAAACAGGCGCTCAGTATGATGATGGGCTTTGGATGCAACGCTGCCGGCGTGATCGCCGCGCGCATTATCGATAGCCCGCGCGAACGACTTATCGCCATCGTCACCAATAACTTCGCACTCTGCAACGGCCGCTGGCCGACTCAGATTCTTATCGCAACAATCTTTATTGGCGCGCTGGTTCCTGCTCATTTCAGCGGGCTCATCTCCTCCTTTGCAGTAGTCGGGATAGCTGTTTTGGGGATCTTATTGACATTCCTGGTCAACTTGATACTCTCACGCACGATGCTCCGCGGGGAGCCATCCAGTTTCAGTTTGGAACTTCCACCTTACCGGCCGCCGCGTATCTTGCTGACGATTTATACATCGCTCATTGACCGCACAATCTATGTGCTGTGGCGGGCAATCGTGTTTGCGCTGCCGGCGGGTGCGGTAATCTGGTTGATCGCAAACATTACCATCGGCGGAGCGACCATTGCCGAGCATCTCGTTAACTTCCTCGACCCAGTAGGTATCCTCATTGGGTTGAATGGGGTGATTTTGCTGGCCTACATCGTAGCCATCCCGGCGAATGAAATCGTCATTCCAACGATCTTGATGTTGACTGTTTTGATGACCGGAGCTACGGGTTTTGATGCTGGTACAGGGGTTATGTTTGAGCTTGACTCGAATGCGAGCACGTTGGCTTTGCTTCAGGCTGGAGGTTGGACGTTGCTAACGGCGGTTAATTTGATGTTGTTCAGCCTGGTACACAACCCCTGCAGCACGACGATTTACACGATCTATAAGGAAACCGGAAGCTTGAAATGGACCAGCGTGGCGTCGATTATGCCCCTTGTGTTGGGTTTGCTCATGACTTTCTTTGTAGCTCAGATATGGCGGGTTGCGGCTGGTTTCCTGTGATCCCGATCCCGGCGCTTTACTTGTGTCCCCAGAAAGTTGAATTGTCCTGACGAGGAATGGATAATCGGAGCGATGTTATGCCCGAGCAGTTAACGCATGCGACCGAGGACTATCTTAAGGCCATATATAAGTTATCGGCCACGGGCGGGCGCGCCACGACGACGGAGCTTGCTAATCTATTGAATGTCACTCCGGCATCTGTCACCGGGATGGTGCAGAGGCTGGCGAGCGACGATCCCTCTTGGGTCGATTATCAGAAACACCGCGGTGTCTCACTGACTCCAGAGGGAGAACGCGCGGCGCTGGAGATCATCCGCCACCATCGCTTGATAGAGATGTTCTTGCACGAAATCCTTGGTTATCCATGGGACGAAGTGCATGATGAGGCGGAACGACTGGAGCACGTAATCTCTGAAAACTTCGAGGAGCGGATCGCAAAGGTGTTGGGTGACCCTACTCACGATCCGCACGGGGATCCCATTCCCACACGTGATCTAAAAATTCCTCCAGCATCTGTCACGCGCTTGAGTGATTTACGCCCGGATCAACAAGCAGTGATTGTGAGGGTGCACGATTCCAACTCCGATTTTCTGCGGCACATTGGCGGGTTGGGTTTAAAGCCGGAGACGAAGGTCTCAATCCTGGAACACTCTCCCTTCGACGAGAATCTGAAGATTCAGGTCAATGGTCAGCCTGCCCCGGTGATATTGGGAAGGAAGATTACGCAGCAGGTTTTCGTAGATATCCTCTAATTACCTTGAACGCAGCGCTATCCAGCAAACCGTGCACAGGACGCTTCAGTGGGAGCTCATTGGGGAAAAAGCCCTGTGGGGGCGTCGCTTTTATCAACATGCCACCCCGAGGAATAGTTTATGTATAATTTCAGACGATGCCTGTAGAAGAAGCGCTGGAGCGGCTCCGGCTTGACCCTGTATTCATGAAGAACGTATCGGCATGGGAGAGAATCCCTGCAAGGCCGGCACGCTATGCAGAATTCCCTGCGCAGGTATCGCCGCGGCTGGTCGACGCGCTGCGGCGCCAGGATATGGCGCCTCTTTATGCCCATCAAGCTGCGGCTGTGGAAGCTGCCTTGGCGGGGGAGAATGTTGTCGTTGTGACCGGGACAGCATCCGGTAAGACGCTTTGCTATAACCTGCCGGTGCTGCAGACGCTGCTTTCTGACCCAGAAGCACGCGGGTTGTATCTCTTTCCCACCAAAGCCCTCTCTCAGGATCAATCGGCCGGCTTAAATAAATTCCTCGATGTGCTGAACGCTGCCGAGCAGATCCCGGTACGGACCTATGATGGCGATACGCCGCGGGCGCGGCGGCGCTCCATACGCGATGATGTCCGGATCTTAATCACGAACCCCGACATGCTCCATGCAGGCATCCTACCTCACCACCCGCGCTGGGCTGCAATGTTCGAAAACCTACGCTGGGTCGTGATTGATGAACTTCACGTTTACAGGGGCATCTTCGGATCGAACGTCGCTAATCTTCTGCGGCGTTTACGACGTATTTGTCGGTTCTACGGGTCTGACCCTTTATTCATTCTCACCTCTGCCACCATCGCCAACCCGAAGGAGCTAGCCGAAGGGCTGATTGAAGCGCCGGTGACTGTGGTGTCGCAGGACCTGGATGGATCACCGAGATCCGAGAAGCACATTGTGATCTATAACCCGCCCGTCATCGATCCGGCGTTGGGGATTCGACGGGCATATACACTTGAATCAACGCGTGTAGCGGAGTCGTTTCTGAGGGAAAAAGTGCAGACGGCAGTATTCGCTCGAGCGCGCATGACCACCGAGATTCTCCTTGGGTATTTGCGAGATTCCTATGAGCAGATGGGTGGCGCCCCAATGGCGATACGCGGCTATCGGGGCGGATATCTTCCTCTCGAACGCAGGGAAATTGAAAGAGGGCTGCGCAGCGGTGAGGTTCTCGGTGTAGTAGCGACGAATGCATTGGAGTTGGGGGTCGATATCGGGCAATTGGGAGCCGCCGTCGTCGCCGGATACCCGGGCACAATCGCAAGTCTTTGGCAGCAGATGGGGCGCGCAGGACGGCGCAGCGAGATGTCGGCCGCGGTGCTGGTCGCATCAGCTGCCCCGCTCGACCAATTCGTCGCCGCCCACCCTGCCTACCTATTTGAACGCTCGCCTGAAATGGGATTAATCAATCCAGATAATCTGGCGATCTTACTGCGCCATCTGCGCTGTGCTGCTTTCGAACTGCCCTTCGAAGCCGACGAGCGCTTCGGCTCTGTAGAAGATTTAGGGGAGCTTCTTGATTTTCTTGCTGAAGAGGGCGACCTGCATCGATCAAATGGGCGCTATCACTGGGTGGCTGACACCTACCCGTCGGAAGGCGTTTCGCTGCGCGCAAGCAGTGATGAGACAGTGGTGATCCAGGATGTGGGCTCTGGACGACCAGTCGTGATTGGAGAGGTAGATTCTGCGACAGCCCCGATCCTTCTTCACGAGGGGGCGGTTTACATTCATGAGGGCCGTACTTACCTCGTAGTACGCCTTGATTGGGACAAGGCCATCGCCGAGGTTGAGCCAGCCCAACTAGACTATTACACCGATGCCTCGGAGACAGTTGACCTGGATGTGCTCGAAGTGTTTGAGGCCGACGAAAACAAGCCTGCTCGACGTGCCCACGGCTGGGCACGTGTTACGGCTCAAACCATCTCTTATCGAAAAGTCAAACGCTATACTCACGAGACTCTCGGGTATGGCGTTATAGATTTACCGCCGCGCGAATTTGAGACCAGCGCTTATTGGATGTGGATTGCACCGAAGATGGTCGATCAGATGGAAGCGGATGGTGTACTGCTCCCGCCGCAGGATTACGGCCCCGATTGGGCGAGTGCCCGTAAAGCCGCACGGACACGGGACGGCTTTCTGTGTCGGCAGTGTAATGCGCCAGAACGCGCAGAGAGGGCACACGATGTCCATCACATCCGACCCTTCCGCGAGTTCAATTTCATCCCCGGCGAAAATCGGAATGACCGTCTGGCGAATCAGGTCGACAACTTGATCACGCTCTGTTCGACTTGTCATCAACGGGCCGAATCGGCGCGTGGCAAGCGCAGCGCGTTGGGAGGCTTAGCCTACGCAATTCGCAATATTGCCCCGCTCTACTTGATGAGTGATCCGCGCGATCTTGGGGCGATTACAGTTGTGCGCGATAAACAGACCAAAGCGCCGACGATCACACTCTACGATCGAGTCCCGGAGGGACTTGGACTGGCGGAGCGTCTTTATGAGCTGCATGATGAACTACTGGCCGGCGCCCTCGAACTTGTGAGCAACTGCCGTTGCCAGGACGGATGCCCGGTCTGTGTGGGACCGGTCGCTCCAGGCGGAGGAGAGGTGAAGGTCCTGACGGTGAGGTTGCTGGAGGCACTCATACAAGGGAGATAAGAATACGGTGTAGACAAAAACCCTCTGCGTGTCAGCAGAGGGTTTTTTTGGCCCGAATTCGCTCAACGATGCAGTCGAACAAGTATT
This sequence comes from Methanosarcinales archaeon, assembly GCA_048629905.1. GTDB lineage: Bacteria > Chloroflexota > Anaerolineae > Anaerolineales > E44-bin32 > E44-bin32. Next base: position 12,679 of record JAIWHF010000007.1, read on the forward strand.
TGGGTTTAGAAACCTGTGAGAATGTTGCCGGCAGCGAGTAAGACGTAGCCAACCACGACGATCCAGAACGCGTAGTCCGTGAGGAAGGGGATATTGACGAATTTGCCGACGAGACCCAGAACAACGAGAATAACAGAAGTCCAGAAAACCCATTTCTTCGGTGGTGTAAGGCGCATGATTTCCTCCAGATAAACTATGGATAATTGTTTGCGAATATCAAGAATTCGGGCCAGCCTGGAGAAAGCGGACTATCCATGTGTCAGCTTCCTCCTCGGCTTGTGAACGGCGATAGAAATAATGAGATCTAATTCTATAAGATACCGTTCAACAGGCGTTCATATTATAGCAGGGCCCCATATGCTGCAAATGATTACGGCGCGCTGACTTCAGTCATCCACCACCAGGCAGGTCAGGGTGTCTAACACACCCGGAATGGGCTGGATATCAGTGGCCATGGTTTTGCCCAAAGCCTTGATATCCTCCGCTTCCACAACAGCCACCGCGTCATAAGGGCCAAAGGCCATATTGGCTTCAATGACCCCGTCCACGCGCCGGAGATGCTCAACGACCTGTTCAATCTGCCCCGTGTGAATTGTGATCAACATATATGCTTTCATTGGATGTCCTTTCGGTTCAACGCTCGGAATGGCGCAAAAATATAGACCAGTACACCGCGGCGACGAAGAATGAGCCGCCGATGATGTTGCCGATGGTCACAGGGAGCAGGTTGTTGACTAAGAAATTGCCCCAGGTGAGATTTGTGAGCTCGAGACCTGTTGTCGTGACAAAGGCGGGGTCGAAAGACTCGATCATCAAGGCGACAGGGACAAAATACATGTTTGCCACGCTGTGCTCAAAGCCGGCGGCAACGAAGGCCGTGATTGGGAAAATGATTGTAGCGATTTTATCAATTGTGCTGCGGGCGCTGAAAGTGAGCCACACTGCCAGACAAACCAGGATGTTGCCCAGCAGGCCGAGCATCAATGCCTGAAACCAATCTAGATTGACCTTACCATTGGCAATTGCTAACGCGCTGGCTCCGACCAAACCTCCGCCAAAGGTGTACTGCCGGCTTAAGATGATCAGGATTGCGGTTCCGATCGATCCCACGAAGTTACCTACGTAGACGATCCCCCAGTTGCGCAGCAACGCCGTTGTGCTCACCTTGCGGCTTGCCCAGGCCATGACGATAAGGTTGTTGCCCGTGAAAAGCTCTGCGCCGCCGATGACGACAAGGACCAGGCCGAGGCAGAAGACGAAGCCGACGAGGAGCTTCGTTACGCCGAAGGGCAACTCACTGGATGTTCCGGCGGAGATTGTGGTGGCGAAGATCGCACCCAGAGCGATAAAAGCCCCCGCCAGGATAGCCAGGACGAAGGTGCGCAGCACCGGCGCTTCCGCCTTACTGACCCCGATATATTCGGCTCGGCGCGCCATCTCCGGAGGGAGCAGGGCGTCTATACTCAGTTCTCTATTCATAGCTGGTTACCCTTCTGCTAAACCGAGATTGTCAGACAACTAAACGATAACGCCGATATGGATGTCCCGCAAGGAACAAAGATCACTTGTGAAAAATGTAACTAATTAGGTTGTGCAGGGTGTCGCCGCGAGGTACTGAGCATTACGGCGGCCGCGAGCACAAGTCCCCCGCCTACAATTTGTGTTGTTGTTAGGAATTCTCCTAGAAAAAGCATGGCTAGGAGAACGGTGAAGACCGGTTCAAGCGTGCTAAGAAGCGATGCGGTTGTAGGACCGACGCGCTGCATCCCGGCCAAAAAAGCCCCCAGAGCTAGGATTGTACTGAGAGTCACCATCCCTAAAAGGATGAGGATGCCCTCCGGCCCTAGATTAAAATCCAGATTATGGGAGAAGGCGCCGGCGACGGTGAAGCTGATCGCTGCGCCGAGTGAAATCCAGACTAGGCTCACCCAGGGTCCTGCTTGGCGGGTGAAACGATCGCTGCTGATGATGTAGGCGGCATACCAGATAGCCGATCCTAAGACTAAGGCTATACCGAGCAGGTCAACGGGAACGCCGCCGGCGCCTTGAAGAATTCGAGCCGGGTTGAGGGTCAGGATCACTCCGGAAGATGCCAGCGCGAGGGCGGCCCACTCTCGAGTGTTAAGCGTTCGCCGGTTCAGGAACCAATTGAAAAGAGCAACGAAGACAGGGTACACATACAACAACAATGAGTTAAGCGAGGCCGTGTTTCGTTCAAGGGCAGCGAAATAGAGTGCGGATTGCCCGGCGTAGCCAACCGCGCCGAGCAGGATAAGAATAAACACCTGGCGGACATCGAATAATAGTTTACGCTTGCGGAATAAAGCCAGATAGACCGCCAGCAAAGCGGCGGCACCCGCATAGCGAAGACTGAGGAGCGTAACAATATTGAGATCCGCATTGAAGGCAAGCTTCCCGAGAATCGAGAGGCTGGCAAATCCTGCAGCGGATATGGCGCACAGACCAGCTCCTGTGAGTCGGGATCGATCTTCGTCGCTGTCTTTTTGTTGTGTTGATCCAAAGAAAACGGGGGGCTGTTGTGATCCGTTGGTGGAGTCAGAGGGGTCCATAACGATGAGTATACTTGCGCTCTTTCTATTACCAAGCGAGCGAAAATAAACCGGTCAGGGTTTCGCGGTAGAATGAACTTTGGGACGAGACAGCCATGAAGGATGACGGAATGAAAGTTGATGTCAAATCGGATCGCAACCAGAACCGACCGCCCCGGCGGCGGCCGGAATGGATTAAGGTGAGCGCGCCATCAGGCGAGACCTACGAGTGGCTGCGCGGCATGATGCGCTCCAAGTCGTTACACACCGTTTGTGAAGAGGCCCGCTGCCCAAACATGGGCGAATGCTGGGGTTCCGGGACGGCGACGTTTTTACTTATGGGCGATGTGTGTACGCGCTCATGCGGCTTCTGTGATATCGCAACGGGGCGCCCCGCACCGCTGGACTGGCTCGAGCCAGAGAGAGTTGCGCGCGCCGTACAGGCGATGGATCTGCGCCACGCGGTTATTACCAGCGTAAATCGCGATGAGCGCGCCGACGGTGGTGCGCCCATTTTTGCGATGGTTATACAGAGAATCCGCGAATTGCAGTCGGGCTGCTCCGTTGAGGTGCTCATTCCGGATTTCAAAGGCTCAATCGAATCGCTGAAAATCGTTATGGATGCCCGACCCGAGATACTCAACCACAATGTAGAGACTGTACCGCGGCTCTTTAAGCAAGTTCAACCGCAGGATCATTATGAGTGGGCGCAGGCGACGCTCACCAACGCGAAGGGCTTAGACCCGGAGGTGCTCACCAAGTCGGGCATCATGGTTGGGTTGGGAGAGACCATGGATGAGGTCAAGGCGGTCATGGAAGACCTTCGCTCTTGGAACGTTGACATCCTCACCATCGGTCAGTACCTCCAACCAACGAAAGAGCATCTCCCGATTGAGCGCTACTATACCCCGGAGGAGTTCGAAGAATTCGAACGTTTTGGTAAAGAAATCGGTTTCAAGTGGGTTGAAAGCGGACCGCTGGTTCGTTCTTCATACCATGCAGAGAAGCAGGTCCGCGCCTTGAGCGTAGTCCACCGCAAGTTATACGGGACCGAAACCACAAACGTGTGAAGAGCGCCCAGCGCTAAAAGAATTCAGGATACCCGGGGGCACTCCCGGGTATTATTTTTCAACAAAAGGAGTTTTGAACAGGCTCCCGGAGATAAAAGATGATTGAATTGAGAGTTATCCCCGTTGGGGAATATCAGACGAACTGCTATCTACTTGTAGAGACTGAGTTGGGCGAGGGGATATTAGTAGACCCCGGTGATGAAGCGCAGAAGATTCTCGATTGGATAGGAAACACAAACGTCACCAGACTCTTACTTACACACGGACACTCAGATCACGTTGGTGCGCTTCACGCGGTAAAGCAGTCGCTGGGAGTAAAAGTGGGAATTCACCCAGCCGATGATGAGGCTTTCTCCATCCAGGCCGATTACGAATTATCGCCAGGAGATATTTTCAAATTGGGGGATGCGCACATCGAGGTTGTTCACGTTCCCGGCCATACACCCGGAAGCGTCGCCCTAAAGCTCATCGAAGCTGATGGGTTTCATTATGCCCTGTCCGGGGATGCGATCTTCCCTGGAGGACCGGGACATACGCAGACACCAGAGGCGCTGGCGACGGCGCTCGAATCATTGGCCCAAACAGTCTTTACCTGGTCTGATTCGATCCGATTACACCCCGGACATGGGGAGGCGACGACCGTCGGCGCAGAGCGCGCAGCCTTCGACGCTTTCCGGGACAAACCACTTCCGCCCGATCTCTGTGGAGATGTGACCTGGGTTGATTGATACATGGACGCGAGTGGAGCGGATGGATAGCGTATGAAAAAACCCGGAATGATTGGGGTAGGATTTATTCGACTTATCGGTATATGAGGTGAAATGGGAGAATACCGCTTTTTTCATTCGATAGAGATCCGCTATGGCGATATTGATGCCCAGCGCCATGTGAATAATGCCCGCTATTTCACCTACATGGAACAGGCGCGGTCGAAGTACATCAAGGCGCTTGGCTTATGGGAAGGATCAGATTTCGACGCGATCGGGATCATCCTCGCAGAGCAAAGCTGCCGCTACATCAGCCCGATCCAATTAGAGAGCGACATTAAAGTGGGGGTTCGCACTGTGCGTCTCGGGGAGAAAAGTATAGAGACTCAATACTCGATACAGGACTCTCAAACAGGAGAAGAGCTGGCTGTTGGGCAAGCAACATTGGTCGCTTATGATTACCAACTGGCGAAATCCATCCCTATTCCAGATGACTGGCGCGTCGTCATCACCTCATTTGATGAACTTTAATGTACCGGACGGAAAAGAAAAGAGTTTTGGTGATTTTTGCTAGACAGGTTTGTTTTATCAAGCTCCAGTTCCTCGACAACAATCTTGATCGCTCCGGGACTATGAGATGAATCGAAGAATTCATTTAGACGTATCGCTTCCCCCGGTATCGCTGAAGGAAGTGCCGGCGATTGCCGCAGCCATGGAGGGAATGCGCTTTGATGGCCTCTGGTCACCTGAGACACAGCATGATCCGTTTCTCCCCCTGGCTCTGGTGGCAGAGCACACGAACGAGATGTGTTTTGGTACGGCAGTGGCGATCGCCTTCGCTCGCAGCCCGGCAAATGTTGCGCATATTGCATGGGATTTGGCCGCTGCCTCGCAGGGAAGATTTATCCTGGGTTTAGGGACGCAAGTCAAGCCGCATATCGAGCGGCGTTTTGGAATGCCCTGGCCAGAGTCGCCCGCAGGCAAGCTGCGCGAGTTCGTTCTAGCTGTGCGTGCTTTTTGGTCTGCATGGCAGGGGGATGGACGCCTGGACTATCGGGGTGAATATTACAAACTCACCCTGATGACGCCATTCTTTAACCCCGGACCGATTGAGCATCCTGATATCCCGATTTATTTAGCAGGGGTGAACCCCGGCCTGTGTCGATTGACCGGTGAAGTAGCCGATGGTTTTCATATCCACCCACTGCACACGGAGCGTTACCTGCGCGAGGTTGTCCGCCCCGCGATCGCGGAGGGCGCCAAGCGAGCGGAACGAGATGAAGGCAAAATCCAGCTTTCAACATCCACATTTGTCGTGACGAACACTCAGCAGGAGATATTTGTACGCTCGCAAATCGCATTTTACGCATCCACACCCTCCTACCGCCGGGTGATGTCACTCCATGGTTGGGATGATGCTGCCGAAGAACTTTCGTCTCTAGCTCGACAGGGAAAGTGGGAGGCGATGCCAGATCTGGTGGATGATGAAATGCTGGCAACCTTCGCGGTAGTAGAGAAATCCGATGCGTTGGCAGGGGCGATCAAAAAGCGCTATGCGGGGCTAGTGGACAGGATAACGCCATATTGGTCATTTCAACCCGGCGAGGACGAAGATTTCTGGCGCGTCCTCGTTGATGAGTGGAGGCGTGCGTGATCATCGTCGATGGCCATGAAGATCTGGCGTGGAACGCGCTCACTTTTGATCGTGATTACACACGTTCCGCGCTAGAGACGCGGGCAACGGAAGAGGAGACATCCATACCAGAGTGGAACGGTGACACGCTTCTCGGTTGGCCGGAGTGGGTTCGGGGCGACGTAGCGGTGATCTTCGCAACGCTCTTCTCCACGCCTCTTAGATGGAAGAAAGATCCCTGGGATGTTAGATGTTACGCTGATACCAATGAAGCGCACGCACTCTATCGCTCCGACCTGGCGTACTACCAGCGCCTGGTAGAAGAAAATGCCGAGAAATTCCATTTGATCCTCGACAAGCACGATCTTGGAGCCACAGAGTCGGCTTGGCAGAAGGCTGAGGATGAAGAGCGAAGCGTAGGAATGGTATTGCTCATGGAGGGCGCCGATGGCGTGCGGTCACCGGGAGAACTGCAAGAGTGGTTCGATGGGGGCGTACGGATACTGGGTCCTGCCTGGGCCGCAACTCGCTACGCTGGTGGGACAGGAGAACCGGGCCCTTTAACGGAACTCGGCCGCGAACTCCTGGACGCCATGGCAGAGGTTGGTATGATCTTGGATCTAGCGCATCTGGCTGAGGAGGGGGCTATAGAAGCATTAGATCTTTTCAGGGGTTCGATTCTAGTCTCACATACAAGCCCGCTCACCCTGGTGCCCAGTGCGGAAAAACCCGAACGGCACATCACCGACATCGTTATCCGACGAACCGCCGATCGGGAAGGTGTGATTGGATTACTGCTCGGGAATCGCTTCTTAAAAGATGGGTGGGAGCCTTCACAAGGTAGAGATGTTGTTACTCTAGCAGATGTTGCGACGGGGATCGATTATATTTGTCAGATGCTCGGAGACGCTGCGCACGTTGGTTTAGGCAGCGATTTTGATGGAGGTTTTGGCTTGGACAAGGTCCCTCAAGGGCTTGACAGCGTGGCCGACTTGCGGTTAATTGGCGAGTCGCTGGACGCACGCGGCTATAATCAAGAGGATATTGAAGGAATCCTTGGGGGAAACTGGCTGCGATTTTTGCGAAGAGCATTACCGGAGAACTGATTCTTATGCGCGCTCTCACCCGAATGCAAATACGCCTTGCGCGACTCTGGATGACTGTAATGTTCATCGGTCTGCTGATATTTATGGTCGGCATCCAACCCGATCTAATCGGTATGAACCGCAGCATTACAGTAGGTTTTGTTCAGATTGGTGTCTGGCTTACGGGGTTGGCGATACTGCTAGTGGCGGCTTATTCAACTGTGCGAGTAATTCGCAACGGGAAACGCAACTCTTTGCGAGCGGACATAGGAATAAGGCTAATAGCGACGGGCTACGTTGTGGCTGCTGTAGGATCGCTGGCTGACTTCATCGGTGTGGGCGCCCACCGAATGCCCGTAGTCCACTTTGGATATATTCAAATGATTGGTCTGGTAACGGGTGTGTTGCTTAGCATGCTCGGTGTGATTCTTTATATGCCCTGGACAAAGGAAGCAAACACCGAAGACGAAGCGCCTGACCCAGCGGAAGAGAGTTTAAATCTAGGGGTTGAATCTCTCCATTGATTCACCTATTCACATAAGCGAAATCACCATTGGATAGTGATTCGGCCTTCATGCAGGGCCGTTTTTTAGTTTAAGGCTTCAAGGTGGACGCGGCTGTCGGGGCACTACGGGTTAATTATGAGCTGAATTGTTTTAAAACTCGTCCCCAGCAAGGTAATAAAGCGTAGACCCGTGTGTCGGCCCGCAGGTAGCAAGCAATCCGCTATCCTCCGGTTCACACGCAGACCCCAAGGCGCAGGCAAAGCCTGCGATCGGCAGCAGAACTTCCTGACTCCACAGAATACAGAGTTTGACCTAATCAGCCACTCTCTCGCTGGAGTGACCGGGGAAGACTTTTTCTCCAGGTTTGATCGCGGTGTAGGCATAGTTCACCGCAACGGTGACCTGGCCATAGCCGACGACGATCAAATTGAGTGGGTCGAGCTCCTCTTGTAGAGCGACGTCACCAGCGGCGTATATACCCGGGAGATTGGTTTCCATTTTGCTGTTGACTTTAATATAGCGGCGGCCGATTGTCTCCAACCCCCACTCGCGAATAGGGCCGAGGTCGGCTTTGAATCCGAGGGCTAGAATCCCGGCATCGACCTCAATCGTTGATTCGTCGCCTGTGCGATTGTCGAAAATAACAGCACGCTCAAGACTCTCGTCGCCTTGGAATTCACGCAGTTCATAGAAGATGCGCGTATCAATGGAAGAATCATTTAAGGCGTTCACGGAAGTATCGTGCGCACGAAAACCCTCGCGTCGATGGATCAAGGTGACATGCTCAGCGATCGGCTCAAGAGCTAAAGACCAGTCGACGGCGCTGTCACCGCCTCCAATGATGAGTACACGCATCCCGGCATAATCGTCGACATCCTTGACCCAATAGTCCACCCCCTTACCTTCATAGCGCGAAATACTCTCGTTTTTAAGTTTATTCGGGCGGAAGGCGCCAATACCTGCAGCAATTACGACAGTGCGGGAGTAGTGGATGTCCTTGTCTGTCTCGATGATCCAACACTCCTGCCCATCATCACCTCCGGGGAGAGGCGTCCGCCTGAGCGTTAGCGCCCGTTCCCCAAGCGCCATCAAAGGCTTCCACTGAGAGGCTTGTTCGGTCAGACAGGAGGCGAGCTCCTTCGACAGAATCGCTGGAAAACCGGGAGTGTCGTAGATCAGCTTATCAGGGTATAGCGCGATTAACTGACCACCGGGTTGAGGTAGAGCATCGATGATCTTGACCTTCATCTCGCGCATCCCGGCGTAGAAAGCCCCAAAGAGTCCCGTAGGGCCGGCGCCGACGAATGTGATATCAAATACATCAGCGGTATTCTTCTTAGAGCTCATCATTGTTAGATATTCCTCTGTGCTACGCAGTTTTGAAACGAGCAGAGTATATGGGCACGCAGAAATGAATCTCAGGTGGAGAGGCGACTTGATTCTTGGAAGCATCCCCCTAAAAGATGATTATTCTAGTCGTAGGAGGTTACCCTCAGGCCAGGAAAAACACCACTACTAAAGCAATTGCGGCGAGGAACCCGGCGGCTGCAATAAAAAGCACCCGGACTTCATCCCATGGTCGCTGATCCACCAACCGGCCATTTTCTCCTGAGGTCCAGTCTGCCTCATATCGTGGTCCAAGGAAGAATGTGAGAGCAATGCCAGCCAGCAAGCCGCCCAGGTGACCCCAATTGTCAATTCCAGGCATAAGGCCGAGGCCAAGGTTCAAAAGAGCCACAAGCACGATCTGGCGCAATTGGATAAGGCCAAAACGGCCGAATAAACCGCGGTGAAGGTACAAGAAAGCCCCTAACGACCCAAGTAGGCCGAAAATTGCACCGGAAGCGCCGGCCGAGGGGTATGGGCTGAAAGCCAAGCTTAGAATCACCCCCGCAATCCCGCAAAGCAAGTAAACAGCAACAAAACGAGCTGTGCCGAAGAAGCGCTCCACGGCCGGACCGATTGCGTAGAGTGAGTACATATTGATTAAGACGTGGGGAATTGTGACGTGAAGGAACATGGGGGTGACGAAACGCCAGATTTCTCCCGAAAGGATTTCGGGACCGGATTTCGCCCCCATCTCTAACAACCAATCGAACTGTAATAACTCGACGGAAAGGAACTGTCCTAGAAAGACAACCAGGGTGATGGCGATTAAACTGTACGTGCCCGGGAATTGTTTGAAGCCAGGGCGTGATTTCGTGGGTTGTGCGCTGGATCTGGTGGGAGGAGCAGGCTGAGTGTGCTCTTCCGGTGGAGGGGCTTGAGTCATAAACGCACCTGTCTTGGATTTGTACGGCGATGTTCGGAGGCGATAATCGCCTGGATAGCATCTACAGTTGCGTCGAGTTGATCGTCTGCGTTAACAACGTAGTAGTCAAAGAGTTCTACCTTGTGTAACTCCTCGCGCGCGGTTTCAATCCGCAGCTGAAGTTTCTCCTCTGATTCCGTCCGGCGCGCCTTCAAACGGGCAATGAGTTCCCCCTCGTTCTGCGTTGATAGGAAGATCAACAATGCGCCGGGGTAAAGTTGGCGGATTGTTTCAGCGCCCTGTACGTCGATACGCATGATGACGTCCTGCCCGCTGGCGAATGCATCCCGCACTTGCTGTCTGGGAATCCCTTTGTGCTCGTCATAGACAAGAGCGTGTTCCAATAGCTCATCCCGTTCTATCATAGCGACGAACTCATCCGCGCTGACGAAGAAGTAATCGACTCCCTCAATTTCCCCTTTCCGCTTCGGTCGTGAGGTTGCTGTGACCACAAAGTGGAAAGGTAGTTGGAGTTCCTTCATGCGCTGAAGAACGGTGTCCTTCCCAACTCCAGAAGGCCCGGATAGCACAATGAGCAAAGGCTGCTTTTGTTTATTGGCGAACTCACGGTACATGTATTGATACCTCCCAACGCGGTCAGTATAATCTATTTACGGGAGGGTAAGATGCCGACGTATGATTATACGTGCCGCGACTGTGGAAAACACAACTCGATTTATCAGGCTTATGAGGAGTACGGTGTAGTATCCAGTATCTGTCAGTATTGCAGCAGCGAAAAGTTGGAACGAATTATTGGCAGAATTCGAGTTGCGCGCTCGGAAGAATCCCGGATTGAATCTCTGGCGGATCCGAGTGCATGGGGAGACTTCGACGAATCTGATCCCCGTTCGATGGCAAAGATGATGCGCAAAATGGGCAACGAAATGGGCGAGGAGATGCCGCCCGAATTTGATGAAGCTATCGACCGGCTGGAGTCTGGAGAAAGCCCGGACGAGATTGAGAAGAGCATGCCCGATCTAGGGATGAATGAGGGTTTTTAGGCTGAAGCAACGACCGCAGCAAGAATACATTCCTCTCACCTCACCCGTTGTTTTAATAATTCATCCAATGCTAGAGAAGATCATGCGCACTCGTTTTGCGACGGCTAACCCGAGCTTCGTGTGTTCAGAAGCATCAAGGTGAGAACCGTCAATTTCGCTGGAGCGGACAATCTCGCCGGTATTGAGAAACGCACAACCGAAATCCGCGGCGATCGACGCGTAGCGCTCGGCAAACAAGTGCGATTGGGTCACCGCACTCTCGAGGGCAGCTGTCTCACCAGAATGGGATCCGATGGGTGGGGGAGCAAGGAGAAGAACAGCGGGGGCGCTGCTTCCAGGACCCGCTCCGCTGTTGCGGATAATGTCCAATAAGACATCGATCCCCTTGCCGACATCATTTGGGGAAACAGATGACCTCATTAATAGATCATTGGTGCCCAACATCAGGATGACGAGGTCCACAGGGCTGTGGTTTGCGAGCGTGGAGACGAGATCGGTTTTGCTTGTATTGAAACCAACGAACGCTTTGCCCTCGACAGCTGTTCTTCCGTTTTGGCCCTCTTCGATTACCCGATAGCTCTCACCCAGCTCGTTTTGTAGAACGCCTGGCCAGCGAATGTTCAGCGGATATCGCTCCCAGGTAACCGGGTTATATCCCCAGGTGTTTGAATCGCCGAAACAAAGTAATGTAACCAATCTCAAAGCCCTTCTTTGAAGTTGTTTCTCTTATCTTAAGGGGCTGCGCCGCGGGAGTATCCCACCCGGCAATCATCCAAAATGTGAGCATGAGTCCGCAAAGAGGTATTCCTACCTATTTGTCCGCATCCGTTGGTTCAGGCTTTAAGCGCCCCATCACAGCGTGCCGGATTTCATCTTGCAGCGCATCAAAGGATTGCTCGGCGTTGAGGATAACCCAACGGTCCGGAGTCTCGGCCGCCAATTTGAGGTAACCGCGACGCACGCGGCGGTGGAAATCCATGTCGTACGCGTCCATGCGGTTCCAGTTTCCGTCAGCCTCGCGACGGCGCAATCCTTCTTCAACGGGAAGATCGAGCAACAGCGTGAGATCAGGGGTGAGCCCACTGGTTGCGAAGTTGGTGATCGCCTTTAGTGTTTCCAGTGGTAAGCGTTGGCCAAATCCCTGATAAGCCAGCGAAGAGTCAAAGAAACGGTCAGAGATGACGGTCAAGCCGTTTTCAAGATTAGGGCGAATAACCTCGGCAATGTGCTGCGCGCGTGAAGCGGAGAAGAGCAGGAACTCTGTGCGCGCATCCATGTCGGTATTCTCGAGCTCCATAATCACATTACGGATCTGATCTCCTATTGGCGAACCGCCCGGCTCACGGGTGAGCAGAACCTCGATGTTCTCGGCGCGCAGGTACTCTGCAAGGCGTTGTGCCTGCGATGATTTTCCCCCTCCGTCCGGCCCCTCCAAAGTGATAAATAGATTCAATTGCGAAAAATCCTCACGCGTCTATGTGGTTCCTTCCCGTAGGAATGCGAAACCAGGTTTGCCTGGCGAGCCATCTGATGCTGTAGCCGGCGAATGTAGGATGATGTGGGCGAGAGATCGATTGAGCGAGTGCCATCGAGCACCCTCTGTATAGCGCTGTTCGCCTCCTCTAGAGCCTTGTCCATGGATGGGTCGTCGAGGCTCGCTGAGCGTAAATTGTAAAGGTCAATCAGAAAGCCCTCCATCTGATTGACGGTGTTGGAGCGCAGAACATAAATCGGCATCCGCCGGTTTTCAGCGTCTTTAATCACTCGAGGGCGCTTACGGAAATTGGATCTCAGGGTAACAAGCACCTCCGCATCACCCAGAGAATCTGCAAGAACCGAGGGTACACCTAGGCGCTTGGATGCCTGGCGCAAGCGATTGCGGGCAACGCCGAAGGGAAAGATGCGGATTGGAGCCAGGGGTTTTCCGGGCATGTGCGGCGCTGTCGGTGAATAAGGTGGTCCGTCTGCGTTGTTCTGTGGAGCGGTGGGAAGTGCGGTCTGCCGCCGATATCCAGATTGCGGTGCGCGGCTGGCAGATGTTGATGCCTTGGGTATTTCAATTTTTATCTCACCGTCTTTATCGCGGTAACGAACTTCTGGGTGCAGAGGTCGACCTCGCAGCATGGCATCGACGGCAGCAGAGACATCGTGGTGAACAGCCAAGCGTTCGCGATCCAGAATCTCTACCAACACGTTAAAGGTTGGAGCTGCCCGGCGTTCAAGAACTGTCTTTTGTGTGCCACGGCGACGGGCTTCTTCGTCTGATAGAGTCACGGACTCTATGCCGCCGATTAGATCCGAGAGGGTTGGGTTCAACAATAAGTTCTCGAGCGTGTTTCCGTGGGCGGTACCGATCAATTGGACGCCGCGCTCAGCGATCGTGCGCGCCGCGATTGCCTCAAGCTCGCGCCCGATCTCGTCGATCACAATCACCTCGGGGTTGTGGTTCTCCACAGCCTCGATCATAACCTCGTGTTGAAGCGTAGGTTCTCGCACCTGCATGCGGCGGGCGCGGCCTATCGCCGGATGTGGTACGTCGCCGTCCCCGGCGATTTCGTTGGAAGTATCTACGATGACGACTCGTTTCTCCTCCGCAAGGATGCGCGCTGCCTCGCGCAGCATCGTCGTTTTACCAACAGCAGGGCGACCGAGGAGAAGGACACTGGTTCCGCTCGTGATGAAGTCCTGGACAATGTCGATTGTTCCGTAAACAGCTCGGCCTACCCGGCAGGTGAGGCCGATGATTTCACGGTGCCGGTTGCGGATGGCTGAGATACGGTGCAAAGTGCGCTCGATGCCGGCGCGATTATCGGCATCGTAGTCACCGATGCGGGATACGACATAATCGATCTCTTTTGCAGTTACCTCTCGTTCGCCGAGCTCAATCTCACCGTCTGTGAACCGTGCGCTGGGAGTGCGGCCCAAATCGAGGATGATCTCCAGTAGGTCATCAGGGCGGTTGATCTTCTCAAGCGCAGCGGTGATTTCGGGCGGTAGGACCCGGAGGAGGTCGGTTAGGTTATCGGTAATACGTTTCTGGGTCATGGGCTCTGTGTGTGTTGCGAAGTGGATTTGTGATGAACTATGTTGGCAAAAGGTGCCGATGGCTCAGGCTGTGACCCATCGAGCGCCGGAATCTTACCCAGGACTGGCCGGCGGATTGGCGTGGCGAGGCGCTTCACCATTACCGCCTGGTTGCTGCACGGCTCGAAACCGAGTTGGTTGAGTGATTGGCTGAGGCCTCCCTGGTACGAACGAACGCAGATAAAAAGCGGGCAGCTTTTGCTGGGCGAGAAGCCGAGAAGGAAACCCGATAAAAGATTATCGTCTAATTCGGCCGCGGGGTGGAAATAGGGCTGCACCCAGGTACCTTGTGGCCCACGCTCAATGTCCAAGAAACCGAGCAACTCCCCTTGTGACCAGTATACAAGGCCTCGTTCATAACGGGAGGGAGGAGGCTCCACTTGCTGGACCAGGGCTGGGACGAGGTTTGTGTATAGGCTTTGAATCGCTATGTAGTCGCGGTCTGCGGCAGGACGCCAGATTTCATCATCTGGGACTGCTTTGCCTTCGACGATGCTATCAAGACGAAATATCCGTTGGCGGGAATAGATAGCGAAGCCCGCTGCGTGTAAGCTATCAAAGGCAGGGTCGCGCTCATCGATCTCGGCGATTAAAGCAGGTGCGCCCCGCTCTCCGGCCATGTGAGCCATTGCTTCTAGCAGGCTGGTGCCCTCTTGTCTGGAGAGAATCTCGCGCGGGCTGATACAAACCAACCGCGCAGGAAGTTGATTGTTGCGAATTAGAAACTGGCCGGCTGCCGATAATTCACCGGAATTGTCAGCTCGGGAAACCAGGGTGCAAACGTTGCCACCCGCGATGAGTGTGCTTAGGGGTGGATACCTAAGCGTAGGTGCACCGCGAGTAAACATGAGCCTGGTGTCGAGGCACATCCCGCGATTGCGGAGTCGGTGCAAGAGCATTAGATCGCGCCAATCATACGGACGAATCGTCATAGATCACGTTTTCATGAGGGACAGGAAATAACGGTGGAAGCGGTCGTCCCCGGTTAATTCCGGGTGAAAGCTTGTGGCAAGGAAATGTCCCTGCTTTGCGGCAACGATAATGCCATCATCTTTGTCGTTGGGCAAGTGGGCGACAACGTCAACCTCGGGCCCAACGCGGGCGATCAGGGGCGCACGGATGAATATCGCCGGGAATGGTGTCTTGGCATCCTCCAGGACAGACACGTGGATATCAGCCTCGAAGCTCTCGGCCTGGCGACCGAAGGCGTTGCGTTCGACCGTGATATCCATCAATCCTAATAGATGCTGTCGTTCCAAGGAGTCTTTCGAAAGGAAAATTGCGCCGGCACAGGTGCCCCATATCGGGCGCGTCTGACCGAAGGTTCGTAGTGGTTCCAGTAGCTCGAACGCGAGGGCTAGTTTCCCGATCGTCGTCGATTCGCCTCCGGGAATGATCAAGGCCTCAATGTCATCCAGGTGGGAAGGCATGCGAACTTCAACACCTTCCGCTCCCAGTCTGCGCAAAAAGGCAAGGTGCTCGGCGAAATCTCCCTGCAGCGCCAAGACGCCAACCTTCATGATCCTGCCACCTTCTGTTTCCCGCTCCAAGATTCGATCTCCATTGCGAAAACGGAGGTTCGCTGCAAATCAGCATCTGTGATCGGGCTGTAATCCTCGCCCGGCTGTAACTGAGGGAAATACTTATCAAGTAACCCCTGCAGACCATAGCGTTGTTCTGATGGGTCGTCGGCTATGCGTGCGCTCCCGAACACCGTAACACTAGCATACTCAGTGCTGAATTCAATCGCTGTCTCAGCGGGAAGGAGACGGCCCATGTTTGCTACACTGAAGCATATCTGGGGGTTGGTCTCGATGTTGCTGCGGGCGCGACCATCTAGGGCTGTGTGGAAGTAAATGCGCTCGTTGTTCTCGTCGTACCAAAAAAGGTTTGCGTGTATGAAAGGTTGGTTCTCAGAAACGGTAGCGATAAAACCGAACTGAGAATCGCGCAGAAGCGCCTTTACCTCAGACTGGTCTTTAATTTCCCGGTCGTGCCTTCGCATCCGGGTTCTATCATCAGCGGAGTGAGGAATTGCCGCCCTCCCGAAGGATCTACCAGCCCCTCTCGGCCAGCCGTTCTGCCTGGGGAAGCTCGCTCACTTCAATGCCGACCATCGGCTCGCCTAGACCTTTACTGATCTCGGCCAGGATCTTCGGGTCGTCGTAGTGAGCAACAGCCTCCACGATGGACTTCGCTCGCAGAGCGGGGTCGCCCGATTTGAAAATACCCGAGCCGACAAAAACACCGTCCACACCAAGCTGCATCATGAGCGCGGCGTCGGCCGGAGTGGCGATGCCGCCGGCGGCAAAATTAACAACGGGAAGATGCCCCAAATCCTTGGTTTCCTTTAGCGTCTCGAAGGGGGCACCGATTTCTTTAGCAAAGGACATTAACTCTTCGTCGGGCATGTTCTCGAGACGGCGGATCGCGCCGAAAACAGAGCGCGCGTGTCGGACCGCCTCGACGACGTCACCTGTTCCGGCTTCGCCTTTCGTGCGGATCATCGCCGCTCCCTCTCCAATGCGGCGCAAAGCCTCACCAAGATTGCGGCAGCCGCAGACGAAGGGGATCTTGAACAGGTGTTTATTGATGTGGTGCGCTTCATCGGCCGGCGTTAAAACCTCCGACTCATCGATGAAGTCAACCCCAAGAGCCTCGATGATCTGGGCCTCGACGAAATGACCGATGCGGCACTTCGCCATCACAGGGATTGTGACAGACTCCATAATCTCCTGGATTAGAGCCGGGTCGCTCATACGGGCCACGCCTCCGTGGGCGCGAATATCAGCAGGGACGCGCTCAAGCGCCATAACAGCAACAGCGCCGGAATCCTCGGCGATGAGGGCATGTTCCACCGTGACCACATCCATGATCACGCCACCCTTAAGCATTTGGGCCAAGCCTTTCTTTACGGTGAAGGTAGCAACTTTCTTGTCCATAATCATCTCCGTGCAAGGGTCAAACAACCGTAATTCGATTCTACCACGATAGCCAATTCCCGAAACCGAAGCTAGACCCCTCGTGCTTGACATACAAACGCAGGGGATATACAATTAGTACAATAATACAAAGAGACAATAAGACAACTGGGTCATCGTAAAATGTTTACAGAGCTGGATTTCAGAGGACATATACCGATCTATGCGCAGCTAGTGGAGCGAATAAAACACCTGGTTGCCACCGGCGTGCTTAGGCCGGGCGATCAGCTGCCAACCGTGCGGAGAATGGCGGCGGAACTGAGCGTCAACTTCAACACGATCGCTCGCGCCTACCGCATACTCGACCAAGAAGGGGTGCTCTCCACACAACGGGGCCGCGGGACCTATGTGTTGCAGCCAATGCTGCCGGAACAAGCGATACCTCTGCGAAGGGCTGCGCTGGAGGGGATGGCGAAATCCTTCCTGGGGCATGCACATCAAGCGGGATTCAGCCCAGACGAAGTTTCGCTGTTGCTTGATGAGCTATTGATTGCCTGGCGCAAGGATGGTGAGCCGCCCAGGCTCGAGGGGTGATCTACTCGTACAAAATCAAGCGTTCTAAGAAATGCT
>JAIWHF010000008.1:0-30058 GCA_048629905.1 Methanosarcinales archaeon
CCGCATCCTTCGACATATTGTGCCAGTAGATCCCCGCCTCAGATAACTGGTGCTTTAACGCCAGGACCATAACCACGGCGCCCATCGATTTCAGCTCCAGCAACTGCTGCAAATAATCTTTAGGTAAAGCCGGTGCAAGCTCGGCCATCTGGGCTGGGGACGTGGTCACCAAACAACGATCTGCTTCCAGCGTTCCTTCCTTAGTTCGCACAATCAAGCCACCCGCCGGTGAAGGTTCAATACGCTCGACCGGCGTCTGCAAGCGAATTTCAACCCCCATCTCGCGCAATCGATCCGCGAAGGCATCCATGAACGCCTGGAACCCACCCTCATACGTCCCCAGCCTCGGAGTACGAGCTTTCACCCTGGCCCAGAACCAGGCCATGTTAACTTCTTTGTAGTATTGGCTGAACTTGCCAATCAAAAGCGGCTCCCACAGGATTCGGTAGGCGCGCTTTCCAACCCAGCGTTGAAGCCAATCATGCGCCGTGAATTTCTCCAATGACTCCCAGCGGGCGATATAACGCAGATACGCGATGCCCATGCCTAGACGCAGGCGGTCAAAGAAGGGGAGCCCTCGAAAACGGAGCACCGCCATCGCCGAGTCCAACGGGTAGAACGACTCATCGAAATATACTGCGGTGAGCGGCCGGGGAAAGAGCACCTTGTCGCTCCAGCCCAATTCCTCGATCAAACCCAGCATATGCACGTCGGAAGCGAACCAATGATGGTAGAAACGCTCGACGGTCCATTCCCAGCGCGGATCCTTAAATCCGGATGAAAGCCCGCCGACATAATCCGCCGCCTCGAAAATTGTGACATCTGCGCCATCGTGCGCCAGATCATACGCTGCAACCAGCCCGCCGATACCAGCCCCAACGATTGCTGCTTTCATGATGGTTCCTCCGCCACCTCGGCTTGAACCTGTGACCAAGAGAGGCTCTCTCTCGCCATGTAATAAGCGCCGAGCAGCGTGATCGGAAGCCAAAGCGCGGCGTGGAGCACAAGCGTATACCCCGCCGCCAGTGCGCTAGGAACGCCATAGGCCTCCAGCACGGCAATACCCGGCGCATCGAATGTCCCTATGTAGCCCGGCGCAGAGGGGATCGTCGTCGCCAGATTCACGATGCCGTTCATAAGCATGAGCGCAAAGAAGCTGACCTCAAAGGGGAAAGCTTGCATCACAAACCAATACTTCCCGGTCTCAAAGAGCCAGATCACCACCGAAGTCAAGAAAACCATCATCACATCGCCCGGTGAGCGAAGCGATGCCAGGCCCTCTAGGAATCGAGCGCTTACGGCGTTCACATTATCACGAAAGCGCTCGGGGACTAATCGATCGGTGAACCAAGAGATCACCCGCTGCGATTGCTCCGTAAAAGTCGCCATGAGCAAGAACACGAGCACTGCGCCAAGAAAAAAAGCCGCGCCGATGATGGCGAGCGCCTGGATGCTCCCCGCGAACCCAGAATCGGCGGTCAGGTTGGTGAGCTCCGGCAGGTTGATGAACACAAAAGACAGCATCACGATCCCGTCGAACGCACGTTCGACGATGATCGTCGCCAGTGAGGCCGAGATCGGTACCTGCTCCTTGCGGCGCAGAACGTATGCCCGCAGAAGCTCGCCGGCGCGCGCTGGGTAGATGTTATTGCCCATATAGCCGATCGCCACAATGGGAAACATCGTCCTGGTCGGAATGGACTTCAAAGGTCGCAGCAGGTAATGCCAGCGCCAGGCGCGCGCCCAAACAGCGAGGAAATACACCCCCACACCGGGAAGCAGCCACCAGTAGTTCGCATGACGCAGAACTTCCCAGAAAGCACGCAGATTCAACCCACGCATTACATACACCATAAAGCCAAGACTTATTGCAACACCCAACCAGAACTGCCAGCGCTTCAAAGTGCCTCCAGAATTCATCGATTATTGCCGTGAGTGGATCGCCAAGACGCCAACTTAGTGCCTGCCAGGATCTGCTTCTTGACACCCTAACAGTCAATCTCTCTCACCCACCATTTATAAGAATCGCGGGGCTTTTTTAACCCCGCGACGCCTCCGCGCTTAATATCCTACCCGAAATAAAATCGAGCGCAAGCAAAGTAGATGCTTGCGCTCGCATATAGATAACCCGGATTCTTCAGACCACTTCCGCAGTGACGGACAACATCCCCTCAAGAATGCGCTCCAACGCCATCGTGTGGCTGCAAAGGTTGCGGGTCAGGAAGAAATCACAATCGCAGCGCCACACGCCGTCGATAAACTCCACAGTGTGCGGATTATTATCCCCATCAAAGGTCACATGAAAATTCTCGAAAACGATACGTTCGCGTTCTTCCGCGTAGTGCTTTGCTTTCTCAATCTTTCCGATCATCCCATAGTCCATTTTGCCTCCTCTTTAATTTGAAAGTTAAACAAAAAAGGCACGCGGGCGCGCCCAAGTGCCTAATACCGGCGATTATTTATTTGTCCAGTGACTCCGCTCATGGCGGCAGTCCCTCCTGTAGTAAATTTACCCACAATCAGTATAGTCAACCCGCTAGGTAGAGTCAATCTGCGCCCTCCCTACGGCAAACCATCTGCTATTCTACGAAGATGCGTCGGGGTCTTGCCTCCCCAATTTACGCGCTTCTGATCCGCCCGAGCGCAACAGTTCCTGCGCGAATGCGCCTACGCTGGGGACAACCCAGCAATCGGCTTCAGGATATATTCCCCGTGGATCGAGCAATACAGGCGTCATCCCCGCCGCTGAAGCTCCGAGGACATCTGCATGGAAGTTGTCACCCAGATAGAGTGTTTCGCCCGGCTCGACGCCAAGTCTTTCAGCAGCATACCGGAGCAGGCGCGGGTCAGGTTTATACCATCCCACCTCACCAGCAGCCAGTATCAAATCGAACATGCCCGTAAAACCCAAGCTCTCAACGATTTCATCCAAGGGTTCGCTGCGATTCGAGACCAGGCCAAGCTTGAATCCTGCCTGCCGTAGACCTGTAAGCGTGGGCATGACATCGTCCGGGACACAGTCCTCAGATTCATATGCCTCCCACATTTTCACCGTCACCCGTAGCGCAACCTCCTCGGCCACCGCCTCCTCTGTGCCCAAGTGGATAAATTGCCGGCGGGCGTGGTTTACCCAGAAGTCGCGATTGTCTCTCCATGGTCCAAAGGTGTCCAAATCTTCTAACAGTTCTTTCGAATCCGCCCAATACCAGTTCACCCAACGCTCCACACCGATGCGCTGCTCTGGCGTGATCTCAAGGCCATGTTCAGCTGCATATTGGTAAAACACATCCCTGGCCGGAGGGTCGCTATGGCGCAGCGTGCCGTCCAGATCGAAGAAAACATTTGAGTATCTGTCGAGTGAAGGTTGATTGTCCATGGGTTTTTACTGACGAACAAACTCAATGCCGATGGTTGACTTCAGATCAGATCGCGGAGCCGTCAACAATTGCGATCCTGACTTTCCACGTTCGCATCCGTTAAGTATTGAGCTTGAAATCGTTTGGGGTCGGATTGCGGCTTAGGGGATTGTCGCCGCCCGAATCCTTCCCGCACACCTCCTTGATAGCTTGTGGAGTAAGAGATTTTATCATGCGTCATAAACAATTCATTCCCGCCGCTTTAACGGTGGACCCCGGTTTTACATCGCTATTGCATCCATTTGGCTTTAAGGTAACCTTATTCGCACAATATTGAGCGTGATGGAAGAGAACAGACGTCCCCTTGACCGTATAGATTATTGGCTTGCACTCGCTCTCACGGCGCTAGCGCTGTTCGTCTACGTACAGACGTTAACGCCGAGTCTTTCGTACTTGAGCCCGGACGGCAACGAGTTGGCCACCATCCCCTACCTGCTCGGCCTGGCTCACTCCCCTGGATACCCGGTCTATACCTGGCTGGGGAAGCTCTTCACCCTGCTCCCGTTAGGGGATATCGCCCACCGGGTTAACTTGATGAGCGCTACCATGGGAGCTCTCAGCATCGGCAGTCTCTACCTGCTGATCACGATTATCCTGAACCCTCGAGTCGCCAGCCCCATGCTCCGGCGGACGGCAGCGCTTTTCTCGGCGATGCTTTTCGCATTTTCACCCACCTTTTGGTCACAATCCGTGATCGCAGAAGTCTACGCACCAAACATCGCCTTTATCGCTCTAACGCTGCTCGCCCTCCTGCATTGGGAAAGGACACGTCGGGACCGCGATTTCTTCCTGTTCGCGCTTGTATTCGGATTGTCCCTTGGAACGCATATCTCGAATCTCGGATTTGCCCCCGCTTTCGTCGTTTTTATTCTCCTGATCGACCCCTCCACGCTCAAACGCCCTAGATGGTGGCTGGCGGCGATCGCCGGATTCGGGATCGGCATCCTCCAATTTCTTTGGCTGCCGCTCAGAGCGGATACGCTGAACGATCGCATGATGCTCGAACGGGCACCGGTGACGATCATGGGCATGTACAGGTACACGTTGGGAGCGTTCTCACAAATCAAGTTCGCCTTCCCAATTGAGGAACTGCCTTTACGACTCGTCCTTTATATCGATCTTATCCGCAATGAGTTTGGCCTATCGGGTATTCTCTTCGGGCTTGTGGGGTTATTTTCATTGCTCTTCCGGCGCACGAAATACTATTTCCTCCTGGTGCTGATGTACCTGGTTCATGTGTGGTTTTTCATCCAGTACCGCGTCTTCGATCTGGAAGTCTTTTTCCTCGCCGCTCATTTCATCTGGGCGATCTTCATCGCCTTCGGGATCGCTGAACTGTTGGGCGCTCTTGAGCGACTGGCGAAACGCTTGAAAAATCGCTTCACGGTACGAATCCTCACCTCCGCCCTTGCCGTGCTGACGATTCTTATCGGTCTTATCCCCTTAGCTCAAAATTGGTATACATCGGATCGCTCTGAGGACGTAGCGGTCAACGATTTCTACGCCAATGTTTGGGAGATACTCCCTGAGAATTCTGCTCTGATCACTCGCGGCGGTGTCATGGGCTATGATGCTTTCTACTGGCCCTTGATCTATAACACCCGCACAGATGTGTTCTTACCAACGCTGCCCACCCCATTCCCTGTCTCGACAAGTCTCGATGGCCTCGATCTGTACAGCGCGACACCGGTTGACACAAACCAGAAAGCCAGGGGACCCGGAGCGTTGCCGCCCGACCTTCTTCCACAGGATCTCTGGCAGGTTCCCATCCTCATCGGTGCACATCAAAACCAACCCGGGCTATTAAGCCAAAGAGGCAGGCTTGTGCTCTACCATCTCACCGAAGAACCGCCTGACTTGATCGCCGACACAGCATCCCCCACTACGCCACTCAATCTCAATCTGGGGGGCGTGACGCTGCTGGGCATCGATCTTGAGCCCGAATCAGTTGAGAGCGGAGGGAGAATTCACCTCACGCTGTACTGGACTATCTTGAAACCTGACCGATATGGCGTCGAACTCTCACTCGGCGATTCCATCCTCGAAGCACATGAGCTCGGTTTTGGTAATTTAGCTCGCTACCATAAAGAGGTTGGTATTTCCAAGGACAGCGTGATTGTCGAGGATTACTGGTTGGTTTTACCCTCGACAACGCCAGCCGGGACACATGATCTGAATATTCGTCTGCTGATCGGCGGGGAGACAGCGCCGATCGCTGAGATTCTCGTCCTCGATGAAGAAAAGGATATGGAACGATGGCTAAAAATCGCTGGGGAATCATAATCGGCGGCGCAATATTAATCGTGATGCTTATGCTGGGCTCCTTTTCCATCGGGGTTTATCTTGGCCGCCTGGGAACGAAGCAAGAAGCTCCCGGGGAAGATGCAGCAGCACCGCCGCCCATCCCTCCTCAGAATCTGCTCCAGGAGAAGGTCGGGGAGGAAATCCAGATCAACAACCCGGACCTGGTCGGACGCCTCAGGTTCGTTGGCAAGGACGGAATACAGCTCATCACAGAGCAAGGGAACAAATTCGTAATTGTTGACGAAGATACACGCGTGTGGAATTGGAGCGGGGAAACGCTTCAGGTACGCGATCTTGGGCGGTACGACATTCTCGCAGTATACGGCGACTTCATACAGGACGACGGCCGGCAGCTTCGCGCTGATCTTATCGTCCGGCTCCCCCCTCGCCAACCAAATAATCCCTGATATCCAGGCTCACCTCTTAGGGAGTCTAAACCAGACTAAAAGCATTGTTGCGAGCTGTTTGTATTTAAATTGATCGCCGAGTGTAGCGCATGACCACACCGGTTCACTATCGAGGGAGTCTTAGATTAGCGGCAAGAGAATGCGCAAACCGAACCCGATCACCACCAGGAAACCCAGGATGCTCGCCGCCATTTGAAATCGGGGCGACAACCGTTCGTGTCCGAGAGATCCCAATCCGGCCAACAAGGTCTGCCAGGAGAGGGACGCTAGACCCGCCCCAATCAGAAACGCCGTATGCTCCGCAACCGAACCCAAATTCTTGGCGCCGCCGCCGAGGATCAAGGCTGAAAAATATACGATCGTAAGGGGATTAATTAACGTCAGGCCCAAGAACTGGACAAACACTTTACCGCTTCCATTTGAGCCTGCGCCATCTACTTCAGGTGCCTCCGAAGGCCTGATCGACCGCGTCAGCCCATACAAACCCACCGCTAAAAGCACCCCGCCACTGATGACTTGAACCTGTACTGCGTATGGTGAGATGATTAGGACCAGAGCGCTCCCGGCAACCACGGCCAGCGCTGCGTACAATAAATCCGCGAACGCCGCCCCGGCTCCGGCCATGAATCCGACCCTAAAACCGCGCCGCAGACTCACATCGAGAATAAGTACCGCAATGGCGCCAACGGGAATGGCGATTCCATAACCCGCCAGAACGCCTTCTAAAAATGCTGCCATGAGAGCCCTCAATTGCCGTGGTAAGCGTCAGATCTCCTTCAAGCGCAGAAGCACGATCACAAACCCTGCCTTGCTTACCTGCACTTCAGGAACAACCGCTGTGGAGTGCTTGGAAATAATCCGCGGTCTCGGTCTTGTTTTTAAATTACGAAGGTGCCGCAGCACCATCAGCGATGACTCCGCTCAGGTCATATTCGAGCGCACCCGTGATGCGAACCTGGACCATCTCCCCGGCGCGTATCTCTTCCTCCACAATGACCATGCCATCAATTTCCGGCGCGTCTCGATAGGAGCGCCCCAAGGAAATCCCGTCTCCGCACCCTTCGATCAGAACCGGCAGCGACTCGCCCAGGAAAGTCTGGTTTCGCTCGAGGGAAATTCCCTGCTGAAGGGTCATCAACCGGTCCCGCCGCTCCTCTTTAACAACCAATGGGATGGGGTCGCCAAGGGATTCGCCTGCCGTCCCCGATTCAGGAGAATAAGAAAAGACGCCCACGCGGTCGAAGCGGATCTCCTGAATGAAGTCCAACAACCTTCCGAAAGCCTGCTCCGTCTCACCCGGGTAACCCACGATGAACGTCGTCCGCAGAGCGAGCTCAGGCATCGCCCCTCGCATCTTCTCAATCGTCCGATGCACCCAGTCGATGTTCGCCGGTCGGCGCATATCGCGCAACACATTCGGATCGGCGTGCTGCAGCGGCATGTCCAAATAGGGCAGGATTTGCTCGTTCTTCGCCATTACTTCGATCAAACGATCCGTCACGTATCCCGGGTAAGCATACATCACGCGGATCCAATCCAAATCAGGGGTCGTGGTGACGAGTTTCTCCAACAGCTTCGCTAGACCATCTTTCACGCCAAGGTCATGGCCATAGTCTGTTGTGTCTTGTGCGATCAGAATTACCTCGCGCACCCCCGACTCCTGCAGCCGACGGGCTTCCCCCAGGATCGCCTGCTCTGGGCGGCTTATTGCGGGTCCTTTGATCAATGGGATGGCACAGAAGGCGCAGGGCCGGCGGCAGCCATCGGCGATTTTCAGATATGCGCTGGCGCCGCTCACCGCCACTCGATCCACCCCCTGCTCTTCCTTGCCTACTGCCGGCGTCTCCGGCAGATGGTAGAGCGGCTCCTGATGGCGCCGCTCACGTAAGCTCTGCACGACCTGAACGATATCCATCCAGCGGCGAGTGCCCAATACGCCATCGATTCCTGGCACTTGCTCAACGACAGTCGAACCATAGCGCTGCGTCAGACAGCCAGCAGCGATGAGTAATTGGCCTTCGCTCTTCCCCTGTGCGAGCTCACGTAATACAGCCAGCGATTCTTCCTTCGCCGGTCCAATAAAACCGCAGGTGTTGACGATTAGAACATCGGCATCCTCTGGCCGCTCACTGCCTTGAAATCCCACGCGCCCTAACAGCGTGGACATCGACTCGGAATCAACTGTGTTCTTCGCACAGCCAAGGGAAACCAGGTGAAAGCGCGTTGCTGTCATTGACTGTTTAAGTTATGTTTCAGGAATAATGGGGGCAGGGGTTGCAGTCTCGGTCGTTTCTGGGGAAGCGGTGGGCGTCAGAGTCTGAGTAGGGGTTGGTGTCTGCCCGCCGCGCGGGGTCCAAATGCGGGTAACCACCTGGCCAATGTATCCCATGAGACCCTGGTTTTGTCCATTGAATATAACGCGGATGCCGCCGCCATTCCCCGTGAATAATTCCACGCGCTCCTCGCCGAGGTAATCAGATTGTTCACCGGCACGCATCCGGCCCCTGAAGGCCTCTTTGCCATCCACAAGCACCTGCACCCAGGATTCCCTCTCGGCAATGACCTGTAGACTTACTTGGTCGAGAACGTTCAGGATCAACGTCGGTGTCGCCGTGGGATCATCGGTTGTCAGTTGTGTCGTCTCCGCAAGTACAGATACTGCGGGAGACGGAGTGCTTATCGAGGTAGGCTGTGAGTTCGCATCCGCCGAACTTACCACTGCGGCGGCGTCCTCCCCGCTGCCGATGCTGGTAAATAGTTTTTGCCCACCCCATACAAGGACAATAATCACACCAAGCGTTATAGTGGCAATGACGAAAATATCTGTAGAAAACCAACTCGGCATTCGAGTCCGGCGTTTAGTCTTTTTCTTATCGGTAGGTTTGCTGCTGCCCCTCGCCACGAGTGGTCGCCGGCGCTTTGGCTGCTTGCTCTCATCATAACGCTGTAGGAGTTCTTCGGGGTCTATGCCGAGGAATTCAGCATAGTTATGCAAAAAACCGCGCACCTGAACTTCAGACGGGAGCGAGTCAAACTCACTTCGCTCAAGCGCCCCCAGAAGAGATGCGCGGATGCGAATAGTGCGCTCGGCTTCCTCAAGCGTAAGCCCAAGCCGCTCGCGCGTTTCTCGTAGTGTGCGACCGATCTCTTCCATGTTAGATACTAGATACAGAAAACCGCCGACGCACTTCTCTTGGAAATACGCCGGCGGATAGGCTCAATAGAACTTAGTCTTCCTCTTGGCTCTCTTCGTCTGAGTCCCCTTCGTCAGGCTCTACGGAGGCTTCCGCTTGCACTTCGGCTGGTTCCGTATCTTCCTGAACGGTCTCATCCTCTTCTTGTGCCACTACTTCAGCTTCAGCATCCTCTGCGGTGACTTCCGCTTGCGCTTCAGCCGGCTCCGTATCTTCCTGAACGGTCTCATCCGCTGCTCGTGCTGCCGCTTCAGCTTCGGCATCCTCCGCCTCAAGCTCCGCCTGCAGGTCCGTAAACTGTCCTGCCCCTTCTATTTCTATATCGAGGGGTTCTTCGATCTCATAAGCTGATTCGGGCGGCTCACCCTCTCTATGCACGACGACGGTGATTTCGGGAATCAGGTCTATCGTCAGACGGACTTTGACATCATGCACGCCGAGCGTTTTGATCGGCTGTGCCTCGATCTGCCGGCGATCAATAACAGCTGCTGTCTCCTGCTCGATGCCCTCGACAATCATCGCCGAAGTTATCGAACCGTAGAGCCTTCCTGTCTCGCCCGCTTTAACACCGAAATTCAGAGTCAATTCGTTAAGCTGCTCGGCAATCGAGCCCATCTCAATATTGAGCCGGTTGCGTTCCTTCTCAGCCTGCCCTCGGATGCGCTCGGTCTGCTTGAGCATACCCGGTATTGCGAGTGCCGCCAGACCTTGCGGTAGGAGGAAATTCCTCCCATAGCCGTCCGCGACCTTCTTCACATCACCGGCACGTCCCAGTTTGTAAACGTCCTTCAACAGTAATACTTTCATCTCTCATCAAGCCCTTTCCTCAAAATTCGAGCGCCGCATGCGGCGCTCGGGGCGAAGGGTACTACGCCCAGTGCAAAGAATTGTACCAGAACCAATCCTCTCGGTCAAAGGATAAATTTTTCCCAGCAATCAGAGTAATTTCTCACCGATCATGCTGTCAAGAAGCTTGAACGACCTTCACTAACGGCCCTGGTACAGTAATTCCATCAGCTTAGGCTCAGGGAGTCGGGCGGTTTTTCTCCATCACGATCGCATCTTCTCTATTACGATAATAACGTTGCCAGCGGTCTACTTCAGCGTAGCCAGCTTTGAGATACAAATCATAAGCTCCACGGTTCGATTCTCGTAAAGAGAGTCGCATCCGTGAGGTGCCCAGACCAGCTTCACATTCCTGGAGCAGACATCTCGCGATGCCCCTTCTCCGAAACGCCGGGGCAACGGCGAGCGTCGCCACCCAACCCAGGTCTTTCTGCCGCCGCCGATCACCGACGATGAAACCTACGATTTCTTCATCCACTTCGGCGACGTAACGCACCGTTTCCGGGAAGATCAACGCAGCCAACACGTCAATCCACGGCCAGGCATCACTCCGAAAACAGCGCTTCTCCAGGCGATAGATGGGGAGAAAATCGCGCCACGTCGCCGCTCGGATGTCAGGGTTTAGCTCGGCATTCGAGCTTTCTCTTGCGACCAGGAGCTACTTGCCACCCTTCGTAAAACTTTCCAGCAAGCTCGTGAACTCCATCGGGAAGATGAACTTGGTGGCAGGGCTTGCGCCCATATCCTTAAGCGTTTCAAAATACTGCAGCGTCATCGTTTTCTGATCAACCTTTTTGGCGGCGACGAATATCTTTTCTAGAGCCGCTGAATAGCCCTCAGCCCGCAGTAATTGGGCTTCCCGATCACCCTCAGCGCGCAGGATGTTCGCCTGCTTATCCCCGTCCGCTCTCAGGATGGCGGCTTGCTTTTCGCCATCGGCGATGTTTACAGCTGCTTCCCTCTGACCCATGGACTCAGTGACGACTGCTCGCCGGACACGTTCGGCCGTCATCTGACGGGTCATCGCCTCCTGGATTTCATCCGGCGGAACGATCTCGCGGATCTCGACGTTGGTCACCTTCACGCCCCAGCGCTCGGTCACTTCATCCAACTTCACCCGCATCACCTGGTTGATGTGGTCGCGATTGGACAGGATTTCATCAAGCATGATCGAACCAATCACCGAACGCAGCGTTGTTGTCGCCATACCCTCTGCCGCTTTTTCAAAGTTACCCACCTGGATCGTACTCTGCATGGAGTCGACGACTTTGTAGTACCAGATAAAGTCGACGGCGATGGAGGCGTTATCCTTTGTAATCGAGGTCTGATGGGGAATCTCGCGCACCTGCTCTCGCAGATCGACCCTGATAGCTCGCTCAATGAATGGGATCAGGAACACGAGACCCGGGCCGCGTTCGCCCACGCAGCGCCCGAGGCGAAATACCACCAGGCGTTCAAACTCCTGGGCGACGCGGATTGCGCTGGCAATAATTGCCAACCCAATCAATCCGACTGCACCAACCAAACAAGCAACAAACCAAGCATCCATTACCATAACCTCCTTGAATAGGATGATGCCTATTCCGCTTCTTCTTTAATCTCCACCAAGAGCATCAAGCCCTCACGATCGACGACCTTAACTCTCTTGCCCGCTTTTACGCGTTTCTCCGACCTCGCCGTCCACAACTCACCCAATGCATATACCGATCCGACCGGATTGAGTTCCGTTCGTACTTCAGCAATTTTTCCGATGACTCTATCAGGATCCATCGTCGGTCTTGCTCTCTGCGCGTTGATCGCGCTGCGAATCGCCCACCAGAAGTATCCCAACGTGAGCAGAGAAACGCTCAAGGCGATCAATGGGTGAACTGCCATTCCACCTCCCGCCGGTTGAAAGAGAAAGACAGAGCCCACGCTTAGAGCCAGCGCAGATAAGGACAGCCAGATCTCCGGACGAGGCAAACGGAGCGAGGCGATAAATAACGCGCCTCCAAGCACGAGAACGATCAGCGCCCATACGTTAAACGGCACGTAGATCGTTCCCAACGCTACCCCTCCCAGCGCGGCGAGAGCAAGGATTTCCAGAGCTCCCGTGCCCGGGTTTACAACCGCCAGCGCCGTCAACCATATTCCGGCAACCAATAATAAATAGAGCAGACTTGGAAACAGTGGCGAATCGATGATTGTCATCTACCTTCACCTCCTCTCGATTGAATTATTAATAGAGTACAAGGAGAAGCCGGTTAGACCACTCCGCTTTAGCGGACATTCAGCCGACATTCACCCCATCTAATTGTGCACTATAACATGTGGTTCCTCAAGGACATTCCACCAGGAGATTTAAATCTTGTCTGCGGCGATGGTATCATTGCCATCATCGTTGGGAGCAGCCACGATTTCATACCCTCTCTTCTTTACCGCTGGTGTTGCTGCAGGCATGCTCTGGCTGATTGCAGTCGAAACAGAGCCGGATCTCGCCCCTCGGCAACGTCTTACAAACGACTCGGTCATCGCCGGGGTGGTCATGCTCGTTGCAGGTCTATTCGCAGCCAGGTTGACCTTCATCCTCCTGCATAGCAGTTACTATTTTGCCCGCCCGCTCGAGATCCTTTTCATCTGGCAGGGTGGTTTAAGTGGGATCGGAGGGTTCGCCGGTGCGCTGCTTGGACTGGGTATCTATGCAAGAGTAACAGGCGAATCATTGACTGCCCACGCTGATGCCCTCGCAATCCCGGGCGCAATCATCGCCGCGAGCTGCTGGCTCGGGTGCTGGTTGGATGGGTGCGCTTACGGAATCCCCATTGAAAGCCAATTCTCGCTGCTCACAGGTATTGACATGTTTAACAGTGGAACCCTGCGCTGGCCCACACAAGCTGCCGGGGCAATATTCAGCTTATTAAGTATCGGCGTTCTGATAACCCTTAAGGACCGGCTCCCTCCGGGGATACTCGGGATGCTAAGTTTTAGTTTGATAGCTACCGGGGTCTTTGTAGTAAGTTTTTTCAGGAGCGACCCCAGCCTCCTTATCGCTGGGATACGACTCGACACCCTGGCCGCCCTGGGACTTGCACTTCTCGGAATCGGTGGGATATTGATAGTTACACGAAACAGATAGCCATTCTTTCCAACTCGAACTTGGTTGACTTTGCCTCGATAGGACCGGAAATACCTGATGCAACCTGGGAAGGATCTGATGGGTCGATGCAAAACGAAGAAATATCCCTGATTATCGACACCGACAGGGTGCGGAAAACTCTTGTGGATTTCATCCACAACGAGCTCGCCCGCGCCGGTTTCTCGCGCGCAATCGTCGGCGTATCCGGCGGGGTCGACTCCGCACTCACTTGCTTCCTTTCAGCAGAAGCATTGGGGCCAGAGAACGTTCTCGCAATCTTTATGCCCTATGAAACGACTAATGCAGAATCGCGCGGCCATGCTGCGCTGGTGATCGAGGCTTCGGGAGCCCGGGAGCAAACCGTGGATATCACCACGATGGCAACCCCGATCTTCGATCGGTTCCCAGAGGCAGACAAAATCCGGCGGGGAAACATTATGGCCCGAATGCGGATGATCGTTCTGTACGACCAGTCGGCTGCGTTTAACGGTCTTGTCATTGGCACAGGGAACAAGACGGAAAGCCTGCTCGGCTACACTACGCTCTACGGCGACAGCGCCTGCGCGATAAACCCCCTGGGAGATCTCTATAAAACACAGATTCTGCAGCTTGCACGTGCAGTCGGTGTTCCTGAGCCGATCGTCAGCAAACCACCCTCCGCCGATCTTTGGGATGGTCAAACGGACGAAGATGAGCTGGGTTTTACCTACGACGAAGTTGACCGCCTGCTTCTACTTCTCATCGATCAGGGTTTCTCCGAACAGGCCTGTGTCGATGCGGGATTCGAGGTGAAGTTCGTTCAGAAAGTCGTGGAACGCATGCGGCGTAACCAGTTCAAACGTATACAGCCTCCTATCGCCAGACTTGGCAATCGGACCTAGATCAGAAATTCTGAGTGGGAAATGGAGAACTACTTTATACCGGTGGTGTTACTATAGATGCACCCCACTTAGGTCAAGCATTAAACAAGATGTTAATTGACTTCTCATCAGGAAACCTACATAGAGGAGAGGCATTATGAAGCGAGCAGTCAGTATCAGCCTGGGGTCTTCAAAGAGAGACAAATCTGTCGAGGTTGAACTTCTCGGTGAGCAGGTGCGTATCGAACGCATCGGCACAGACGGCGATATGGAGAAGGCCGCCCAACTCTATCGCGAGCTTGATGGAAAAGTCGACGCATTCGGTGTGGGCGGGGCGGACCTTGCCCTCCATACGGATGATCGTGTGTATCCATTGCATTCCGTAGCGCCCATGGTGCGTTATATTAAACAAACACCCTTTGTCGACGGATCTGGTCTGAAAGATACGGTGGAAGCGCGCCTGGCGGAGTTCGTAGATCAAGAAGTGGGTCTGGGGGAACGTCCCAGAACGGTTTTACACACCGGCGCAACCAGCCGCTGGGGCATGGCGATGTCTTTCCTGGAGGCGGATTACGATTGTATTTTCGGTGACCTGATGTTTGGACTGGGCCTCCCGATTCGTCTGCGCACCAAGAGGGCATTGAAGATCCTGGCCGCGGTGCTCATACCTGTCGTCTCTCGCGTTCCATTCGAGTGGCTTTATCCCACCGGCGAGAAGCAGGAAATCCGCACCCCAAAATGGGTCCGCGATTACGAATGGGCCACGGTTATCGCCGGGGATTGCCATTACATCATCCACTCTATGCCCGATCAAATGGGCGGGAAGATCATTGTCACGAATACGACCACCGACGCCGATGTCCTTCTCTTTAAGAGCTTGGGGGTGAAAACTCTGGTGACGTCAACGGCTGTATACGAAGGTCGTTCATTCGGCACAAACATGATGGAAGCTGCGCTCGTCGCAGTGGCCGGAAAAGGACGCACGCTAACAAAGCCTGAGATCTTGAGCATTATTGATGAGATCGGGCTCAAGCCCCAAGTTCAGACGTTGAACTAATTCCCCACCCAGCCGAATCGGGTGCGCATTCACAAGGACATTGCTATCGTTCTCAACCGCCAACTTCAGATTGAACTGGCACAAGCGCCCTACCCGCCAACTCAAGATTGTGGCTCGGCGAGATGAGACCCAAAGACCGCTCATCGTTCAATCAGTTGGTCTATGAGATCTGCCGATCGATCCCCTCAGGACGCGTGATGACGTACGGCGGGATTGCAGCCTGTATCGAACATCCAATAAACATGGACCCGTTTGCCTACGATCGCATCAAAGCACGCTGGGTCGGATACGCGCTGAAGGACTGTCCCCAAGATGTGCCCTGGCACCGTGTGATCAATTCCCGGGGGCAAATCAGCGCTAGACCTGGCTGCGATTTTCAGCGCACCCTGTTAGAAGATGAAGGAATTGCTTTCGGTAAGTCGAGCAGGATTGACCTCAAGCGTTACAATTGGAATCCAGTGCCACTAAAGAGTAGCTAGCCGATTCCTGCAATTATCTTGAGCCAATGCATATATGCATCGAGAGGCGGAGGAAACGATGAATGCAATTATTCTAGCCGGTGGGATACCTGCAAGCGAAGACCCGCTTTTCCTCGCCGCGAATGGTCAGAGCAAAGCGCTGATCGACATCGCTGGAAAGCCGATGGTGCAATGGGTTGTTGATGCCCTTGACGGGGCAAAAAGTGTGGGCCGTACCATCATCGTCGGATTACCCGCTGATGTTAATCTTCGGTCCTCAAAGCCGATCGATTACATACCAGAGAGCGAAGGAATGCTCGCCAACTTGACCGCCGGGGTAGAACATCTACAAAGCATTGACCCTTCGATCCAACAAGTACTGCTTCTGTCCTGTGATATCCCGACGATCACATCGGAAATGGTAGACTGGCGAGTTCAAGGTGTCGATCCAGATTCCGATCTCGAATATTCCGTCATCAAAAAAGAAACCATGGATGCTCGCTTCCCGGCCGCATCACGCTCCTATGTTCGCCTGCAGGATGTTGAGGTCTGTGGCGGGGACATGAATGTCATCCACGTAAGATTGATTGAAGACACCTCATTCTGGGAGAAGATGGTTGCTGCCCGCAAGAACGCCTTCCGTCAGGCTGCGCTATTGGGGTTTGATTTGCTGTTCCTTATGCTCACCCGCCGCATAACTATAGATGATGCGGTGAAGCGCGTGAGCAACCGGTTGGGCCTAAAAGGACGTGCGATTATCTCACCCTACGCGGAGATTGCCATGGACGTGGACAAGCTACATCAATTAGAGCTTGTCATCTCCGATCTCTCTCACCGATCGAGCGATTGATATGAACTTTGCCGCCTGGGAGAAGTTTGATGCCCGCTGGTCAGCTCGATTGCGGGTTGCCGAGAAACCGGGATTTTTGCGCACTCTGGCGATGGTGTTCGCCCACTCCGGAGATTCTTGGTTCTGGTTGCTCGGGTTAGGTCTGATTTGGGCTTTCGGAAACCCAGCCTACCAAGACTTGACGGTTCGTTTTATCGCCGCCATCGTCATCCTCGCGGTTTTGGTTATGGCCACCAAATTTACCATCCGCCGCAGCCGCCCTGAAGGAGACTGGGGAGCTGTTTACCGGAAAACCGACCCCCATTCCTTCCCTTCCGGTCACGCGGCGCGGGCGGCGCTGATCGCCACACTGGCGCTTCTATGGTGTCCGATTGCAGTCGGGCTTGCGCTGACCCTTTGGGCTCTTCTCGTATCCCTTGCTCGCATTGCCATGGGTGTGCACTACCCCTCTGATGTTCTGGCGGGTGCGCTGCTTGGCTTAACTTTTGGTGTTGCTGCCCATCTAATCACTCTCTAAACTAAAAACGGACTGGCTGCCTGCCAGTCCATTGGTTAACCCTTCAATTTGCCAGCTTCAATCTACGTGCTCACTGCCGCTGGGATTAATTCCTATTCAGATGACAATTTCGCCAAAAGCGCCTGCCAATCGTAGCCGATGACGAGGGCAACATCGACCTCGCCATCTGGAAGAGTCTGGAAGAGCACCTGGCTCTGCGTTAAATCCAATAGGTCAACTAGGTATTGGGTCGTGTAGGGATTTCCAGTGTAATCAATAATGCGTGTCGTCGGGTAATCCATGCGATCGGCATTCGCAATCTCCGTGACATTGAACCCCAGATCGCGCAAAGCATCTGCAAACTGCCCGGCCAGCCCCTCCTGGCCTGCGCCGTTCAAAACAATCACGCGTGCAAATTCATCCTCTGCGGCAGCTTGCGGATCTCCGGTGTCAACCGATGGGCCAATGGCCCCCGTCGCGGTGAAAATTTCATCGCGCAGCATGCGGATTTGATCCGGAACGGGCTTCAATACATCCGCCGCTTCTCCCCCGTAGATAACCCGCTCAAAAGTCACCATTTTCGGTGGGCCGATCACCGCTCGGCCGATGTCTCCAGGATTGATTTGAAAAACCATTAATCCAAGCGATATCATCTGGTCTAGCGCTAGATTTGTATGGATGCCGGAAGCCAGTTCCTGGTAGAGTGCCGGAGCCTTGGCTACAAGTGTTGGGATCATGTTCAAGCGCAGAATCTGCGAGCGGATTGCCAAAGCAACCTGCTGCTGGCGCGCTGAGCGGTCAAAATCACCGCCTTCGGTATGCCGAGCTCTGGCATAAGCCAGTGCGACCTCGCCGGAGAGCGTTTGCTTCCCAGGTTCGAGAGTTAAATTTGGAGTTAAAATCGGATCGACTTCAATTTCCTCGGGGACGTCAATCTCCACTCCGCCGATTTCATCTACCATGCGCTCAAACGCCCCAAAATCGAGCTGCATATAATAATGAATGGGCACACCCATGAACTTCTCGACGGTCTTGATCGCCAACTCTGGTCCACCCCCCGGCAGGCGATCTTGCTCACCCAAGACATATGCGGTGTTGATTCTGCCGTGGCCGTAACCCGGGATTTCAACCCACAGGTCGCGGGGGATGGAAAGCATGCCCGCCGTCTTGGAAACCGGATCGAGAGTCACCAACATCATCGAGTCGGTGCGAGGTGCACCTTCTCCGCTCTCCCAGTCACGTTGGTCAATCCCCATCAGGAGAATGGTAACCCGCTCGTT
This sequence comes from Methanosarcinales archaeon, assembly GCA_048629905.1. Classification (GTDB taxonomy): domain Bacteria; phylum Chloroflexota; class Anaerolineae; order Anaerolineales; family E44-bin32; genus E44-bin32. The sequence goes on from JAIWHF010000008.1 coordinate 18,284, forward strand.
TCCGCTCCACGGGTCAGGGAGCGTCTCTAGAAGTGTAATGGTGGGCGTCGCCGCATCGTCTACTTGCTGCGTCTTCGGAACTCCGAAAGAAGGTAATCCCGTCCCGGACCACGAAGCGGACAAATCGCGCACAAGAACATAGACAAGATAGGCGGATAGCAAAGCGCCAACGAGAAAAGTACCAGCCAGGACTCTAATCATCCAGGTCGGGAACGATTTTCTGCTCGTGTTAGTGTGTTTTTTTACTGACATTTTTCTCTAAGTTATCTGGTTTATCTGGCGTTGATAGGAAAATATTTCATCGAACCGGCGGATTATATCACGTTGGTTCTTGCCCACGAGCGGCTTGCTCCCAGAACTGCATCTCCGCTTCTAACGCTGCTTCTAGCGAGGCGTATTTCTCGCCCAGCCTCACAAGTTCCTTCATGTCGGTCCCTGCGTGCTCCAGGGATAAGGAAACCTGGGCCATATCAGTTTCTATGGCGGCAATACGCGTTTCTATGGCGGCAATATCGGGCGGCTTGGGAGATCGTTTCTTAGATTTCCATTTGATTGGTGTGGAAGCGTGCTCCCTTTCAGAGCCTTTGACTCGTTCCTGCTCTCGGGCATCTAAATAGCTCTGGTATCCATAGGGAAATACCCTTAATGAGCGCTCGTCCGTTGAAATAACCCATACCTGACTTGCCAGCGCCTGGACCAGATAGCGGTCGTGGGAGACAAGCAGGATCGTCCCCGGGAAGGAGCGAATCGCTTCCTGCAGTGCTTCTTGCGAGGGAATATCGAGATGATTGGTAGGCTCATCTAGTAAAAGGAAATTCGCTCCTTGCACGATGAGCTTCAGCAGCGCCACGCGTCCGCGCTCCCCCCCGGAAAGCACCGCCATGGTTTTCTTCACATCACCGCCGGAGAATAAAAATCCGCCCAGCAGGCTGCGCGCCTTTGAAGTTGTGATCTCTGAAGAAGCAGACATCACCTCTTCTAGAGCCGTCCTCTCCGGCTGCAATCCACCTTGCGCCTGTTCAAAATATCCTAACTGGAGACTCGCGCCAAGTTGGACCTCTCCCAGAAACGGTTCCACTTCTTCTAGAAGCGTCTTGAGCAGGGTCGTCTTGCCCGAGCCATTGGGGCCAATCAGCGCCACGCATTCCCCGCGCCTGAGGGTGATATCTGGAACATCGAATAACGCCTGATCATCCTCTCGAAAACCCACGACCAGATCACTGGTTCTCAAAACAAGGTCGCCAGACCGGCTGGGCTGTTTAAAAGCAATATGGGCGGTTCTGTGTTTTTTCTGGAGCTTGATCTCCCCATCGCGCAGCATGCGATCCAACCTCTTTTGTCGCCCCTGCGCCTGGCGGGTGTTCTGTCCAGCGATATTGCGCTGAATATAATCGCGCTCTTTATTGATATGCTCCTGCTGGGATTTGAAGCGAGTTGAAAGGTTTGCTAACCTTTCACTTCTCTGCTGGACGTAAGCGGAGTAGTTTCCTCGATAGGTTTCAAGTCCCGCGGGAGTGAGATCCCAGACTGTATTTGCCACTCGATCAAGGAAGAATCGATCATGTGAAACAACAATCACAGCACCCGGCCAATCACGCAGCCATCGTTCAAGCCACTCAATCGCGTCGATATCCAGATGGTTAGTCGGCTCATCCAAAACAAGCAGATCCGGGTCCTCCAGCAGCAATCGAGCGAACTGAATACGTGTTCTCTCGCCGCCGGAGAGTTGGGACATAGGCCGGTGAAAATCATCCTTAATGGAAAACCCCAGGCCACTTAGAACCTGCCTTATGCGTGCTTGATACAAATACCCGCCGTCACGCTCAAAAGCTTCCTGCAATGCCCCGTAGCGCGTCATCGCCTGGTCCACAAGCTGCGGGTCGGCCATGGACATCTCGAGTTCGGCAAGCTTCTCCTCGCGAGAGCGCAAGTCCCGGAAGGCTTCCAGCCCAATTTCCCAGGGCGTCTGCTCATCAGATCCAACTCCGGGCGATCCGTCCACAGTTGCCTGGGGGAGATAACCAGTCTGCAGACCTCGCGGGCGCTGAACTGAACCCTCATCCGAAGACTCAACCCCGGCCAAGATGCGGAGTAAGGTGCTCTTGCCAACACCATTCGGTCCCACCAGCGCGATACGAGCCTGGTGGGGGACAGAAAGTGTCAGTCTCTGGAGGACGTCCTGGCCTCCGTACGACTTACTTAGATCAACCGCTTGTAGAAGTGACATGGGATCTCGCGGGGGATTATAACCCAGGCCCTCCCACAGGTCGCGCGCAGCGATTTTCCACGTCGATGGACGCTGGGCTATAATTCCCACAAACCCTATGAGGGTGTTATTGAATGTTTGATCTACCATCTTCTAGTTATCGCAGTCTGTTGATCGCCGCCATTATTCTGGCCGTCATCGGCTGGGTGGGCATATTTCTGCTGCTCGTTGGCACTCTCCCCACCGTGGGACCACGATGGCTCTTCTTCTTCCTGCTCGCTCTGGCCATCACTGGCACTACTCTTCCCTTCATTTGGCTGCTTCACCGCCGGTTTGCCGAGGGGCCTGATCTGCCAGCGATGATCCTTCTACGCAGGGCGCTGCTTGTTGCGCTCTATGGCGAGTTGTGCGTCTGGCTGCAGATCAACCGCAGTCTAAGTCTCTCGCTCGCGATCCTACTTGGGCTTGGTCTGGTTGCGATCGAGATGTTCCTGCGAATGATGGATCGCAGCAGATGGAGGCCGAATCGGTGAGCTTGAGAGACATCCCTTCTGTCGACCATCTCCTGAACCATCCGCAAGCTGCTTCTCTAATTTCTACGTACGGTCACGCTCTTTGCGTTCAAGCCTTCCGGGAGCAGCTCGCACTCACCCGCCAGGCCGTGCTTGAGGGTGCGGTCTCGCCGGATGAACAAACCCTCATCAACCAAACGGGCGATATGCTTACCTCCTGGCTCACACCCACGCTGCGATCGGTGATCAACGCCACTGGCGTCATCATCCACACCAACCTGGGCCGCTCCCCATTGAGTCGCGCCGCCCGGGAGGCGATGCTCTCTGTCAGCACTGGCTATAGCACGCTCGAGTATGAACTTCAGCGCGGCCGTCGAGGCAAACGCGATATGCACGCCGAAGCGCTTGTCACCCGGCTTACAGGAGCAGAGGCTGCGCTGGTCGTGAACAACAACGCCGCCGCCGTTCTCCTGGCGCTCACGAGCCTCGCTCGCCGCAAGCAGGTGTTGATCGCCCGCTCTCAGCTCATTGAAATCGGGGGCGGATTCCGCATCCCGGACGTGCTCAAACAATCTGGCGCCAAGCTGGTCGAAGTGGGAACGACGAATCGCACTCATCTGAGAGACTTCGAAGATGCAATCGAAGATCGAACAGCTTTGATCATGCGTGCTCATCATTCAAACTTCAAGATTGTGGGGTTCACTACGGAACCCTCTCTCACCGAACTGGTCGAACTCGGCAAACGCCGCGGCATTCCCGTGTTGGATGACATCGGCTCCGGCGCGTTGCTCGACACAGCACAGTTCGGCCTAGGACATGAACCAACCGTGCAAGAATCACTCCAAATAGGGTCTTCACTCGTAGCATTTTCAGGGGATAAACTGCTCGGAGGTCCGCAGGCGGGGATCTTAACCGGGGAGAAGGCTCTCATCGATAAACTTCGCCGCCAACCGCTCGCCCGTGCCGTCCGACCGGACAAGCTCTGCCTGGCGGCGCTTTCCGCGACCTTGTTGCATTACATGAAAGGGAACGCAACATCGGAAGTCCCTGTGTGGCAGATGATCGCCGCCACCGAGGATACGATTGAGGCGCGCGCTACAACCTGGAGAAAGCACCTGGGACAGGGGGAAATCATCCCCGGTCGTTCAACCGTCGGAGGGGGCAGCCTTCCCGAGGAAACCTTACCCACTACGCTTCTCGCCCTGGAGGTGAAGCACCCGAATGCCTTCGCTGGTCGGTTGCGCGAGGTGGACCCACCGATTATCGCTCGAGTGGATGATGACCGGGTTATCTTGGACCCGAGAACGGTGCTGACCGACCAGGAAGACGATCTATTAACGGGGGTCAAGCTTGTTCTCAAGCGCTGAAAACCGCAGCGCCTGGAGGGCACAATTGGGATCGCAGGACGCTGGCAATACCAACACACTTTAGCCCAATGTCAGGAGCACAATCATGAAAACCGACATCGACCGCCTGATGAAAGAAGCCGATCTCAACGCGTTGCTCGTCCTCGGCCCCGCAGCCCATAATGCGCCAATGACCTATTTCACCGGTCTCGCGCATCTATCCGTTGGCTTTCTACTTAAAATACGTGACGGGAAGGCTATACATTTCCACAACCCGATGGAGCGTGATGAAGCCACGGCCACGGGGCTGGAAACCAAGGACATCTACGCGGATTACGATTTTCCGGCGCTGCTTGAACAAGCGAACAGAGACAGCAACATGGCTCAGGCGCTGCTTCTTGAGAAAGCCCTTGCTGAGTATAAAGTCCACGGTCGCATTGGCATCTACGGCAAGATCGAATTCGGGGATTGGCTCAGGACCATAGATTTCCTGCGCATCAATTTACCCGATGTCGAAATATTGGGTGAGGACATGCTGCGCTCGGTGATCACGCAAGCGCGTGTGACTAAGGACGATAGCGAGATCGAACGGATCCGCGCCATGGGTCGCATCACCACCGCCGTTGTCGGAGACGTGGCCGGGTTTTTAACCTCCCATAGCGTTAAAGATGGCTACCTGGTGAATCGCGAGGGAGAGCAGCTCACAATAGGAAACGTCAAACGCAAAATCAACCTCTGGCTGGCGATGCGCGGCGCTGAAAACCCCAAAGGATCGATCTTCGCTATTGGGCGCGATGCCGGGATTCCCCACAGCGCCGGAACCGATTCGGATCCCATCCCGGTAGGACAAACGATCGTCTTCGACATCTACCCCTGTGAAGCTGGCGGAGGCTATTTCTATGACTTCACACGGACATGGTGTCTTGACCACGCCCCGGATGAGGTCCTGCAAATCTACGAGGATGTCCTGGAAGTGTACGAGACAGTATATTCGGCGATCAGACCCCATAAACCCTGTCGCGATTACCAGATCCAGACTTGCGAACTCTTTGAAGCAAAAGGGCACCCGTCCATCCTTTCCAATCCCCTGACAACCGACGGTTATGTTCACAGCCTCGCCCACGGTATCGGGCTTGACGTCCACGAAGCGCCAAGTTTCTCCACGAAATTTGAGGATGTGTTGCTGCCCGGGTCGGTTATCACCGTCGAGCCCGGTCTTTATTACCCTGACCGTGGACTGGGTGTTCGCGTCGAGGATACTGCCTGGATGCGCCCGGATGGTGTGCTTGAGACTCTAGTCGAGTTCCCCAAGGACCTCGTCCTTAAGATGCAGGGAGCTTAAAGACAAACCAACATGGTGTTTATAGTGAAGGCGAGAAACTCATGAGCGAAGAGACACGCATTCTGGGAATAGAGACATCCTGCGACGAAACCGCAGCCGCGGTCCTTGAAAACGGGCGGCACATCGCCTCAAATATCATCGCTTCACAAGCAGAGATTCATGCCGAATACGGCGGCGTCTTCCCGGAGATGGCTTCGCGCGCTCACATCGAAACCATCCATCAAGTTGTTTCCAGCGCGCTCGCCGAGGCGCACGTGGGCCTGGAGTCAATCGATGCTATCGCCGTCACGCGTGGGCCCGGTCTAGCCGGTTCGCTCGTCGTCGGGCTGAATATGGCAAAAGGGCTTGCGATGGGTGCGGGCTTACCGCTTCTGGGAATTAATCACCTGGAAGCCCATCTGTATTCCATCTGGCTTGTCGAAGAGGAAGAGCCCACATTCCCTCTACTCGGGTTGATCGTTTCGGGTGGGCATACGGAATTACTGTTAATGCGCGATCACCTCCAGTACGAACGGCTGGGAGGCACTCTCGACGACGCCGCTGGTGAAGCCTTCGACAAAGTTGCGCGCTTGCTCGGTCTCAGCTATCCCGGGGGGCCAGCAATTGAACAAATCGCAAAAGATGGGGAAGGTGATGCTTTTAAATTCCCGCGCGCCTGGATGGAAGATACCTGGGATTTTTCCTTCAGCGGATTGAAAACGGCAGTTTTGCGTGAAGTGCGCTCGCTGCAACCCAATCTCGAAGCGGGCGTGGAAGCCCCTGAAGAGGATCTGCCCATTGCCGATCTCGCCGCTTCGTTTCAGGAAGCAGTCGTGGATGTGCTTGTCGGGAAAACGCTCGCGGCGGCAAAGGAGTTCAACGCCAACGAAATCCTCGTCGCCGGCGGGGTATCCGCCAACCAATCTTTGCGATCCTCACTTCAGACAAAATCTAAAATTCCAGTTCGAGTTCCACCCCTTGCTTTATGCACCGACAATGCGGCGATGATCGCCGCCGTGGGCCATCGTCGCTTCCTTAACGGTCAGCGTGACGCGCTCGACATTGACGTTCTCCCGAACTGGCCTCTGACCAGTTGATCGTCTCTCCGTGCTCGCCCCTCATCCTTAAATAAAAATCTTCGCCTCCGTCTCAACATCGATTGTGAATCGAATGAACGAAGGCGAAGATTCGAAGTTCTTTAGATGTGCAGTGGTTTTGTATCAGATTGGTCGGATTCAGCATGGTCCTTGCAGTCACCATGACCATGGCCATGACCGTGTCCATGTCCCTCACCATGACCGCCGCAGTTTCCACCTTCGGACAGTTTCCCCTCCTGAAAACTCGTTAATGCTTCCTGCGCCGTGCCAACAGCTCCAGTGGCGGTTTTTATCCCATAATTGTCGAAGAACGCGTCCGCTCGCCGACCCATTCCACCACAGATCATCACATTCGCTTCAAGCGAGGCGATATATTCAGGAACCTGCCCGGGACCGTGTCCCGCAAAGAAGGGATTGTCAACGACCTTAACTTCCTTTACCGCATCGTCTTCAAAGTCCACGATGACGAAATAAGGACATCTGCCAAAATGTTGGCTCACATTACTCTCTAATCCTTTGTTATCCTCAGTTGAAATTGCGAATCTCATGTTCTAGCCTCCATATTCCCTTGAAGGGGATGGCATATCGTATCACGATAGGGCTCATAATTGTCCCATCGCTTTTACTTCTTCTAAGCCTTCACGTTGCTGCGCAATTAACTTAACACCCGCGCGGTGAACCTGTCTGAAATTCCCACCCTGGCATACCGCTCGCAAAACCCCTTCGATATCGATAATCTGCGATCCGGCGAGGATGTCGACTCCATATTCGAAGAGCACCGAGCTCATCGGTGTGCTGGGTCCGAGCACGACGACCAATGCCTCTGGCGAACACAGCTCGAGCAGAGGTTCCAGCGTGCGATTGATTAAAGCCATGCTCGTGATCGCCACAACGTCCGCTTGCGGTAGAACCTCAGAGGCCATATCTGCCGGCAGATCACCCTGAAGCGGCCTTAACTCCAGGACTTGAAGCTCGCCTACCTTACTTCGAAGGCGTGGCACGAAAGGGAAGTGACCAATCAAAGCAACAGTCCGGTTGGCACCATATCGTGCAAGGAGCGATTCCGCTTGTTCTTCCTTAACCTTCTCAGGGATTGGATCCGGCAGTAACGCATTGAGCGTCGCTACCCCCACACTGGATAAGACGGGCTTATCCTCTTCAAATGCTAATTTTAGTAGTTCACGACCGGTGTACCGCGTCAGCTCACCCGCCTCCGGTACGGCCGGCTCCCCTCGTTTGTGGGGTTCTGAGAGCGTTGATGCAAGGCCGCATCTGCGGTCTCCTCCCTGGTTCACGACAACCGCAGTCCAATGCAGGCCCACTCGGATTTGCTCAATCTCACCTTCCGGCACTTGAGCAATCAGATCGTCAATCAGACTCATAACCCCTCGCCATAGCCGGGTAACTCGTGCTCCTTTTCCCCTACTTTAACTCGCCAGTACGGAGTCCATGCGACCCCGAACAAATCCACACGGATATTCTTCTTATAAGGAGCAATCACGGTCTCCTCAATCTCCAGGGCCACTAAATCCCAACGGTCGTGGATCTCAAGGACCTCTTGGGCCAGCTCTGCCCGCAATTCATCCAACTCCTGCATAAAATCCTCGATGACATCTTCAGATTCCTCGACATCGGCTTTTGCCTTTGAAGTCATTCTCCGTTTCGTCAACGAGGTGGAAATTCGGCGAGAGCTGCGTGACCCGGCGAAAAGACCGAAGACGTTTTCCGCAAGCGTAGCAAGCTCTTCCACTTTTCGGGAACCCAGGTCGGCCTGATCTTCAGCCAACTCACGCCTTTCCTTGGTCAACCGATCTTTAATGCGCTTGATCTTGGTCTTATACTTCTTCTCTAATTTTCGTATCTCGACAGCAGCGACCTCGTCCGCGGCCTCGTTGCATTGGTTTTCAAACTCGGCCTCCGCAGTCCCCGGGGTCGCAAATATTTTTAAAGCTGGATTCGATGGAATCTTCAAACCCGCACCGTGGTAAATATAATCCTGAAAATCCTTCTCTATCGCTTTGAGCCTCTTGGCGTCGTTCAGGGGCGCCTCCAAGGGCGCAAACTGAGCGTCAGGGCCTGGGCCAGAATCAAACGATGCGGGGTCAAGAGGAGAGATCGCCCATTCATCCCAGCGGACGAATCCTTTGGGATCCACATCCTCAACTATCGCCGTGCTTGATTCAACATGATCGAGATTGTTTTTCCGGTCAAGATAACGCACATTTGCCTGTGCGAGTAACGCGGGCTTATACATCAAACCAAGAACTTCCGATTTTTCGGGATCGTGCATTGCGCCCTTCAACGCCTGACTGGAAGTGATAATGTTCGGGAGGAAGAACTCGGAAATACCCGTGGGAACTTTTGGGTGCCTGGTGGTGGTCCCGGCAGCTACTTTAGCTGCAGCCACTCGATCGATCTTCACATCCCCATCCGAAGCATCCCTGGTGGCTGTCGAGATAGGAGGCTCGACCGCGCCGACCAATTTATTGACTTCCCGCAGCTTTGAACGCGTGATGGGCCCCCTGAGATACGCCATAGCCCAACGCGTCTTAAAGACCTGCTGCCCCCGTTCGTGAACATTATGGAGCAAGAAGACGCGTTTATCGAGGGCTGAGATCAACTTATCCACATCGGAGCGCTTAAACCCACTCTTTCCCGTATCAACAGATTCCAAGCCATCTAACAACCTGGCTTTATCCTGCTCCGTCTGCAGCTTCCCGACGAACCACGTGCCCGCATTACTCAAGGCTTTGTAATCGAGATCGACAGGATTTTGAGTCGTTAGTAAAACCCCCAACCCGAAGGCGCGTGCTGTCTTCAATAAACGCAGGAGCGGAGGTTTTGAAGGCGGGTTGGCGACAGGCGGCAAGTAGCCGAAGACCTCATCAAAGTACAGGATCGCCCGCAAAGACGATGATCCCGGCTGCGCTCGCATCCAGGATTCCACCTCGGTGAGCAGCAATGTAGTAAAGAACATGCGCTCACTATCTGGTAGATGGGCGAGGTAGAAAACACTATGCCGCGGTTTGCCGTCCGCCGTCCAAAGTAATTGGCCCACATCCAGGTGAACCCCATGGGTCCAGGCCTCAAAGGAAGGGGAAGCCAAGAGATTGTTTAGCGTCATCGCCAGCTCAAAGCGATCGTTCTCGGGGAAGAATTTATCGATCTCGAAAGCTCCCAACTTATCAAAGGGTGGGGACTGAATCTGATGGATCAGCTCTCTGAGATCCATATCCTGGCCGGCTTTCCACGCGCTCTCAAATAGGTTGGAAAGCAGGATGTGCTCGCGTGAACGAACAGGATCGGACTCGATACCCACAAGCCCAAGGAGCGCGGTGACCGTGCTTGAAATCCGCTCGCGAGAAGCTTCCTTGTTCTCCTCCCACGAGGTCTGCGGCGCTTTTAGTGAAGCCAGGATGCTTACAGGAATCCCGGCATCTGATCCAGGCGTGTAAACTGCGTATTCAACCGCATTTTTGACGGCTTCAATTCGTTCCGGTCCTATCCCCCATTCCTTCAAACCCCCTTCCCAGATCTTTGCGATCTTCTCAGACTTCTCTTCGACGGTTTGTTCTTCTCGACGGGCCTCATCCGGATCGATCCAGGGCTGAAAATCTTCGGGAGCCAGGTCCGGAAAATGAAGCAGCAGGTTGGCCATGTCCCCTTTTGGGTCGATCAAAATCGCGGGGATGCCATTCAGTGCCGCTTCCTCAAGGAAGTCGATACACAATCCCGTCTTTCCTGAACCCGTCATACCTACGACCACGCCGTGAGTCGTCAGATCATCTGGGTCGTAGAGCAATGGTTTTGTCCCTGTCTTTCCCTTCTTCAGATCGTAGGGGCGACCCAGGTAGAACTTTCCGTCATAATCCACAAAAATACTCCTTCGCGGTCTGTCGCTGACTCACTTGCTCGCAGCTCGATAAATACGCTCGAATTCTAACAGGTACTGCTGTGCAATTTCAACGCTATGAAATATTAATACATTCTCGTCGTTCTTTTCCTCTGCATTTCGCGAGAAATTATACGACCCTGTGATAACGATTTCACCATCTATCAACATAACCTTATGATGCATGTTGTTTTGATTGGCATCGAGCCGGAGATCCAATCCAGCCAGAACCAGATTCCCAAACTCGCCTCCCGAGTTATTGACTTGATCGCGCTCCATCACTCCCCGCACGCGCACCCCATCGGCACCCCGCGCGATCAACGCTTCGGCCAGTGGATCCGATGTGAAAGTGAAAGCGAGAAACTCGATGCTCTCCTCCGCCGCGGCGACGAGTGACAAAAGCCTCTGCAAAACATGATCGTCCGGGGAGAAGTACACCTCCACCTCCGTCCCGTTTATATTCACTCGCGTGTACGGTGTATCTGCCTCTGACAACGCGCCGAAGAGGTCATCTATAAACATCTCTTCAAACTCGCGAGTGTAACTCTGCGCGAGCTTGCTGGAACGGATGTGGTTCAAGTTATTGTCGTTGCGGTATGCCCCGTTGATCGTGTAATTCATCGAGCCCGACCACACATCCAACTGGTCGATGACCGTGAACTTATGGTGCATCAAGGACTCCCGACGATCGGCGATGACGGGAATCCCAGCGTTAATCAAATCTTGAATTTCATTATCGAGGATGTTATCGCTGTCAACAACAACCCGAACGTTGACGCCGCGGCGATCTGCGTCCAGGAGCGCGTCGCGCAGGCTCCAAAGGTCCAGCCGCATCACGGCGACATCGACGGAATAGCGTGCCTCATCGATCGCCTGTGCTAGAGCCGAATCGGGACCGCCATGCAGGCTGGACGACCCCGGGTCATCCGGCCGGCTGAAGTAAACCTCGTACCAACCCCCCTCGTTTGTCTCTTCACCTACTGGCGGTGGGAGCGCATCCCTTCCAAGCAGCAAGTAAGCGGCAAACATCACAATGAGAATAAACAACCCCGCGAGAGGCTTGAGCCAGTTAGTGATTCTTCTTATGGTATCCGCAATGATCCCTTCTGTTGGCAGCTTCATTTGTATATTTTCCCCCAAATGTTGATCTAATGGTACTGCTCAAGTCCAATTCGGCACTGTCAACGCCGCGATTGGCGCCTGTAACCAACCACATTTTTTCTTTCAGTTTTCGTTCAACATCAACACGATCCGCCCTTTGACCGCGGCCTGTTCGATCAACTCATGCGCCTGTGCGGCGTCTTCCAGTTTCATGCGCCGCTCGATGGATGGTTTGATCTTGCCTTCCTTCAGCAAACCGAAGAGCGCACCCAAGTCTTCTTTAAACCATTCAGGGTGCTT
>JAIWHF010000009.1:0-29693 GCA_048629905.1 Methanosarcinales archaeon
GCGCTGCGTAGAAAGGGATTTCGATCGCCAGCACCTCGCCGCAAAGATGGCGCTCATCATGGAAACGATAGTCGCAAACGGGAACGGACGCTCCTCAGATGATGTGGCTGCGGAAATCGAGTCAGGAGGTGTGGATGACGGCTAAACTCCTTCCCCCTGGCGTTCCGCTGAGTAAGCGATTATTTGATTTGATTCTGACACTTCCCGGTCTCGTTCTAATCAGCCCCCTGTTGGGACTCATTGCTGTGCTTGTGCGCATTTTTCTGGGATCCCCGGTGCTTTTTCGTCAGATGCGGCCAGGCAAAGGCGGAGAGCCCTTCAATGTTTATAAATTCCGCACGATGACCGATGAGCGAGGTTCTAGTGAACACTTGCTGTCTGACGCAGAGCGGATGACGGGTCTGGGCAGGTTTTTGCGCAGTCTCAGCCTCGATGAACTCCCCGAGCTGTTCAACGTGCTGCGTGGTGAGATGAGTCTGGTTGGTCCGCGGCCGCTGTTGATGCAGTATCTCGAGCGATACTCAGTTGAGCAAGCACGCCGCCATGATGTTCTCCCGGGAATCACCGGATGGGCGCAGGTCAACGGCCGCAACGCAATTACCTGGGAGGATAAGTTTCGCTATGATGTCTGGTATGTCGATAACTGGTCCCTGTGGCTGGATATTAAAATCCTACTGACCACGGCCTGGAAGGTGATCACGCGTGAGGGGATAAGCCAACTCGGGCACACAACGGCCGAGGAGTTCATGGGCAGCGATAAACAGGACCCTTCGCGCTAGTTATGTCAAGAAAAAGGCGCATAATGTGCCCTTTCACTCCTTGCGGAAATGACAAATCACGGGTACGATGATGCAGGAATATTGGTAAAAACAAAGCTGAGGAGGAACAAAATGAAGGAATCTCTGGAATTCTACGATGTGAAGTCGAAGACGAAGTTCTCGGCAACAGAATGGCGGATTGAAACCAAAGTCTCAGACGATGGTAGGACCCGCTACTTTGCAGTGACAAAGGCCCCGGCCGGCACGCACGAAGCCTGGCGAATCGTGGGCAAGGACTTCGCCCTTAAAAATATGTAAGATTTTTGTTCCTGAATATGGGTTAGGCAGCTCTGCTGATGTAATGCAGCAGAGCTTGCTTACTCCGTATATCGAAATGGAGCCGCGAGCCGCCTTTACAAAGGGCGGCTCGTGTTTCGTCTGCAGGCAGTGGTATCATTGCGGCGAAATACTGGTACCTTTAGTTGACGGAGGTCCGAGCGAACGATGAGTCGCCTAGATAATGCCGCGTTCTATCGTCGAATGCTGCAGATACGACGTTTTGAAGAGACAGTACTCGACCTCTTCCCGCGCGGGTTGTTCTATGGCACCACGCATACATACATAGGCCAAGAGGCAAATGCGGTTGGAGTACTCGCCTGGTTGCGCGAGGGCGATATTGTGGTCAGCAACCATCGCTGCCATGGTCATTTTCTTGCCTATGGCGGTTCGATGCACTCGTTAGCAGCGGAACTCATGGGGCGCAGCACAGGGGTTTGCGGCGGGCGTGGTGGAAGTCAGCACATTCAATGGCGTGATTTCTACGCAAATGGGATCCTGGGTGGCACAGTTCCCATGGCGGTAGGGATGGCTGCCACGGAAAAACTCAAAGGGGGCGACAGGACGGTTTTCTCCTTCATGGGGGACGGAACGCTGGGTGAAGGCGTCGTTTATGAGAGCCTGAATATTGCCGCTCTCGGGGCGTTCCCAATTCTCTTCGTTGTTGAAAACAACCGCTATGCTCAAAGCACACCCACTCGATTAAATTTGGCGGGTGAGATCCCTGATCGCTTCAAGGCCTTCGGCATTCCGGTTGAATCGATAGATTCGACGGATGTGGTTGAGATCCACGAAGCCATTGAGCCCATGCTCAAGTATGTGCGTGAGAATAAGGGTCCTGCGGCATTCGTGGTGCACACGTACCGTTTTGCACCTCACTCCAAAGGCGACGATAGTCGAGATCCGGAGGAGATCGCCCGTTATCGGACAAAAGACCCCCTTCCAATCCAGGCCGAACGGTTGGAAGAAGCGAAACAAAGAGAAATTCAGGAATCGGCTGAGATAGAGGTCGCCGATGCCTTCAAGCAAGCCGAATCCGACCCCGCTGCCGAACCTGCGTCACTCACATCCCCGTTGGGACGAAGCCGATGACGACCATCCTCGAATCGCTCAATCGGGGCTTGCGAACGTGCCTGGAGGAATCAGATCGGGTCTATGTGATCGGCGAGGACGTGCTCGATCCGTACGGTGGTGCGTTCAAAGTGACCAGGGGGTTATCCACGGATTACCCTGAACACGTGATCACCACACCCGTATCGGAGGCCGGCATCGTTGGTGTCGGGGTTGGCATGGCGCTGCGCGGCCTGTTTCCAGTGATCGAAATTATGTTCGGTGATTTCATCAGTTTAACTGTTGACCAATTGATTAATCACGCCGCAAAATTCCGGTGGATGAGCAATGACCAGGTGCGGGTGCCGCTTGTTGTGCGTACGCCCATGGGCGGGCGGCGCGGGTACGGTCCGACACACAGCCAGTCCCTTGAGAAGCACCTGCTCGGCGCACCCGGCTTACGTGTCGTTGCGGCGACGGCGTTGGGAGATGCGGGAGACTTGCTGCGCAAGGCGGTCTTAGAGGACGAAGACCCGGTGTTGTTCCTAGAACACAAGGCGCTCTATGCACAACCGATCATTGCCCACGATGAACTGTCAGATTTCGAAGTCGATGTAAGCGCTGATCACTATCCAACCTACCGGCTGCGCATTGCCGGCGCACCGGCGCCGGTGATTACGCTGGCAGCCTATGGATATTCAGCTGAACTGGCGCGTGAAGCCGTGAAGCGTCTGGCTTACGAGCATGAGATCTTCAGCGATCTCATCGTCCCTACACAATTATCCCCCTTTGAATTGGGGGACCTAATCAGTGCAGTGAGACAAACAAATCGCCTGCTGACCGTAGAGGAGGGTACGATGACACTCGGTTGGGGTGCGGAAGTCATCGCCCGGGCCCTCGAAGAACTTGGCGCTGGGTTCCAGGCGCAGCGTGTCGCCGCAGGCGATATGCCGGTACCCGCTGCTGGGTTGCTGGAAAAAGCTGTACTCCCGCAGATTGAGGACATTATCGAAGCGGCCATTGAACTTTCTGAGGCGAACTGAAGCAGTATTCCGGCTCGGGTTTCTCTATTGGTCCGCGAGGGATTTCTCGATTAGACTCACTCATGGCCAGTGTTTATAATCTCATGGCTCGATTTTTATTGACGAGCGCATTCTGCCCAGCCGTAATCTCACAATATTAGGAGAAGCATGCCCGATCCTATTGAGGTCCTCGTACCGCTCTTGAACCCCAACGAGCCTGAAGTTCAGGTTGCCAGGGTACATGTTGTTGAGGGGCAAAAGGTTCAGGAGGGTGATCCGCTGTGCACGCTTGAGAGCACGAAGGCGGTCACGGAAGTAACCGCAGTTCGCGAGGGCTTTATTGTTGGTCTTGAGTTCGCGGAAAGTGATCTACTAAGGGCGGGCGACCGCTTGTGCTGGTTGGCGGACGATTCGAAATGGACGCCGCCCGAGAAGGAGACTTCACCGGCAGACGTCGACGAAGGCGTGATCCCCGACGGTTTACGGATCACGAAACCCGCTTTACGCCTGGCGCGTGATCACGGGTTAGATCCCACTAGTTTGCCGAAAGAGACGCTGATAACAGAATCTGTAGTGCGCCGGTTCCTGGAGCTGGAAGGCGGCGGAGAAATGGAATTATCGGAAGCGGATTTTGATGATGGTGAGATCGTCGTTTACGGAGGCGGAGGTCATGGAAAATCGGTCATCGACATGATCCGTGCTCTAGGGCAGTATCAAGTCGTAGGTGTGATTGACGACGGGCTTAAGCGGGGGACCGATGTAATGGGGGTTCCTATAATAGGGGGAGGAGATCAACTCCCCCGGCTGGCAAAAGATGGCGTGCGGCTTGCTGTGAACGCTGTTGGCGGAATTGGGGACATCACCAGCCGGATCCAGGTATTCCAAAGGTTGCTGGAAGCGGGGTTCGGCTTTCCGACCCTCATCCACCCCACCGCTTTCGTCGAACCTACGGTTCAGCTTGGCAAGGGTGTGCAGGTCTTCCCGCACGCTTACATAGGAAGTGACACCGAGGTCGGGTTTGGCACCATCATCAATACGGCAGCCATCGTTTCGCATGATTGCCGCCTGGGAGACTATGTCAACGTCGCTCCGGGAGCCATGCTAGCGGGAGCGGTAACACTCGGTGAAGGTGTGCTGATCGGGATGGGTGTGACGTTAAATCTTAATGTCACAGTTGGGTCTAAGGCACGCATCGGCAACAGCGCGGTCATAAAAGAGGATGTCCCCTCTGGAAAGATGATCCGGGCGGGGGATATCTGGCCTCAAGGCTCAGAAGAATCATGAAAACCGTGAAAAATAATCGAACTAAGGGACAGGGAAGTACAGCGGACACTGTGGGGGAGAGCATCCCAATGTCATCCCCTGATATTACCGATCTCGAGCGCGAGGCGGTCGCGAAGGTGATGCAGACACCGCGTCTGAGCATGGGGCCGGAAGTCGCGGCATTTGAAGATGCCGTCGCTCGCTACGTGGGCGTGGAACATGCCATTGCGGTGAGTTCGGGCACCGCGGGGCTTCACCTTGCCGTCCGTGCGCTGGGGATCACTGACAGCGATTGGGTGATCACAACACCGTTTTCTTTTGTTGCCTCGACAAATGTTCTTCTTTATGAACGCGCCGTTCCCATATTTGTTGATGTGGACCCTGATACGGGAAATATCAACACGGACCTCATGGCTGAGGCGGCCGCGGATTTAATCGCCGGCGGGAAGAAGGCCTCACGCTGGCTGCCGCGCAAAGGGGCCGAAGCCTCAGGTAGACTGCGAGCCATGCTGCCCGTCGATGTCTTCGGGCAACCGGCTGACTACGATCCGATCCAGACGATCTCCGCCGAGCATAACTTGGTGGTCATCGAGGATTCTTGCGAGGCGCTCGGTGCGCAATATAAGGGTCGTCAGACAGGGACGCTGGGGGATATTGGTGTGTTTGCGTTCTATCCCAATAAGCAAATTACTACGGCCGAGGGTGCCATGGTCGTCACCGACAGGGTTGACGCCGCCGAACTCATCCGCGCGCTCAGGAATCAGGGTCGCGCACCCGGCGACAAGTGGCTGGATCACACTCACCTTGGTTATAACTATCGCCTCGATGAGATGAGCGCTGCACTGGGACGCGTGCAAATGAGCCGTTTGGAGGAGCTGTTGGAGAAGCGTGAGCGAGTCGCGGCGTGGTATCAAGCTCGACTGGCCGAGATGCCGGGGGTTGAACTGCTGAAGATAGAACCCTCAACATCACGGATGAGTTGGTTTGTGTATGTGGTCCGCCTCGATGACGGGATTGATCGCAAGAAAGTCGCAGAACAACTGGATGCGCAGGGTGTACCCACCCGTCCTTACTTCACGCCGATTCATCTCCAACGCTATATGACGGATCGTTTCGGTTACAAACCCGGGGATTACCCGGTGACAGAAGACCTCAGCCGGAGAAGCCTCGCATTGCCCTTTTCTGGAACCTTGAGTGAAGATCAGGTGGAACGTGTCTGCGACTGCCTTGTGCAAACGTTAAAATCCTGAAGCGCGGCAAAGTGCAGGCAGGTAGGGTTAATAAAATGATAAAGAGCTGTCTAATGACCTTATTAGACAGCTCTTTATTTTAAATCAGGTTTCTTGTTCAAGCGGGATTAGATGCGTCTGATCTATCTCCAATCGTAGTTTATTCCTGACTCAGCCGCAACTTAATCCTGCTCAACAACCAACATGGCTTTGGCGTAACGTCCATGCAAATCGCCAACCCATTTGACAAGGTGCATGGTCGCCGTCCAAAGGAGAAGCCCTGCCAACACCACCAGAGGGTAACTCCATTGTGGTAGATAGTAGTATGTACTGCCAGTATCTATAACGGATATATTGAAAGCCTCTTGCAAGATAGGTATGGCAATGCCAGAAAGAGAAAAAGCGAAGAGTGTCACCAATACCACAAAGTAAATAGTGCCCAATACCAATTGCACAACCATGTAGAGGAAGGATAGCCAGGTATGACTATCGATCACCAGCAACTTAATCCGCTCCTGCCATTTGATATTTTGCGGCGTAAATAGTGGACGTCGTGGCATCCGCACGCCCAACAACGCCTCGACCAAACGCCCTTCTAGCCATGCCACGCCCCGGACTGATAAAAGGAATAGCAACATCACTGGCAGACCAAAAATGAACAAGGCAAATGAAAGCGAGACAGATATCCCGGTCACTGCCCAAGTGAAGTAGATCACACCAGTCACAAAGGCGATCAACATATACAGCAACGCGCCCCAAGCCTTCGGGTCTGCGTAGACCCCGAAGAAACGTCCCAGCCCAGTTCGCTGTTTTCTGTTCACCGACTGCGCCAAACTGGGGGATGTGCGCCGCTCTACTTCCGCATAAGCAGCGGCGGTCTCTTCGGGAGAACCATACTGCTCAATAATGGCAGGTAACGTGGCGGCGGCATCCATTTCAGGCTGACTTTCGCGTGCGGTCTCCAAGGCAGTGCGCAAGTGCTCTTCTGCATCAGTCAGAGCATCTTGCATGGTGGCGCTATCAAAACCTTGCATTTCTTTTTTAAGTGCATCGAGATATTCTTCAACGGATCTATACATCGCTCTCTCCTTCTAAGATGCTATCTACAAAACTTTTCATCTGACTCCATATCTCGGTCCAGAGCGTGAGCGATTCGCGGCCATCACCAGTAATGGTGTAATAGCGGCGCGGCGGCCCAGAGACCGAAGGTTCAACTTTGCTGGAAAGAAGACCGTTTTTTTCCAGCGAACGCAGCACAGGATATAAGGCTCCCTGCTTCATCGCCAGGGCATCCTGCCGGTTATCGTCCAGCAATTTGGTGATTTGATACCCATACATCGGATCTTCACTTTGAGACAGCACACTTAACAAAACCAGAGAAGCCGTGCCCGAGTTCATCTCTTTTTGAAATTTTTTGGTTGGCATATTTTGATCAACCACGAGAGCTCCTTTCTTTTATAAGCATCATCAAGTAACGAATATAACTAACTGCGCAGTATTGCTAACTTCATAATACTAGTAATTTACTAGGTTGTCAAGCCCCTTTAACCAAAGTTCCCCTGATAGGGGGATTTGGTGAAGATCATCAGGCTGTGTGGGGAATCGATCTCTTTTTATAACAATGAGCTTGACCATGGCGGACTGCGTCTGCCCCACCACATGTGCAGGTCGCCTTCTCGCAGTGATAGCGAGAAATTGCATGGAGTTTGTTCACGTCACTTGGCGTAATATTGTCCTTGATGGTGTTGGCAAAAAGTTTCGCCGTCTTGAGCGCCAGAGGCATGCTGGGGGCATTCTTCCCTATTTCGATAGAATTGATCGTCTGCCGCGAAACATCCTGTTCTTCAACCAATTTGGCCTGAGACCAGTTTCGTTCTGCACGCAAGATTATTAATTAAAACGAAAGAGACTGGCTTGTTGGGCCAGTCCCTTATGTTTTGTTAATATCTCTTGAGGATTATTGTTCCCGTACTTGACGCCAGTTCACCATTACGAAGTTCTCGTTGCATTCTGTAGATGTGCTGAAGAATACCGGGTCCGAGAGAGGAGAACCGCTCCCGTCGTGGACAAAGACCCAGATAGTGTCGACACTGCCAATTGGGTGATCTCCTAGATTGAATACGTAACCTGAAGGTCCGATGTCCGGCGCGCTTCCGGTGATTGTGTCAAGATCGAGTGGGTTGCCATCTAATTCGCCCTCAAGATGGATGCTAAGATTTACAATCGGTTGGTTCTCCATGTTAAACACCTGCCCGCCAACGCCCATCCAGTCGCAACCATCGTCATTGGCGATGTTAGGAATTTGAACGGGATTTCCAGGTTGCAGCGCGAACGGTGGAGGCAGCTGCGTTCCCGTTGGAACTGGAGTAGGAGTATCGGTGGGCAAAGGAGTCGGTGTTTTTGTCGGCTCAGGAGTGGTCGACGGTGTCGGCGTCCAGGCATCTGGCAGAGGTACGGCGGGTGTGTGCGTCGCCGTGGGCTGGCCGAGACGCGCGGGCACAGTTGGTGGCGGGAACGGATTGTAGAAGAAACCAACATCGATGTATGGATTCACGAAAAGGGCAGCCGCAGCCACACCGGCACCGAGAATCGCGATCAACACAATGAAGGTCAATAGATTAAAAAAGATACTCCCGATCTTGCTGGGTCGTTTCCGGCGGACTGTTTGGAAATTCTCATCCATGGTCTTCTTCTCCTGCCTAACCCTTATTGCGTGATGAAGGTTTGAATATCAGCTGACATGCGCTCCGTCAATAGCCAACTCTCAACCGCGCGCTCACTAAGTGTTTGTCTAACGCTGTACGCTAACAGCCGGTCTTCACGTTCTATGATTTCTAGGATGTGGTATCCAATTTCGCTCTGGACAACCGTGCTGATCTCTCCTGGTTGAAGGGAGAAAGCAGCCGTTTCCACCTCGGGCCACAACAAGAAGCCCTTGGGAAACCATCCCAGGTCGCCGCCTGCAGGTCTTGTGCTGGCATCGATGGAGTATTGTCGAGCAAGGGTGTCAAAGTCAGCTCCGTCTTGAAGCCCTGCTCGCAATTCATCTGCCTCAGCCTCGGAGGCGACAAGGATATGCCGGGCGTGCACTTGCTCGGTGATATCGGGCACCTGACTTGCAAGATGGGCCACCATCCAGGCGGCTTCTATCTCCTCGGCCAATGCTGTCCGCAGAGTCTCCTGGGTGTAGCCGTTAAGCTCCATCCACAACTCGAATTCCCCCCTATCCTCGGCGCTTTCGATCATTAGATTCAACCTATCATCGATCTCGGTTTGTTCGACATTAAAACCGTTCGCCCTTGCGCCCTGCGTGAGAAGCACTAGATCGATCATGCTGTCGAGCAGTTCGCTTTGGTATGACCCCAAGGTTGCAAGGTCTATGCCAGAATCGGTTTTTGAATATTCAAAGCGTATAAGTTCGAGATCGAAGTGCTCAAGCAGAATACCTTCGCCATTTACGCTAGCAGCGAGGGGTTCGGGCGTTGGCGTCGGGGGCGCTGGAGTAACTGTGGGAGGGTCAGGGGAGGGGTTGAGTATGGGTAGGGAGATTCGTCCGCACCCTGCTGCACCCAGCAGACCTATGGAGAGTGCGACGAGCGCTTTGCGGTGAACCATGACGAAAGGCATTATACCCACCCATCAATCCCGTGCAATGGATGAGCCTATGTTTTTCTCACCCGTTTCTTGATATGAAGGCGAAGACCATCGGTTTGCGCTTGGTTTCCGTGAAGAAGAACCGGGATAGCTCATTTTCAATACGGTCTTCCAGACCCTCACCTGTATCTTTCTCGGCGATTTTTAATACAAGTTCGCGTGCTTCGTCGAAAAGATCCACTGCCTCGCGCACGAAAACAAATCCCTTTGAGACAATCTCCGGCTCGCCAACAACGCGATTCTGGTCACAGTCTAGATTGACATGGATGATAACGAGGCCTTCGCGTGCCAGTGCCTCGCGCTCGCGCATGACTTTCGGACCGATGTCACCCACACCACTCCCGTCTACGAAGATATAACCGCCTGGAATGCGTTCACCGATTTTCATTTCCCCGTCAGAAAATTCGATCACGGTTCCATTCTGCACTACCGCGATTCGCTCCTGAGGGATGCCGATCTCGCGGGCAAGGGCGGCGTGTTGTTTTAGATGCCGCAGCTCGCCGTGGATGGGAATGAGGTGCTTGGGTTGAACCAATTGCATCAGGAGCTTCATCTCATCTTGGTTGGCGTGACCGGACACGTGCACGGGTAGGATTGAATCGTAGATCACTTCCGCGCCGCGATCGAAGAGGCGATTGATCGTGCGATGAACTCCCTCCTCATTCCCTGGTATCGGCGTTGAAGAGAGAACGATCGTATCCCCAGGGATGAGGTCGAATTGACGGTTGCTCCCATTTGAGAGACGACCCAGGATGGAGGATGGCTCGCCCTGTGTACCTGTACACATGAGAGCGACCTTCGATGGTTTCATCTTCAGGGCTTGATCAAGGGGGACGACAAGGCCGTCCGGAAGTTCAAGATATCCCAGTTCGCGAGCCATTTTTGAGTTGTCGACCATGCTCCTGCCGACGAATGCGAGTGACCGGCCATGCCTATGTGCGGCGTTTGCAACCTGCTGAATTCGCGAGATCAGGGAGGCGAAAGAGCCAATTAATATGCGACCTTTCGCCTGGCGGAATACCTGATCGAAAGCCGGGTCAATCACGGTTTCGGAGGGAGTCCAGCCTGGCTCGTCGGCATTGGTGGAATCGGCCATCAGGGCGAGGACACCCCGTGCGCCTAGTTCCGCTAGTTTACCAAAATCTGGGGGCCAGCCATCTACCGGCGTATGATCGAATTTGTAATCACCCGAATGAACGATCAGTCCCGCGGGCGTTGTAATCCCCAGTCCGACCCCATCGGGGATGGAATGGCAGACGTGAAAAAACTCTATTTTAAAGGGACCGAGCTGCAATTCATCTCCGGCTGCAATGGTATTAAGCTGTGCTTTTTCAAGCAAACCACTCCGGCGGAGCTTCACCTCTAGCAAGCCGCGGGTGAGTTTTGTGGCGTAAATCGGAACGTTGAATTCTTCGATAACGTGCCGAATTGCTCCGGTGTGATCTTCGTGACCATGCGTGATGATGATCCCGCGTATTTTGCTTTTCTTGTCTTCCAGGTATTTATAGTCAGGGATGATATAGTCGATCCCTAACATGTCGTTCTCTGGAAACATGATGCCCGAATCGATGATGAGGATATTATCCCCATATTCAATCGACATCATGTTCTTACCTACTTCCCCTAAACCTCCCAGGGGGACAATTCTCAATAACTTACTCATACGTAATACATCCTTTTCACTTTGTTAAGTGGTTGTTTAATAAAATAAATCCCGTCGGGCGTCAAGCCTGGCGGGGTGTGAGCCATAACCAAGCAGATTGGGGGGTCAATTCAAGCGAGTGACATCGGTGGCTTGGAAGCCGCGAACCGTGTTCTCTAGATAGAAAGCGACCTTCTCGCCCTTGCTTAGTAATTGAAACCCCTCACCGGCGATGTCGCGATAGTAGACGAAAACATCTTCCCCATCTCGGGCATCGATATACCCATACCCTTTGGATCCGTCAAAAGACCGTACGATTCCGGTTGTTCGTTTTGGCACGCACATCCTCCAAGCAAGCGTGAATTCTATCATACAGGCTATCCGCTGGTCAATCCGACTCGTAATTATCATAGGTTACCAGAACCAACCCGTGACGATTGCACGAAAACGGTCTGTCTCCCCGTAGATATCTGCAATAATCTATCGCTAAAACCTATTTAGGAGCGAAAAGTCTTGAACCCGACCCGATTCGCTTGACCGGGTCTCCTCACAGGGATATACTGCGTGCAACAATCGATTATGGGCGAAGGTGGTCTGTTGCCCGGAAGCACAGACCGCCAAGGGGAAGCCGGTGACCGAAGATTGCACCTCGGAAGTCCGGCGCTGTCCCGCAACTGTAAGGACGGGTTCATCCCGTCCAAGCCAGGATACCCGCCTTCGCCATATGTTCTCAGCTCCTTCGCGGAAAGGATGGGTTGCTTATGACTGCTCCAACTTGAGGCCTTCCCGATAATCTCGCAGGGGAAGGCCGATTTCTTTTCTCTAACCATCACCCGTTTGATGAACTAGGCGCCGTGAACAGGCGCGACGAAGAGAGGAAGTTTCGATGTTTCTAAACTATTCAAATAGACGCCCCAATAAGGCGCTGGCTCGTTTGATTATCACGATTCTTGCGGTAGTGATCATGGGGCTCGTGGTTGCGGCTTGTGGTGGTCCTTCTGCACCAGCAGAGGAGCTAGTCGAAAGTTCACCCCCAACTCCCGCACCGACGGAGATGCAAGAACCCACTGTCGAGCCGACGGAGGATGTTTACCCGCTTACGATCGTTGACGGCATGGACCGCGAGGTGGTTCTCCCGAGCCCCGCACAGCGAATTGTGTCCATTGCGCCATCCAACACGGAGATACTCTTCGCCATCGGGGCGGGAGATCAAGTTGTCGGTCGGGACGAAGTCTCGGATTACCCTCCTGAAGCGCTCGAGGTCGCCAGCATTGGCAGCACCTATGGTGAACTTAACACCGAGGCCATTTTAGCGTTAGAGCCCGATCTTGTGCTTGCGGCAACAATCACCAGCCCGGAGCAGGTACAAACCCTCGAGGTTCTTGGTATTCCTGTCTTCCTGCTCGCAAACCCGGAGGATTTCTCGGGCTTGCTTGAAAACATTAAGCTAGTAGGCATTCTGACTGGGCATGAAGCCGAGGCTGAAGCTCTCGCAGCGGGACTTGATGCGAGGATTGAAGCGGTAACTCAGAAAGCAACCGACGCGGAGCTCGTGAGCGTGTTTTATGAAGTTGACGGCACGGATCCGACCGCTCCGTGGACGACGGGAGCCGGAACTTTCCAGGACGTACTTATCGGACTCGTCGGTGGTGAGAACATCGCCGTTGACATCGCCGGATGGGGGCAAATGAGTTTGGAGATGATCGTCACCCGCGATCCCCAGGTCGTCATCTTCGGCGAAGGACCATGGGTCCCGACGACGGTCGAATCATATTCCGATCGTTCAGGTTGGGGGGAGATCGCTGCTGTCGTTGATGGTCGTGTCTATGGAATCGACACGAATTGGGTCGATCGTCCCGGGCCGCGGCTGGTGGACGCACTTGAAGAAATGGCGGTCATGATCCACCCGGAGCTCTTTGAATAAACATGGAAGACTCGAGAGCGAACGCATTACCGGAATCAGTGAAACCGCAGGGCGTTAGGCGTTATTTGCCTTGGATATGGTCGGGATCGGCATTGATCGTTATGCTGTTCGTAAGTGTGGCGGTTGGTCCGATCTCGATCCCCTTGCCGGATCTCGGGCGGATGCTGTTCGATCTGTTACCCGGACTACAGCTGGAGGCGGACTGGTCGCGGACGTTTTCGACGATCGTGTACCAGATCCGCCTGCCGAACACAGCCCTGATGGCCTTGGCTGGCATGGCTCTTGGCGGAAGTGGAGCCGCATATCAAGGGTTATTCCGGAATCCGCTGGCCGATCCTTATATCATCGGTGTGGCCTCCGGAGCGGGCCTTGGGGCGGTGTTAGCTATGTCTGCCAACTGGCCAGTCAGCCTAATGGGGATGGCGACGGTTCCGCTTGCTGCTTTCATCGCTGCGCTGATCACGGTTGCCATTGTCTATGCCATCGCCCGCGTGGGCCGCTCCACGCCGGTGACCACCCTGATTCTCGCCGGAGTAGCGGTCAGCTCCTTCGCAACGGCGATGACGAGCTTAATCATGCTGCTATCGACCGATGAGCTTCATCGAGCGGTGAATTGGATGGTTGGCGGATTTGCATTGGGCGGTTGGGAGCCCGTTTTGGCATCTTTGCCATACCTTCTCATTGGATTGGCCGTGCTAGCGCTCCTCGGACGACAGCTTAATGTGCTCCAATTTGGCGATGAACAGGCGCGCCAAATGGGCTTGGATGTCGAACGCTCCAAGCTGATTATCGTAGTGGCGGCAACATTGGTCGCGGCGACCGCGGTGGCTTTCTCGGGCATTATTGCATTTGTGGGGCTGATCGTGCCGCATGTTGTGCGCCTGCTCTGGGGGCCGGATTATCGGCGCACCCTCCCGCTCGCAATCCTGGTTGGTGGCAGCTTCTTGTTGGCGGCTGATGTTGTGGCGAGGGTGGTGCTTGCACCTCGAGAGCTGCCGGTGGGGGTTATCACTGCCGTCGTCGGGGCGCCGTTCTTCCTTTGGCTCCTGTACCGAACAAAGGGGAAGGGGCGGGTCTGGTGAGAAACGAACTGCGCATCGAACGGGCAGCCCTGGGTTACGGAACGGAGCCTGTCCTACAGGATGTAACCCTCTCGGTGCAGCCGGGCGAAATACTTGCCATTGTTGGACCCAACGGCGTTGGCAAATCGACGTTGGTCAAAGGCGCATGTGGGAGCCTGCCGTTAATGCGCGGTGAAGTCTTGATCGGGGACCAAAACCTGAGAGAACTCAAGCCAGACCGGCGGGCCCGTATGGTCTCGGTCGTTTCACAGGCTGTGAATCTCCCACCCGCATTCTGTGCCTTAGATGTTGTTCTGATGGGTCGCACACCCTATCTCGGCTGGCTGGAGCAAGAGAGCGATCGCGATCGCCAGATCGCGCTGGAGGCAATGGCACGGACCGAGACGATCGACCTCGCCGAGCGTCCCATCGGCGAGTTATCCGGCGGTGAACAGCAGAGAGTACTTATCGCCAGGGCGCTGGCGCAGTCGACACCCGTAATGTTGTTAGATGAACCAACAGCACATCTCGACTTGAGACACCAGGATAATTTACTCAAACTCGTGCGTGATCTGGCGTTCGTCGATAACCTGGCGGTAATGATCACGCTCCATGACCTGAATCTTGTAGCGCGCTTCGCGGATCGAGTGGCGTTGCTATCGAATGGTCGGGTGCGTAAAATTGGTGTCCCAGCTGAAATTCTAACGCCCGATGAACTGGCCGAGGTGTATGGGGTCCGCATTCACGTGATCCCCCACCCGTTGGATGGTAAACCACTCGTTCTATCCGGTTAATACAAAACTTTTGTATCAAGGAGCCGAAAATGCCGACAATCGACCAGGCCAGAGATTGGTATGACGCCAACGACCCGGTCCATGGGTTAGGCCACATCCTGAGAGTTCTGGCTCTGGCCGAGCGGATGAGTGAAGAACTGGGCGCTGATCTTGAAGTGCTGCAGGCAGCTGCCCTTCTTCACGATGCCTCTGGAGCGCACCCTGGTGAGGGTGCGGACCGCCAATCTCACGAGCAGATGTCGGCGCTTTTTGCAGGTGAGGTTTTAACAAATGAGGGCTGGGACCAGACGCGAATAGAGGCCGTTCAGCATTGTATTCGCGCTCACCGTTTCCGCGGCAACGAATCGCCAGAGACTTTGGAGGCGAAGATCTTATTCGACGCGGATAAGCTGGATGTAATGGGGGCGTTCGGAGCAGCGCGCACGCTCGGCTATGCCTTGCAGGCTGGGCAGCCGTTCTTCGCTGAGCCATCGGAGCATTTTCTGCGCACCGGGGAGACCGAGGAGGGTGAGGCTCACAGCGCATATCATGAGTACCTCTTCAAATTGTGTAAGGTGAAGGACCAGCTTCACACCGAACCAGCCCGGCGCTTGGCTGAAGAGCGGCATGCTGTCCTGACGGCATTTTTTAACCAATTGGCCGTCGAGGCACGGGTGGTGAGTTGAGTTGTCCGTAATCTGTATGGGTATGATGCCGCGAATTGACCCGCAAACATTCACCTGTTATTATCCGCGCCATGATGACAGATAACGACCGCCCCCTAATCCTGCTAACCAATGACGATGGAATCCGGTCCCCCGCTTTATGGGCGGCCGCCGAGGCACTTTCAGAGATCGGGTTCGTCACCGTCGCAGCTCCTCGGGAGCAGTCATCGGGCGCGGGGCGCAGCATGCCTGTCACCTCGGATGGCAAATTACTTGAAGAACAGGTTAATGTACGGGGGAAGAATTGGAAAGTCTATGCCGTTGGCGGTTCGCCTGCGCAAGCCGTGCAGCACGGCATCCTGGAATTGATGCCGCGGCGACCGGATCTTGTGGTCGCTGGGATTAACTACGGCGAGAATCTCACGACCGGCATCACCGTCTCCGGGACGGTAGGAGCAGCGCTCGAAGGGGCATCCTTCGGTGTGCCTGCGCTCGCAGTGTCACTTGAGGTGCCTGCCGAGTTTTACTTATCACATTCGGACACAATCGACTTCAGCGTCGCAAAGTATTTCACAGCATATTTCGCCAGGGTTCTCATCGGTATGAAACCCATGACGGACGTTGATGTGTTAAAAGTGGATATCCCATCTGATGCCTTGGAGACAACTGAGTGGCGCATGACAAGACTCTCACGCCAGAAATATTATGTCCCGGTTGTGACACCAAGGGCGCGACTCGAAGATCCGGCCAATATCAAGTTCGAGATTAATTTGGAAAAGGATAAAATAGAGCGGGATTCAGACGTCTATGCGCTGCGCATTGATCGCAAAGTATCCGTAACCCCAATAAGCCTCGATACAACATCTCGTGTGGATTTCGCTGAGCTGGAAAACCACTTGAAATCTAAGGGATTGCAGGGTTAAAGAAAGCAAACCCTGTTTATATCTTGGTTCTTCTCCAATATATTTCTGTAACCTAGTGGATTTGCACTGCGTTTCTATGCCCGGAGCTGAACCTCCGGGCTCAGTACTTATTTAACCTCCCGCAGGTTATTCCCATCCTGCGGGAGGTTTGACGATATGAGATTAATTCTCGTGCTGATCTATTAGCGCTTCTAATGTGCGCAGCTCGTCCTCTATCTGATCGCGCTGGAATTTTGTTTGTGCCAGCAGCGCCTCGAAAGCGGGGCGTTGTTCAGTGGGCACAGTCTCCACCAGGCGCTGGGCACGACGGATCTGATTCTCTTTATGGAGCAGCTTCTCTTGTAGACGATCGGCATAGCCTTTTTGGAAGGCTTGGTCGGGGAGAGGTTTGGGTTGCACAAATGGTTCGCCTGTAAGAACTTCCGCTACGGATAGAAGCAACTCGGAAGCCTCAATTGGTTTTTCCAAAAAGCGAACTGCGCCCAAGCTCATGGCGAACTCTTTATCTTCAGGTGTAATGAAAGTTGCAGACAGGAAAATGATTGGAATGTCGCGCGTCTCTGGGTTGCTGCGTACTTCCTGAGCGAGCGCATAACCATCGAGTCTGGGCATGAGGATGTCGGTAAGAATTAACGCTGGTTTTTCCGTTAGGAGAGCATTGAGAGCCTCATCGCCATTACGAGCCGTGATTACATCATAACCTTTAAACTTCAGCGTAACTTCGAGCAATTCGAGGATGTGAGGGATGTCTTCTACGATGAGGATTGGACCCTGCTGTTGGCTCATATAATTGATTGTAACCCGACTTCCGCGGAAGGCAATCCCCAGAGAGAGGGGGTGCCGAAAGCTGCACGCCTAGAAACAAGATGGGGGCAAGTCTCGCCTAGATAGTCCAAAGGGATATGGTTTCGATGTGGAATGTCTGGGGGAACAAATCGATCGGAGTAATGCTCTCCAGTGAGTATCCGCCTGCTCGCAAACGCTTCCCATCACGGCTGAGCGTGGCGGGATCACACGAAACATAGACGATGCGTGATGGGGAGCGCTCGAGAAGTGCATCGAGCGCTGCTCTGGACAAGCCGGCGCGCGGCGGGTCGATGAGCACAGCGTCGGGCTGGGGCTCGATTTGAGGCAGTGCAATGCCGACAGCCCCTTCATAGAGATCGATGTGTGTGAAACGATCAAGGTTGAAACTAAAATCACGACATGCGTGCGGAGACTCCTCGACAGCCACAACATGGACATCGGATTCTGCGATGGCAGCGCTGAACAAACCCACACCCGCGTAAAGGTCGAAGACGGTTTGTCCTGGCTGGATGGATAACAATGTTGTCGCCTGTTGAACGAGTTCCGGGATAATCTTCGAGTTCACCTGGAAGAACGAAAGTGCGGAGACGCGAAATTGGTGCCGGTTGATGTCAAAATAAAAATGATCTTGACCGGCGAGGATAAAATCCCCACGGGGGCTGGTCCACACTACGGAGGTGGGGGATTCGATCGAGATCTCGAGATCTGGAGCATCCGTCCCGTGAATGATGACCATCTGCTCGCCCTCGCCTCCGCTGCGCAGGGAGATATTTTCCATTGCCCTGGTGGGGTCGAGATCAAACTGAGCCCAGAGATCGGTTAGTTCCTGCTCTGGCAGGTGGCACTCCTTGACCTGGAACACTCGTTGCTTATCGAAGGTGACGAAGCCAAGGTCGCCATCCTCGGTGAGGTGGAAACGCAGGTTATTCCGGTAATTCCATGGCTCCGGCGAAGCGATGGGTGATCGCACAGGAGGATCCTCGAACCCGCCGATCCGTACAAGCTGATCGCGAACGACATCCGCCTTGATCTCCAGTTGAAGCGCATAGGGAATGTGCTGGTAATGGCACCCGCCGCAGGTTCGAAAGTGTGGGCAGCGCGGCTCGATCCGTTGATCTGAGGTTTCGACCCATTTTTCGGGCAACGCTCTTGCCCAATGCTTGTGTTCTTCCACGAGGTGAACGCGCACTACTTCCCCGGGGATGGTGAAAGGCACGAAGACCATGCGCCCATCGACATCGCGGCCGAAGGATTCGCCCCCATATGCGTTACCGGTTAGTGTGAGTTCAAGAGTTTCTGACATAAGTGCACGTTGGAAGTGTATCTTGTTTTGGTGGAATCGCGCCAACATCTGTAAAAATATGCACGTCGCAAATGGCGCCTTATGACAAGGCGCGATATAGCCCCGCCCTCACAAGCTGAAGATCGTTAAGGACCCTGAACCTATGTTTGCAATATGCAAGCGAGCTGTGCTCGCAGTGGAACAAGGGCTTCCCCCTCTATTTTACTTGTAAATTCAATAAAATGTATAATAAACTCAATAATATTAATATAGCACTTGACATTTATTAAAAACGTGTTATTTTGAAGCGAGATAATTGAGGATCATTGCTAGAAATTAAAATGGAGTCCCAAAATGGACAACACATTTTATTTGAAGCTACTTGTTGAGGTGCATCAGGGTTGCTTATTAGAGGATGGGAGGCAAAAGCATCTCCTTCCCGGGCAACCGCGCATAGCCTCCCCTGCATTAAGAAAAGCGATCGTAACGGGTGGCAGCTTCTTGATAAGGACTGGCGAGGCGCTAAAAGGAATCGGCGTGCCCGGTGAAGCATCCCTGTTCTCATCGAATGGTCCGAGCGCATCGATAGGGAATAACTCATCTGTTGACGTCTAATGGGCGGCGATGGATTTTCATGAAGGAAGTGGTGAGTAATGAATCAAATGCTTACAACCTGCCCGGTTTGTGATGAAAGCCTCTCGATTACACGTTTTCACTGCCGCAACTGCGATACCACGATCGATGGACATTTCGATATTGGCCGCTTCGGGAGATTGAGCGCTGAGCAGATGAATTTTCTTGAAGTCTTCGTACGCTGCGAGGGAAAGCTAAGTAGAATGGAACCTGAATTGGATATGTCGTACCCTACACTCAGGGCACGGTTGACAGAGATCATTCGTTCGCTGGGCTTCCCGGTAGGACCTGAGACGAAACTGATTAATGATGAAGAGCGGCACAAGATCCTCGACGACCTGGCAAGCGGGAAATTGACTTCTGAAGAGGCAATGCAGCTCCTGGAAGTTGACTGAATAGAAGATGTAGACCTGGCAAGTGGGAGGAGGTTGGAACTGTGGAAAAAGTGACGCTTGAGATTGGCGAAAGCCCACTGGTGAAAATCACGACGATCGGCGGAGATCTACGTCTTTCAGGACGGGATGAGCCCATCCTGGAGGCGCAGGCGCCGGACAAAGGGAAACTTCAAGTAGATGAGAATGAAGCTGGAGTAGAAATCAGTGCGAACTCAGGCTGCATAATTTTCTTACCGAAAGACGCGCGCCTCGAAGTCGGTGAAGTCGGTGGGGACTGTCGAGTTACCGATTTGAGAAACGAGTTCATGATTCGCACGATCGGAGGAGATTTGAGCCTACGCAGGGTTGGGGCGGCGAGCTTTGAAACGATCGGCGGGGACTTTCAGAGCCGGCAAATTGAGGGGAATTTAACCGTCGACCGTATTGGCGGGGACGCCGTGATTCAGAAAGTCAATGGTGATATCCATCTGCGAGGAGTGGGGGGGGACCTGATGCTTAACGATGCCGCTGGTCAGGTGAACGCATTTGTTGGGGGAGATGCTCTAGTCACTCTGGCGACCCCTGAAGGCGCTCACTCTAAAGTGCAGGCTGGAAGCGACCTTTCCTGCCGGATACCTCCTGAGTCATCGGTAAACCTGTCCTTATCAGCGGGTGGCGACCTGGATTATCCATCAGGAGTGGAGACCAGACAGCAGGGTGAGGGTGTCGCTTTCCAGCTTGGCGATGGTAAGGCGGATATTGAGCTTTTGGCCGGGGGAGATCTCTGCCTTCAAACGGGTTTGATGCATGGTGGTTCAGAAGAAGATTGGGTTGGAGAGATACTAACAGAGGTAGACGCGAAGCTGGCAGAAGTGGAGGCGCGTTTCAATGTAATGGGCGCGGGGATGGACGGCTTCGATGCAGATCGAATCGGTGAGCGCGTCCGCCGTGCGGTTCGACGTGCAGAGCGCAAAGCAATTGGAAAGGAAAAGCGTAGAGCAGCAAAGGAAAAAAGGAAGACGGACTCGTCCTTCTCATGGAAAGGGTCTGGATTCGGTGACGCTGGAGAACCTGCGACCGATGAGGAGCGTTTAACGATCCTGCGCATGGTTGAAGAAGGCAAGGTTTCGGTTTCAGAAGCAGAGGCTTTACTCAAGGCTCTGGAGGGAGAATCTTGACCGCTGCTGTCGCTGCAGGTAAACCATTTGTGCACCGTGGCATCCGACCTATAGAACCACGCCGCGATATGGCTGCACTAGCCGGGTTGATCGAACAAGCGTTTTCCGAGCGGTTAGACGCCTCCGGACGGCGGATGATCCTGGGTATGAAGATGTTTGCCCGGGCGGGGAGTCTCGGTTGGTTTTTGGGCCGTTGGTTTTTACCCCCGGCTGCGTACCCTCAGGGATATGTTTGGGAAGAGGATGGCGAGGTGGTAGGCAATGCGAGCCTGCTTCCTGTGAGTGGATACCAGCAACGTTGGGTGATGGCCAATGTTGTGGTCAAGCCGGAATACCAGCGTCAGGGCATTGCGCGGAAACTGGTCATGGCTTCGATCGATCATGCACGCCGTAGTGGGGGCAAGCGGATCATATTGCAAGTTGATCGTGATAACCAGGGAGCCAGGATGTTGTATGAGAACCTCGAGTTTAAGACTCTCTCAACGCGAACTACTTGGTTAAGAAAAGGGAACGGAGAATGGCCGCACGACGATACTCATGGCCGAGTTCGACCCCGGACAAGCAGCGAATGGCGCGAGCATTGGGCATTGGCAAAACGGCTGCACCCAGAAGGGTTGTTATGGCCTTTCCCTGTAGCTGCGAGCATTTTTCGACCATCAGGATTCGAGAACCTGTTCGGATTGGGGAAGCCAAAGCACTGGGTACGGCAAGAAGCCGGGAGACTCGCTGGTGCGGTGAGCATCAGGCCTGAGCTAGAGCGCCGTTTGCTGCGTTTGATGATGGTTGTGGAACCTGAATGGCGTGAAGAAATCGAAACAGGTCTTCTTTGTGAAGCGATGCAGGAATCGGCAGCGTTGGCTGATGACTTCGTCCTGGATTATCCATCTGACGTCGCCCGGGAGAAAATTGAAGCACTGGGCTTCAAAGCTATTCGCGAGCTCACATGGATGGGGATGAAACTAGAGGAAAGCGAAATTTAAAGGATCGATGAGTTTTAAAGTTGGAGATCCGCAATGAATGACGATCAAAATAACATGGAGATACTCGATCAGCTTGATGCTGGTCAGATTGATGCCGGTGAAGCCGCCCGCCGGCTTTCAGAGGAGAGCGCACAGCCCAAGCAGCAGGCTGAAGTTCCAAAACATCCCAACCGTTGGCGATATTGGTGGACGATCCCACTCTCCATTGGGTTCGCAATGTGTGTCACGGGGTGGGGTCTGAGCCAGCTAGGTGGCTGGTGGTGGGTCTGTGCAGGACCATTACTGGTGCTTGGAGCCGCTGTTATGATCTTGTCCGCGGCTACGTATAAGTCCCCATGGGTCCATGTACGAATAAAAACTGGAGAAGAACAATGGCCACGCAGGATTTCGATTAGCTTGCCGGTTCCTCTTGGTCTCACCGCACGAATTCTAAGATGGCGTGGTATGTCCTTTGGCGGGTTAGACGAAACCGAGATCGACGACCTTATACTTGCGCTTGAAGCAAGTCTGTCAGCCGACCAACCGATATACATTGAAGTTGACGAGGGTGAGTCGGGCGAAAAAGTAAAAATTATCCTGGGTTAGACAAGGAGGCCTATGAGATGTCATCCAAAGAGCGATTAAAAATCCTAAAAATGATCGACGAGGGAAAGATCACGGCGGAAGAAGGCACGCAATTACTTGGAGCCTTAAAGAAACAGGAGCAGCACAGGAGCGGCGCCACTGAAGGAGGAGCGCAGTGGTTGCGAATTCGAGTTAGTGACTTGAACTCCGGGAAAGAGACAGTTCGGGTTAGCCTTCCGATAGGCCTGGTTAATATCGGTATGAAGATGGGGGCTCGCTTCGTCCCAGAGATTGAGGAAGAGGCCGTTATGGAGGACTTGGCCGAAGCGCTAACTCAGGGAATGGCCGGGAAAATCATCGATATCGTGGATGAAGAAGATGGTGAACGCGTCGAGATTTTTATCGAGTAAGCAGCGTCATCTCGACCCGAACTCTTATGCCATCGAGCTGAATCCGAGCCACGATCATCGCTGGGATTATTCACGCCGGTATTTCGGAGGGAGCTAAAAACAGCGCAACTCTAAATTAGTCAACCAAGGATAAATCATTTATTGCGCGCCGTGGTGATGGCGCGTTTTTTTAATGACAACCCGCTCACGCCATCATTAGCAGCACCTGCAGAGAGTTCCTAATTGGACG
The DNA here is from genome assembly GCA_048629905.1 of Methanosarcinales archaeon. Classification (GTDB taxonomy): domain Bacteria; phylum Chloroflexota; class Anaerolineae; order Anaerolineales; family E44-bin32; genus E44-bin32. The sequence continues at coordinate 22,758 of JAIWHF010000009.1, forward strand.
ATGAGCGCCGATATGCAACGCCGAAGGGATGACAATGCAGTGATGAGCCAGCGCAGCAAAAACGGCTTGATATCATACGACTAAGTTGCCCGATGTGGTTTGAATAGGTTATGTCCTCAAAACACTTGAACATATCATCTGCGGTAAACGGAACTTATGTAATGTAGTTTCAAGCCGGAATGCTATGCTATACTCAAAAAACATGAGTGAACTGACGAGTTTGGAGTGCCCTGAATGTGGGGAGCTTTTTAATCATGAGCAGCTTCAAACCATATGTACCAAATGTGATTCGCCGCTGCTCTGTCACTACGATTTGGTGGATTACGCCGACAGCTTAGACAAAGAGCAGATCGCAAGCCGCCCTAGAGGCATGTGGCGCTGGCATGAACTGCTTCCGGTTAAGAACCATGAGTTTTGTCTAACGCTGGGGGAAGGCGATACAGCCCTGCTACCTGTGCCTCGGATCGCGGCTGAACTGGGGATCGGATCGGTCTTTGTTAAAGACGAAGGGGGCAACCCCACCGGCACGTTTAAAGCTCGAGGGCTTGCGGTTGCAGTCTCGCGAGCCAAAGAACTCGGAGCTAAAGCACTCTCGATCCCGACAGCTGGCAACGCTGGTGGCGCTTTGGCTGCTTATGCCGCACGCGCTGAGATGGAAGCGCATGTCTTTATGCCCGCGGATGCGCCCCTTGTGTATCAGGTCGAGGTTGCTGTGCACGGCGGAGAATTGGTCCTTGTTGATGGTTTGATCGATGAAGCGGGCAGGCAAGCCGCACTGCAAACCGCGGAGAACGGTTGGTTTGGGATCTCGACTTTCAAGGAACCCTACCGCGTTGAAGGTAAAAAAACGATGGGGTTTGAGTTGGCGGAAGCCTTCGGTTGGGAGCTGCCAGAAGTCATTATTTATCCCACAGGCGGCGGTACGGGGTTGGTTGGAATGTGGAAAGCGTTTTCTGAGATGGAGGCGATGGGCTGGATCGGTGCGGGTAGACCGCGGATGGTGTGTGTTCAGCCTGAAGGCTGCGCACCTGTCGTGAAATCGCTCGAGGAGGGAGAGCCGCGTATCACACCCTGGGAAAATGCAGAGACGACAGCACACGGGATACGGGTTCCTCAAGTTTATGCTGATCGGTTGGTGCTGAGCGCAATTCGTGAAAGCGGCGGCACAGGAATTGCTGTAACTGATGATGAGTTCCTTCAAGCTCAAGCCGAACTGGCTCAGAAGGAAGGTATTCATACTTGCTTAGAAGGGGCGGCTACACTGGCTGGTTTACGCCGGATGGCCGCTGCCGGGGAAGTGGGTCCCAGTGAACGGGTTGTCCTTTTCAATACCGGCACCGGATTGAAACAAATGAGTGTGATGTGAAGTGACCTGTGACTGAACGTACCAAAGCCTCGCTTGACCTCTTATATTCGATCAGCCGAGAGCTCACCGAGCAGCTCGACCTGCGTGAGCTGCTGCAGCGCGTATTGCAGCTTACACTCGAAGCCGTAGGGGCACCCGCGGGGAGTATCCTTGTGCTCGATGAGCATGGAGATGTGACCGAAGGAGCCATCGCCTATGAGGGGAAGGTCCATGACCATTCAGCCGAACAATTACGAGATACCTACGAACAGGGTCTGGCTGGGTGGGTGGTGGAGAACCGCCAGGCAGTGCTTGTACAAGACACTTCCAAGGACAAACGGTGGCTGCAAAAACCTGATGATAAGACAGATGGGGCCCCGCAGTCCGTGATAAGCGTGCCCTTGCTTGCAAGGGAGCATATTGTCGGTGCATTAACGCTGGCGCGACGCAAACCAAACGGTTTCACTGAAGAAGACCTCGCCTTAGCAACGGCTATAGCGGATCAGGCAGGGGTCGCCGTGAGCAATGCGCATCTGTTCCGTGCGGAGCAAGAACGAAGGCGGTTTGCCTCTACGCTTCAAGAGATCGCGCGAACGATCAGTTCATCTTTGGATCCCAGCAGCGTCTTCGAGCAAGTCCTCGAACAACTGCGTCGCGTCATTGAGTACGATAGCGCAAGCGTTTTTTTAGTTAACGACGACCATTTACAACCGGTTGCCGCATTCGGGTTTACTGATATTAAGGAAGTGCTTAACCATTCGCTGCGGATTGATGAAGGTGGGCTGGGGGTCGAAGTATTTAAAGCCGGTAAGATCATGGTTATCACAGATGTCCAACAAGAGTCGGCATGGGTGGAGCGTGGAAGCCCTAAGGAATCAGGAATGATCAGGGGATGGATTGGCGCTCCGCTTATTGTGCGAGACCGAGTTGTAGGTGTGTTGAATGTGGATAGTCACCGTGTCGGCGCTTATGGTCTTAAGGATGCGGAATTGGTTTCTGCTTTCGCGGATCAAGCGGCAACAGCCGTCGCGAACGCCCAGCTCTATGGCGAGATTCAGAGACGTGTTCAATCCATGACGGCGCTAACCGAGACGGCACGCTCGGTAACTGCCAGCCTGGATCTTGATGAGGTCCTGCAGCGGATAACCGAGCGCACCATGGACAGTCTTGAAGTCGAGGCTGCGTCATTGGCTTTGATCGATGAAAAGACCGGTGAGCTTGAATTCCGGGTAGCTAGCGGGAGGGGAGCTGGACAGATCGTTGGTCTTCGCCTGATGAAGGGCCAGGGTCTGGCGGGTTGGGTCGTTGAACATAAGGAAGCTGTGTTTGTACCAGATGTGCAATCTGACCCACGATTCCATTCTAAAGTAGATGAACTTATCGGCTATACAACTCGAGTTATGGCAAGTGTGCCTATTCAGGTTCAGGATAAAATAATCGGTGTGATCGAAGCGATCAACCCGCGCGGGGATGACCTGGCGCCTGAACAGATCGAGTTATTGAGGGGTATCGCGGACCTGGCAGGTGCGGCGATCGTTCGAGCACAACTTTTCAAAGAGACTCAAGCGGCCCGTCAACGTTACGCAAGCCTGTTCGAAGACAGCATTGACACCATCCTAATCACGGACCTTGCTGGTGAGATAACCGACGCAAATAATCGCGCCGAGACAATGTTAGGTTTACCACGTACCAAGTTGCTCGGATTAGATATCTCCAATCTCCACATGATAGATAAGGAATTTTTATCTGCTGATTTGAGTGAACTCTCTCTTGGAGAAACGATCTCCTACGATAGTCAAGTTACCAATGAACAAGGGGAATATTTACCCGTTGAAGTGTACGTAAAAAGAATTGATATAGAGGCGGTTTCCTTCCTTCAGTGGATACTACGTGATGTTACAGAGCGCCTGGAGCTTGCGAAGCTACGCTCTGATCTGACTTCGATGATTTTTCACGATTTGCGCTCACCGCTGGGGAATATCATCTCGAGTCTTGAAGTACTGAGGGAATCTCTAGTTGGTGACGATGAGACGATTCAAGCGGTCCTCTCGATTGCTTCGCGCTCCAGCCGACGAGCTTCACGATTGGTCGAGTCGCTGCTTGATCTCGACCGCCTGGAGACGGATCAAGCAGTCCTGAACAAATCCGAGACTTCAATCGGAGCGTTGGTTGCAGAAGCCGTCGAAGAGGTACATCCGACAGCAGAGGCGAAGGGCCAGCAGCTGCGAATGGAATTGGCTCCCGGGCTGCCTATGGTCCTTATGGACGTGGACATGGTCCGCCGCGTGTTAATTAATCTGTTGGAAAATGCGATTAAATTCTCCCGGGGAGGAGATTTGGTTCAAATTTCAGTGAGGCAAATTGAAGACTATTTGCAAATTGCAGTTAAGGACAGCGGGGTGGGAATTTCGCCGAGAGATCGGGAACGCATCTTTGAGAAGTTCACACGCCTCGGGGGGCAGGATCGCCCCAAAGGGCTTGGACTTGGCTTGGCTTTCTGCCGCTTAGCGGTGGAGGCACATGAAGGTCAGATCTGGGTTGAGAGCGAAGAAGGGAAGGGTTCGACTTTTACCTTTACGCTCCCGGTATAATGATCCCAGCGACCGAAGATTAGGGAGCCTGCATGCAAAAGATAGCCCCAAAAGTATATCTTGAAAACAAATATATAGGCGTGAACCTGGGCCTGGTGGTCATAGGGCAAGGGCTCTTACTCGTCGATTCACCTCTTCATCCTGAGGATGTGAAAGAATGGTTTAAAGTGGTAAGCGAGCGAGGACAGCCCAGATTTTTAGTCTTACTTGATTCTCACCCTGACCGTGTGTTGGGTTCGCGAAACTTGGCATTACCAGCTATTGCACAAGACCAAACCCTACAAGCCATCCGCGAATGGGCAGATACCTTCAAGGGCAATGCGCATCCGATAGGGGCTGAAGCGGATCAATTGAAACGAATTACTGGGGTGAACAATGCAATTCCAGAGATAACCTTCTCCGAGAGAATGGTTATCCATATGGGAGGAAAGGAAATTGTTTTTCTGCACCGACCCGGACCTCGCCCTGGCTCTATGTGGATGGTAATTCCAGATTTATCCGTTGTTTTTCTTGGGGATACTGTAACCATAGATGAGCCCCCCTATGTTGGAGTCGCAGTTCTTGAACCATGGCTGAATAGCTTGGATGAACTGCGCGGGTCCGATATGAAATCGTATACTCTGATCTCATCTTGCGGGGGGCGAATCGAGCGTAAAGATATCAACCATATGGCTCGTTTCCTGAGGAAAGTGCAGAGTCGAGTCGAGAAGCTGGAGGATGGCAAGAATCGCGATGAGGAGATAGAGCGCTTGGCGGTAGATCTCATGGGAGATTTCAGCATTCGATCTATTAAACAAGATTTGATACTCAAGCGTTTGAAAACCGGACTGTTGGACCAAAGTTTGCTGCAGTTCCCTGATGGCGCTTAGATGGATGGAAGCTCTCCGCTTAATTTGCGTTGGCTAAATTCCCGGAAGCATTGCAATCGATGAGTGATAAGCCGATGGTGGACATTATCCGTGGCGGTATCGTCGAGTCATCCCACCAGTTTGTAGCAGCCGTGGCGAATGTTCACGGTGAAGTTCAGGCTGTGTGGGGAAACGCAGATCTCGTTACCTTTCTCCGCTCAAGCGCTAAACCGTTTCAGGGAATGCCCCTCGTTGAGAGTGGGGCTGCGGCTCAATTTGGGCTCAGCGAACAGGAATTGGCGATTGCGTGTGCCTCGCATGCCGGCACCGATGACCACATCGAAGTTGTCCATTCTATTCTCCGAAAAATCGGACTCAGCGAGGCGGATCTGCGCTGCGGCACACATACCCCATACGATACGAAGACTTCAAAGAAGTTGATAATGGCGGGTGAGAAACCCTCACCCATTCGCCACAATTGCTCCGGGAAGCATGCAGGGATGCTGGTTGTGGCGCGCTATCTTGATGCGTCGACGTCGACTTACCTGGAACCCGATCATCCTGTCCAGAAACAGATCTTACATAACTTTGCGGAAATGGTCTCGATGGCTGCGGATGACATTGTTGTTGGCATCGACGGCTGCTCTGCGCCGAATTTTGCCGTTCCCATCCGCAATGCTGCGACTGCTTATGCCCGCTTGATGGATCCAGGGCAATTCTCAACAGAGAAAGCGGATAGTTGCAGGACGATCGTCAGGGCGATGACTGCGTATCCCGAGATGGTCTCGGGAGAAGGACGTTTTGACACGCTTCTCATGCAGGTGACCGCCGCTCAGTTGCTCTCGAAAGGCGGGGCGGAGGGTTTTCAGGGGATAGGGATTCCCCCCAATTCTCTTGGCTCCGGATCTCCCGCCTTGGGCGTTGCGCTTAAGGTGCTGGATGGGGATCTAGAAAGTCGTGCACGGCCGGTCGCTGCAATCGCAGTGCTCGAGGCACTGGGTGTTCTATCCGCTGGAGAGCGTGAGCAGCTTAAGCAATTTGACTCCCGACCGATACAAAACCAGAGCGGCCTGCAGGTTGGGGAGATCCGATCGCCCCAAGCAGCTCGGGATGTTATTAATCTGACCAATGAATGAGCCCGATGCGTTCTGCCAAACCGCCAGCGATCTTTTGGGTGTAAACCTCACGCTCCACCAGATCGAGGCTTTTCAATGGTATGCGAGCGAGCTGCGCAGTTGGAACCAACGATACAATCTAACCGCGATTACAGACCCTGACGAAATCTATATCAAACACTTTGTTGATTCGTTGTCATGTCTTCAAGTTGAGCGATTCCGTCCACCGGGGAATGTCATCGATATCGGGACCGGCGCCGGTTTCCCGGGCATCCCCATCAAGATTGTCTATCCTCAATTCAAGATGACGCTTGTAGAGTCTATCGGTAAAAAGATGGAGTTCTGCCGCCATGTGGTAAGTTCGCTTGGTTTGGATGGCGTCGATTTTGTCCAAGCCCGGGCGGAAAACTGTGGAAAGAATGCGCAACACCGAGAGCGATACGATTGGGCAATTGCCAGGGCTGTAGCGATCCTGCCAGTCTTATTGGAATATATCCTCCCTTTTATAAAATTGGGAGGTGGCGCTATCGTGCAGAAGGGAGAAACGGGTCCCGCTGAAGCGCATTCGGCGGAGAAGGCGCTGAATGTCCTTGGGGGAGAGATCAAGCAGGTTCTACCCGTAGAGCTACCACGAGTTGCGGAACCGCGCTATTTGATTGTGGTCGATAAAGTCGCGTGCACTCCGGAGAAGTACCCCCGTAAACCAGGGATCCCTGCGAAGCGGCCGCTCAAGTAGTCCCCACCCATTTTATAAGAGATCGCTTGTTCTTCCCCCCTTAATTTCCCCCCTGACACCGATCGATTCGTATTTGCGGTGAGGGAGGATGTCTCTAAGGAACACTCAGCCGTGCTAATGGGATGGGCATTGTGTTTCGCCCTACACTAATCACGTGTTCTTAGTTTTATATAGAGTGCGGAAGCTCTGCTTCCGGACGCAGGCGCAGCCTGCGTTTTGATATCCGCGCGTTTGAACGAATAGATCGACCATTGCAGAGGTGACGAGTAGTTTTTTTCTTTCTTCCCCCTAAATCCCCCAA
>JAIWHF010000010.1:0-5357 GCA_048629905.1 Methanosarcinales archaeon
CGTTTTAGCAACTTCTTCGATCTCTACTCCACCTTCAGCCGAAGCAATCATCACCGGGCAGCGCCTGGTGCGATCATTTGTGATTCCGAGATAGATCTCGGTTTTAATATCGACAGCTTCATCGATGAGAATTTTCCGAACCGGGAGGTCTTTTATCTTCATCCCCAGGATCTGGGTAGCGGCTTCCTCTGCTTTTTCAGCCGTGTTCACCACCCGGATACCGCCTGCTTTCCCTCGTCCTCCGACGAGCACCTGGGATTTAACGACGACTCTCCCACCGAGCTCCTCGGCGATCGATTTCGCCTCCGACGCGTTCATCGTCATCTGCCCATGGGGGATTGGAATACCATGCTCGGCAAACAATTGCTTCGATTGATATTCATGCAGTTTCATTCGATCTCCTTACTCTGATAATCTTTGCATACCATGAAGGTCTCTGCCGGTCAGGCCTTCTTTATTTTAAGGAAACGCGGGGGCAAATCGCATTGCCCGGTGATTATTACTGTCAACAACCCATACTTTGCCGTCAGATCCAAGCGCAATACCACTTATCAGACTGAACTGGGTTTGATCCTGTCCGAATACACCCCCCCATCCAAGCAAGAACTCACCATCTTGTGTGAAACACAACACTCGGAAACCCTCTGGGTCTGTGGTGCACAAAATGTTTCCGGAGCCAGCATCCAGGTACGGCTTGTTATCCAACGACTGGCCGTACCAAGCATCAACACTCCATTCCTGTACAGCATCGAAAGATTCAGGAGAGACTTCAGAGAAGACCTGGATACGTTGATTCCAGGTATCAGCGATGAATATTCGGTCATCACTTCCAATCGAAATGCCAACCGGCTCGTCCAATAACCCCGGAAGATACCCGGGACCGCCGAATTGTGTGATGAAGCTCCCTTCGCTGTCGAAGACTTTGACACGCTTATTTCCAGTGTCGACAACAAACACTCTACCCTGGCTGTCAACAGCGACATCACGAGGTCCCCAGAACGAGTAGGGATCATCCCCTAATCCCTCCTGTCCAAACGTCCCCAAGAAGGAACCGTCAGGTGAGAACCACTGAATTCGATGATTCCAGGTGTCAGCAACGTAGATATTCCCATTCGGAGCGACGCCAAGACCCCACGGTTCGTTAAACGTCCCTTCTTCTGCCCCTCCCGCTAGGGAATCGCCGAAACCACCCCAAGTTGTCAAGACCTCTCCATCAGAGTTAAATCGCTGGATGCGGTGGTTAAGCGTATCGGCCACATAAAGTGTTCCATCGGGTCCTATCGCCATGTCGCGAGGATGGAACATCTCTCCAGGAGCTAACCCCTCGCCACCGATGATCAAATCTGCTCCAAGTTCAATGATGGAGTCAGCGTAAGGATCCTCAATAGTCGGTGGGGAAAAGGATGCTGGGGTTACGCCATAATCCCAAACCTGCGCGGCGATATCCTTGCGAATATACAATCGCATTCGATCTGCAGGAGTCCAGCGGGCAAGGCTCATGTCCTGACCCTTCCAGGTGCCGTATTCTGTAAAATCACGATCGAGCCAGATCTTCCAAACCGCCGATCTCAGGGCGCTATCGGTGAAGAAAGGCTTGATATGCCCCCAAACACGCGAGAGATATTCCACGGTTCCCATTGGGGGTAAAGGTGCGCCGTCAGGCATTTGGTCACGGCTTCTCTCCGCATCTATCGCTGACCATTTAAGATTCCAATAATCCTGATTTGGCCACCACATGCGGATGTACTCAAAACTATAGAAGCGGTCTGCTAGCAGGGGTTCAACGAGATGCCAGTTATTGTCTCCTACAAGAACAACCGGGTAGTTTAACAATTCTCTGGTTGGGTTAGCTCCGTAGAAATACTGGTTGGTATAATCCCGCAGATACCAATTCAAAGGCCAAGAGACATCATCGTCAAAGGCCACTTGTATCCCCAAACCATCCGTCGTACGGATGGATAGATCCTCGATTTGATCCATGGCCGTCTTAACGCCTGTAGCTGAATGGGCATAGACCAGATATTCGGTTGCATCATCGTAGTTAACGAATGCTGCCCGGAATCCAGTTCTGATTGTGAGAATTAAGAGGATGCCCAGGAGGAATACGCCCCCTACGCTGGCAATAACCCGCAAGGAGACACCCTGCGACAATTGGCGAATGGCAATTGCAGCGCCAATTGCGAATACAACCGCAGCGATGAAGCCGCTTGTTGCCCGGAGCTGATCGAGCTGGCTCCCCTGGAACGGTGGATTCTCCCCTAATACCCCTCCCATCGCGCTCAATAAAGCAAGCAGCATTAAGAAGGTGAGCAGCAAGGTTAGCCAACTGCGTTGTGTCCTTAAGTTCTGCCAGTTGATCCTTTCCAAGAACTGGCCTATCCCCCACCCTCCAAAAAGGATCATTGGTAGGGCAATATGAACGGTCAGCCAAGGCATTTTTTCGCCGGCAAAGGAGTAGCCGATGAGTGAGGTGATCGTCATAAATCCGAGGAAGCCAATAACCGGGAAGGAACCCTCAGAGCTCCCATCTGGAGCTGGATCCTGATCATCGGGTCGTAAACGGATCCAATACACGAAAGCCATGATCGAGCCAATAGCAGGGAGATATTCATAGATTGGGATCTGAACGAAAAGATAGTAATACCAGGGCTGTCCTCCGCGCTCGACACCGTGTTGTTCAAGCCAATACCCTAAAGATCCCACGAGCCCTGAAGCGAGCCCGTCGTCGTTCGTAAAAAGTGTGGTGTAGAAAACGATGAAAATGCCGAAGAAAACTCCAGCAGCGACCAGCCACCTCCGCCAATCCCACAGCGCGCCGATAGCTGCACTAATCAGAAATAGGATGACCACAACGATCATCGTCTGGTTTATGGGGGATGAACTCGTATAATCTAAGGGGTTCCATCCCAGAAGATTCGCTGGAAGCGCTGCCAATTGGGGAAGCGTCATCGTACCTACGATGACCAGTAAATCGAGTTCAGGAAAGTCTGTGCGCAAGCGTTTACCGAACGCCAGAATCAAAGTAACTGCCATTAAGATCAAACCTAAAATAGCCAATACAAGACCAACCGCAACGAGGGGTGAGCTGGCCGCAGCACCTACACCCATTGAGGCGGCTCCTTCGATCGTCGGTTCAAGTGCGTTTGTAGTTTCCCCTGACGAGGCCCACCCACCGAACAAGGTTCCCATCGCCAAGATCCCCCCCAGCGCGGTAACGATAAGACCGGAAACAAATCCTATCTTCTGGGAGGCTTGCTTCCACGGCATGCGAAGCATATGGATGGCAAAGAATCCACCCAGAAACACCAGGAGTTGTGCAGTGTAAATGAACGATGTTTCTTTTGTTGTGAAGTGCAGGGCAAGTGAGGCGGATAATAAGTAAAGCCATTTCGCTTCACGTTTTTCGAAGTAGCGAAAAACCGCGTAGAACATCAATAGAGCCATTGGAACAACGAACGCTTCGTTGCGGACGTAGCGGTCGTAGTAGAGCATGTAGGGAGAAAACACCATCATCGCCGTGGCCGCGAGTGTCCCCCAGCGCCCGAGCCACTTACGGAACAATAGAACTAATCCGACCGCAATCACACCGAATAACGCGGCAGGAATTCGTGCCGCAGTGTCGGAAGCGCCGAAAAGAAAATATGAGAGGGCAACAGCGTGCATCTGAAAAGTGCCGTGCATAAGTGGATCATGAGAAAATCCACGCCCCTCCGCCAGATACCATGAGAACTGGGTATGCAGGCTCTCATCATGGCTCATTACCCGTGTGTCGAGATCATAAAATCGCGAAAATACTGCCACGCAGAGTAGGAGGATATACAGAGCTACTTCAAGATCAATTCTCAGATTTCGCTTGAGAGTACGGTTCAGCCAGCTCTGATCTTCGTTTGATGAGATCGCTTCTTCCGTCATAGATTCTCCCTTGCTGGAAATGGGCGATAAACGATAAACCTTCGGCACATAGATTCATTACTCGATGCACTTTGTTTGCTTCAAGAATTGACGAGTCGGTAGAGCAGCTTGACTTCTTCCCCCTTCAATTCCCTCCACTCTCCCGGCTTGAGATCGCCAATTTCAAGATCTGCAAACCGGATTCTAATTAATCTCTTCACTCTCAAACCAAGGCTTTTCGCAGTCTCGCGGATTTGCCGCTTGTGACCTTCGGTGAGGATCACATGCACCCAGGGCTCTTTCGTATTTTCAACCCACACCTCTGCTGGACGCGTTCGAAAACCGTCCTCCAACACAACTCCCCGTCTCCAAGCATTAATTTGCGCCTGGTCTGGTTTCCTATTTAGGAGGATCCGATATTCCTTCTCATGTTGATAGCGGGGATGTGTTAACCGATTCGTGAGCTCCCCGTCATCGGTCATTAAAATCAATCCCTCGCTTTCGAGATCGAGCCGGCCGACGGGGAATATGCGCCGATCCAATTTAATTAAATCGCTCACAGTTGCTCTTCCGCCTTGTGATCGAAGACTGGAAAGGACGCCTCGTGGTTTATTAAGCAAGATATACAAAAACCCTGATTGCAGTTGTATGATTTCGCCATCAACTCGAATCTCAACTTCACCAGGGTTAACCCTCATTCCGAGAGTAGCTTTGCTGCCATTCACGGTCACCCGCCCATCCTTGATTAACTCATCAGACTTTCTGCGGGAGGCCACGCCCGCTTGGGCTATGACCTTTTGCAGACGAATACCATCACTCATCGGATTTCTCCTCAGTGTCAGCAAGGACCGTTCCATCCGCATCCAACTCGCCCATCTCACTTTCGAGATTAAGTGGAGGAAGCTCTTCGATGGAGGTTAAACCAAAATGGCTGAGAAAATCAGAGGTTGTAGCGTAGATAAACGGCCGTCCTGGACCATCTGTCCTTCCAACCTCATCAACTAACCCATGCCTCAGAAGCGTCCTCATTACGCTGTCGGAGTTAACCCCTCTAATCGCGTCGATTTGCGGTCGGGTGACAGGTTCCTGATAAGCGACAATCGCCAGGACTTCCAATGCAGCGCGACTCAACCGTGAGGTTTCTTCCAAGTCAAGAAATCGTTGGACATCTGCTGATAATTCCGGCGCGGTGATAAGCTGAACACTTCTGGAGACACGTTGAAGGCGAATCCCCCGATTGACGAAAAGCCTATCGAGTTCTTCCAGCGACTTTTCAACCTCACGCGCGGAAGAACCTAATGCGTTCGCGATCTGAGTAATCGAAATCAACTCCGGGGATACAAAAAGCAGCGCCTCGATCCTCGCATTAAGATCGAGGGCAGAACCCTTTGGGTTCGCTTCTGTCTCCAGCGTGCTATAATCGGCCGCGATTTCCGCATCCGAGGATGAATGATTTGAATCACTCA